>JAUSJZ010000020.1 GCA_030647115.1 bacterium
TATATGTTGACGAATCTGGAGATACAACGCCACTTAGTCAAGGTGGAACGAAGTTTTTAGTTCTTACAGCGTGTATTATTAGTGAGACCGAACGCCGTAATGTTGAAGACAAACTCCGGACAATAAAAAACGAGTTCTATACTAATCCAGATGTTGAATTCAAATCAAATTTCATCCGCTACGCAAACCCCGACCTCCCAGATTACGAATCACCACTCAAACTGCATAGTCGTGAACGGTATAACGACCTAGAAGCAAAATTGGCATCATACCTCCTTGAAATCCCTGCGACTCTGATCTCGGTTGTTATTTCGAAGGTATCCTACTGGGAACAATATCCGTCTCAAAATCCATATGAGATTGCCTATGTTTTTCTTCTTGAACGGATACAGAAATTCCTAGAAAGAAATGACACTCTCGGATTGATTATTATTGATCCTCGTGAGGGTCGTGTGGAGAAACGCTTTATAGGGGACCGCCTCGAATCCATACACCACAGTATGCGCTTTTCACAGGGTGCCGCCTGGTACAAAACCACGAGCCGTATTGTTGAGCGGTTGCTTTACTCAGACTCCCAAAACACAGTTGGCATCCAGCTCGCTGATCTTTACTGTTATCCTATATTCCATATTTTTGAATACGATAAAGAACCTCAGGACTACTGGCGCTACGCTAAAGTTACATCTCCAAAGCTTGACCGAATCGGAAATCGCCTCATTGGCTGCGGTCTGAAAATCTTCCCCTACATATCAAAAAACGGCCTGTAAACCAGTCCGCTTTTTGATGGGCGCGAGTCGCCTCGCGACCAATTTGATAGTATCAAATACTGTTAGAACATGCAATATTGCAAATGATTTGGCTTTACCAGATAATACTCCTGACTACTTTGTTTCATACACCTGTCTTATCTGATCAAACCAACCCATAAAGTGTTCGAATGAAAGTGCATCCAGTCCGCCAGTCCAACCAAACTAACTCAATGCTAGTTTGGTTGGACTGGTTTTGATAAGAGGTGGGATTTGAACGGTTAAACACCAAAACATTATCTAATAGAGATTTAACCGTGGGTTTGCGTAGCAAACAAATCCCACCCGTTATCTTTAACATCTCGACATCTCACCCTTTTTCGGGTTAACTAGAGGCAGTCTGGTTACGACCGAACCTGAAAAACCGATACTCGACCCCAAAAAAGGAGGAATCGAGATGGTACAACGCTATCGAGTCGCGATTATTGAACCGGCTACTTTCCCCAAGCAGTTCGCCGGTGAGAAGGGACACAAGAGCGTCTATACGGGCGTGCTGATGCCGCGGGCGATACCCGCTTTGGCCGCCGTGCTGCAAGAGCACGGTTTTGAGGTCAGAGGTTGGAGTGGTGAACTCTCGGATATCAACGTCACTGAAATCGCTGACTGGGCCGACTGTGTCTGCCTCTCGGTCATGTCAAACGGGGCCACCCACGGTCTGATGTTGGCCTACCAGTTCGGTGAGCTGTGGAAACCGGTCATTATGGGCGGTTACCACTTCGCCCAAAACGAGCTGAACGAGCATACCTTACAGCAGACCGAAGAGGCCCTGACGTTTGGCTGCAGCTTCGTCATCAGAGGTGAAGGCTACACCAGCTTACCCGCTCTGCTGCAACTGCTGGCCCGACAACGCCAGACCGGCCACGCTATTGCATCAAGCGATTTGCGCGAGATCAACGGTCTCTCTTGGCGCACCAGTAACGGGCGTTTCCAGCACAATATCGCTCACCTGCTCGACGTTCAACTGACCGACCTGCCTCTCGCCGATTGGAGTGCCTTACAAGACCCCGACAAAACTCTGCGTACCCTCGGCGTTCATGGCATGTCCGGCTGTCCGCGCGGTTGCCCTTGGTGTGGCGTCCGTACGCGTGACGGTAACGGCACCAACCGCAACAGTGACATCCGAATGGTAGCTGAAATCGAGGCCGCTTTAGCTGTTTTACCCCGCATCGGCCACATCTTCTTCAGCAGTGATAACATCGTGGTCTTCAGAGACTGGTTTCTAGAGCTCTGTGCCGAGCTGAAAAGAAGGGATATGAAGATACCTTGGTCTTGCCAGGCCGAGATACCGACCTTGGTCAAGCACCCCGAACTGCTCGACGCCGCGGCCGCGTCCGGCTGTGTCCGGTTCTGTCTGGGACTGGAGAGTATCAACAACCAGACCCTGCACGATACCGACAAGCATCAGACCAGAGAGGAGATGGAACAGGTCATTAGTGATATCCATGGCGCCGGCATCGCCGTACATGGCATGTTCATCGTTGGCTTGCCGGGCGATACCGAGGCCGACATCGAGCGCACCTTAACCTGGGCCTTAGCCCAACGCATTGAGACCGTTCAGTTTCTCTGCCTAAGTGACCTGCCCGGCTCGCTTGAGTACGAGCAGCTGCACCTGTGGGAGAGCGATCAGTCTTACCGACCATTCACCGGTCTATACGCTCCGCTGAATTGGGTCTTTCTCAACGGCCACTACGTCCGACGCCACAGCCAAGAGTTGTCGTTGCAGCAGGTGCAACGGCTCTCGGTCAGGGTGATGCAGCAATACTACCGCTTCGACCGACTGCTGGGCCGGCTGTTCAAACCCCGATTCGAAGTCTGGCAAGGACGACGACGTCAGGGTAAGAGTCGGTGGCAGGCGACCAAAGCGATGCTACTACACCAATTGGTGGCCTTCGGTCTCGGGTTGCGGGGCTATACCAATATCGGCAGTTGGTTGAACCCGCACAACGACCTGAATCAGGGCTATCTGGCATCGGTAGAGGCTCGCACCCCGGCCGCTCGAGAGGTGGCCATCGAGAAGATGCTGCGAGCCTTTCCCCCCGAATGGCTCACCATCTGTGAGCTGGTAGCGACGGCTGAACAAGCACACCGAGTCACGAAATCGGCCGTCGCCATCGCCGCCGAACGGTAACCGACCGGTCATCCTCACCTCATAGCCAGACTAACCGTCTGGCTTTTTTGATTGTTTTGATCACCGAACCGACCCGTTTTTTGGTGCTACAATAAAATCAATGGCCCCAGATGATAAAGATCAGGCTCTGGTTTCGTGGCGCGCACCCGAGTTTTATTTCTACGCCAAAAACCGCAACTGGTTCTACTCGGTCGTCGGCGTGGTAGCCTTGGTAGTCGTGCTGTTTTTAGTGCTCAAATCGTTTGATTGGTCTTTCGCCCTCGTCATTATCTTTGGATTATTTGTCTTACTCCAAAAAGCCAACCACAAGCCCGAGACAATCGCCATCAACATTACCCCCCAAGGGTTGGTTATCGGTGAAAAAAGTTATGTCTTCGAACAGTTTAAGTCATTTCATCTGACCGACCACGGTGATTATCTCTCGGTAGATTTTCCACCTAAGAAGTTCGGTTTTCCCGTTTCGATCTTGGTGGCTGAAGAGAATACCACCCGACTGCGTGAAGTCTTGGGCAAATACTTGCCCGAGGAGCCGACCGCCAAAGAGTACTTAAACGACCGCATCACCCGTTGGTTTCGGTTTTAAGCCTATACAGCAAACACTTTTTGCTGCTAGACTCAACCGAAGGAGAGTTCAGCATGGCATCACAAGCTGACCCGATCGTTGTTTGGCCCGAGCTGGTTCTACCGACCGAAGCAGAGTCGCTCGCTCGCGCCTGGGCACATATAACCGAGTTCGAAAGAGTGTTAAGTAAGATGAGAGCTGACCGAGTCGACCTTACCAAGGTGGCCGATACCAATATGCATCCCAGCCAGTGGCTCTACCAGCAAGATGTCTACCTCGCTTGGCTGGCTCATCATCTGGCCGCCGGTACCGCTCACAGTAACTTCTGGCTCCCCTACGCCTGGCGATCAATCGAGCAACCGGCCTTCGTCTTGTGCCACTACTCGGAGCGCGATCCACAAGCGTATGGTGTGGATTGGTGGGAGAGGCTGGTGTTGTACCTGGTCAATGCCGCTGATGTCCAACAGCCGGGCGATCAGCTCCAACGGCTCGGTGACCGGGTACACGGTGTTTGCCCGGCACTGGTCGAAGACGGGGTGATCACCTTTATCGGTAATGATGGCGAACACCGCCAGATACCGTTTCCGACCGAGCTAACCGATCACCGCCCGGAACAGGGCGGGCAGACAACCACCCACCGTCATCCCGATCCGCACATCTACGCCTACCTTGGTGACCATGACCTACCGTTCTGGCTCACCATCGAGCCAAATGTCTGAACCCCCATCCGTCTCACCGGAACACCCGTTCCGGTTTTTTAATTAGGTTATCTATTTACACGATTGACAGATTAGAATTATTCTGTTTAAATTGCTCTACCGCCCGAAAGGAGACCGCCATGTACAAAATGATTCGTTGTGGAGCTGATTTCTGCCTGGTCATCGTGGTAACACCTTACGATGCCACCCCGCAAACGGCCGACGCCCATTTTTACCGCTATGCTGACTGGATTATCGAAACAGGAAAAGAGAGCGAGCGAGGTCAGCTCGTCGAGATCGACCAACATCTGGCTTTGAGCTATTTCTCCGGCATCGCTGATGGCATCGGCTTCGAAGTTCCGCCTGACGACGATTTCCCCGATCTGGCAGCGGCCCTAGCATTCATTAACGAAAAGCGGGAGGCAGTCTACCAACAGGCACGGGCAGAGTTGATCGCCGCTGGTATTGACCCCGATGCCCCCATCTAAGCTCCCTCTCACCAGAACCACCCGGTTCTGGTATTTTATTGCTTTTGTACCGTTTTCTGGTACTAGTAGAGAGGGTGGTTTTTCCGCTACGATTGGTTTATCGTCGCTGGAGGGTTGCGCCGAATTGGTAAGGCAGCGGTTTGCTAAACCGTAGACGGTCAAAAGCCGTCTTGTGGGTTCGAGTCCCACACCCTCCGCCACTCACTATCTTTACTAATCAGATAATTGTTTGTCTCGGGAACCGGTCGTCGTTTTACTCCGGCGGTAAAACGCGACCTACTCTCTCACCTCATCAACCCTCGCTTCGCTCGGGACCAAGCTTGATGAGGCTCCGAGGGTTTCCCTCTACTAAACAATTATCCGATATATGATAGTGATCGACGATGGTTAGATATTGTTAAGAGTTATTGCGCCTGTGGCGGCTTCGCCTGCAGCCGCAAAAAGGTATATTAAAGCGATTAGGGTATTTTGCGCCTGTAGCGGTTACACCTGCAGGCACTAACCAAAATATAATATAGTTATGGTAGTTAGCGCCTGTAGCTCAGTTGGATAGAGCGTCAGATTGCGGATCTGAAGGTCACAGGTTCAAGTCCTGTCAGGCGTACCAAATTTCTGCCTTAACTCTCCTGCATATACTCGGTCACAGTTGTAATAATCTCTTTTACGATAGGACTACAGTTCTTGTACAACAAGAGGTCAAAGGCCTTAACTCTATTTTGTCGAATGGCATCGCTGATCAAAGCATGGATAAATGATTGGGTTGCCCCTGTCACATCGGTAAAGTCTAAAATTATCTCGCGATCTTTAGCGATAGCAGGCATAATCTTCTTAATTCGTATTTCACGAGCGACATCTTTATTTTCGGCAAACGTACCTGCAGCTTTTCTGATGGTGATAGTCATAAGTATAAATAAATATTAGATGAATCTTGGTTGCTGATAGTGTTGTTTACGGCGTTCTTTGACCGCTCGCGTATAGGCCTCTCTAATAACTGCCAACAAAGCAGTAAACTCGTTGGTCTTTTCAAGTGAGATATCAATACCGACCACTGTGCCTGGGAATATTGGTGCCTTATCGGTTTCCGAATGTTTGTCTTGATTAGGGTTAATGCGAAGATGTGGCAGACCCTTAGTACGTTTTCTTTTCGTCAGTTTATACAAACCTGAACCACTATATATAACTAAATAATCGCGAGCTACCATTGCCATAGATTTAATAAAAAATAAACCGGCACCAGCATTAGCCTCTGTTCCTCCCTCCCTAGTGGTTGTACCCGTTATGCCAGGTGTCAGGGCCAACTTAATAGCCTTAAGATGTGTTTTTGCCGGCCATGACTGATTAATAGATTGACGGATGCCGATACCGGTGTCACAAATTCCCAAACGAACAATGTTTGTTTTAGCATAATATTGGGCTGCAACAAAGGCACCATATTTAGATCTAGAATGTTCTAAAACATTTCTCACTAATTCTCCGACCATATATTTGATGGCATCAGCTTGTTGGGGATTCATATGAAGCAAGGGAATCATATCGGTGATAAAGTTAGTTTGCTCCTTTTGGGTCCGTATTTGGGTGAGAGGTATGAATCTTCCGGCTGACTCGTGTTCAGATATTTTGAAAGGAGATTTTTTGCCCAATGATTCAAATAAACCCATACGAGCCAAGTAATGGCCAGAGGTTGCCGTAACATCACTAATAGTGACTTTAGACGGATGTACTGTATGGGCTAAAGCCGCCACAATAGATAAAACAACCGGATGAACATTTATCCATTTTTTATGAGTAGCAATTGACAGCTCACTGGGCTTAGCGGGGTCAAAACTTCTGAGAAAAGCTTCGAAATTCCTTAGGTAATCAGCATTAGATAAAAATAATTTCATATATCTATATTACCGGTAGGGGGCGTTTTTGTCAAAACGCTCTCTACCGGTACTCTTAACCTGTAAAAAATATTGCGTCGACAACAAACTTAACGACCACCAATCCCTGCCTGCCGGCAGGCAGGCTGTCAGGCGTACCAAAGATTTTTAGTTTAGTCTGTGGCGCAAATATTGCGCGATTATTGCACGATTTGAAAAATATGTTACACATTGTGCGTTCAGTCAAAACTTGCGAAACTCAAATCGCTGGGAATTATTAGGCAGACCGGCAAGTGTCCTTCATCTGCTTACATCTTGAAATAGCTGTGATGAAGTCTTACTATGCCAGTTCATAGCTAACCATTCAGCGTCATCTTTGGCCGGGTTAAAGGCGAACCCGGCTGACTGATAAGCGTGAATGGCCGCTTGGTTTTCTTGATGAACTCCCAGATACAATGAGGTCAAACCAATACCTGTCGCATATTGTTTGATATATTCAATAGCCGCCACCCCTAAACCGCGACCGCGATATTCGGCTTCACCAATCATTACAAACGCCTCGGCCGTTTTTCGGGTCAAATCGCTTTTCATTAGACCCACCACCCCGATTGGTTGGCTATCGGCCAGAATAGTGAAGAAATGTTTAGATTCGTCCTGTTCATATTGCTCAAACCAGATTTTTTGTTTCGCCTGGTTAGTCGGGCTACTACCAAGATGCTGGTTCACGGCTGGGTCATTCAGCCATTTAACCCGCATCTCAATCAGATCAGAGGTGTGCGGTCGATAGGTAATTGTCACATCATCTCTAATCATTTGTACTGTCCCTCAATTAAGCCCAGCTCCTCACCCAACTCCCTGACTAAGGCCACTCTGATATCCTCACCGCTGTGGATACCACCGGTCAGCGGTTGCCAGAAACCACCCTTTGCCGCGTTTCGCTTGAGCGCAAGATATTTAATCGCCCCGTGCTCGCGCCGAAAGACGATACTCTCAACTTGTCCGACGCGGCTTTCATCCATTACGCCCATTCTAGCCACTACTGAAGCCACCGTCTAATCTGCTACAGTTAATTTAATGCCAACCAGACCCACCGTCACCGACAACCAGTGGTTTCAGGTCTCACTGAAGTTGTTGCTGCAAAACGAAGCCGGCGAAACGTTGATCTTAAAATGCCCCGACGACAGCAGTCTGGCCGGTTTTTACGATCTGCCCGGCGGCCGTATTGCAGCGACTGAAAAAGAATTGCCCTTCGCCGAGATAATTAAGCGTGAAGTCACCGAAGAACTGGGCTCTGCCGTTAATTATGAACTTGAGTCAACTAAACCAATCGCCATCGGTCGTCATCATTACCCCTCCAAAAAAATGCAGCAAGAAGTGTATCTGTTCTGGGTTTTGTTCGGTGCCCAATATCAAAGTGGAGCCATTAATTTGTCAAACGAGCACCAGAGCTACCAATGGGTCAAACTGACAGCCGCCAATCTTGAACAATATTTTATTCGCGGTCCGTTGGACTTGATGAATAACTATCAGTTAAACCGCAAACCGTAGTATAATTAATTAAAAGTAAGCAACCATATTATGTCCATTGGAGAAGATATTAAAAAGGCCGTCGTTGGCGCCGTCGAAGGTGTCGGTGAGGCCGGTTCAGCTCTTATAGAGGCGGTTGGTAAAGTAGCGACCTCGGCCCTAGAGGGAGTGCAAGAGGTTGGCAGTGAGGCCATCAGCGTTCCGGCCGAGTTGGTTCAGTCAGCTATTAAGAGTTTAGGCGAGGTCGGTAAGACCGGTGCCGAGTCAATCCAAAACGTCATTACCGGTATCGCCGAAGCGGTTGAAAAGAGCACTATCGACACCACCAAGGGTATCACCGATATCGCTCGTCAGGGTTTAGAATCGGCCCACGAAGCCGGCTCCGACTTGGGTGAAGCTGCCGTCAGTGTGGTGCGCGGTAGTATCAACGGTGTTCGTCAAGCGGGTGGTGATACGGCCCAAGCGTTAGAGTCAGCCGTGACCGGAGTGTTAAACGGTGCCAAAAAAATTAGTACCGAAGCGGTGGATACCGTCAGCGACGCCCTCGGCGAAGCCATTAGCGAATCAAAAGAGGTTATCGGCCGGGTGTTGAAATAAACTTTTTAGGAGTAGTAGCGAGAGTAACCGTCAGAGCCGGCTTAAAACCGGCTCTTCTTAAGCTTTCGAGACAAATAGCCAGCGTCGCTCCGGTAGTGACAATATCATCCACTAGCACCATTGAAATCGGAACGGAACTCATTATTGTCAGCCGTTGAAGCCGCCGGTTATCGACAAAGATCTGCCGCCGGTTTTGTAGTCGTTCGTCTTGTGATAAAAAATGCTGTCGTTGTGACGAACGTCGTTCTCTTAATAACGGCCAGACCACTCCACCACTGCGCCCGGCTAAACAAGCGGCGATTAGTTCGGCTTGGTTATAACCGCGTTCTACAAACCGCTGCCGCGACTGGGGCACCGGAACGAAAATCGGTTGCTGCGGTAAAACCGCTGGCCAAGCGGACGGTAGTAACAGTTCAATCAAATCAGTCCGACCACCGAATTTGATTAACTTTATTAATTCGGCCGCACGCCCTTCGTAATCGTAAGCGGCCCAAACGGGTACCGGCAATTTGACCGTCGTTGCCACCAAATGCCACCGGTGTTCCAAGCCGAACGCATCAACCGACTCGCGCGGCAGCAACTCATCAAGTAACTTTTCGACTACGGCAGTACACTTCATCGGTAGTGAGTTATTCATCACCTTGAGGTTTAAGCCTATCAAATAGATAATGGGAGCAATGACTCCGAAATGGTTTTCGCGTAGTAAGAACAATCAGGTGCCGGCGGCTACTGCACCGGCCGAGCCCAACGACATCCAGCAAGACGATTGGCTGGCCGACTTTGAGGGTCAGCTCGCCGTCGATGCCTACGAAACCGACGATTCGCTAATTATCAAAGCGCCGGTCGCCGGGGTTGATAAGAAGAATCTGGATATTCAGATTACCGACACCAGCGTCACTATCCGCGGTACCCGTGAGGATAATCACCAACTCGACGCCGAAGGGTTTTACTTACAGGAATGTTACTGGGGTTCATTCTCGCGCTCGTTTGAACTGCCGTTTCCGGTGGAGTCTAAAAAAGCCCAAGCCAGCCTGAAAAACGGCCTGCTAACTATTGTCTTGCCTAAGTCCGAAAACGCCCGCACTACCAAGCTAGAGATCGCCGGCGACGAATGATCTCTCGGTTAGCGTAACGAAACCAAAATGAACTCCAAATTACGTGTACGTACGGTCGTGGCGCTCGCTCTTTAATTTCTTAACTTCCTTGTTACTAAGAAAATTCTTGGCGTTTTGACCGGTAATCACTTTTTTGTTGGTTTTGGATTCAATCTCTCGTCTAGCGTTGCCGGCCACGCCCCCACCCTCACGAGCCACTGCCTTATTCTGATCAAAGTTTATCGGTTCACGTGTACCGGAGATCTCGGTCGTGGCCGTCTCGGCCAACATATTCAAGACTAATTCCAGATTAGTCATATTGTCACGTAAATTCTCTTTCTTTAGGTCCTTGAGCTGCTTGTATTCTTTGGTCGTCATGCCGGTCCAAGCTCGGGTAATTTCATTAGTTAAGATGGCAAATTCAGGCGGCGCTTTGACCCCTCGATTCTCCCACTCATCGGTGAGAGCTTTGCGAATTTCAATGCTTTTTAGACGTTGATTAACCCACTCGCGACTATACCCCTTCTGCAAATAGGTTTGTAACGCCCGATTGATAGCTAATTCGGGGTCAGCCGTCTCTTCTAGTCGCTCATAGCCAACCTGGGCCAACCAAAGTTTAAACGGTTCAGCGTTGGGTGACGGGATTGATTGGATAAGACGAAGCATTGTCTCGGTATCAGCCGCATCGGTCAGACGCATTTTCCCGTCAGGAGTGAGCATTTTCAAACCGTGACATTTTGTCACGGTTTCATTGCCACCCTCTTTGAGTAATCTCTCTTTTAATTTACGCCAATAGGCCACCGGGTTAATACTCTTAGTTAAAACGGCTATCACATCGGATATCGAAAAATACCACAACTCTCGCTCGTCGTCCCAATGACGGCGAATCTGCTTGCCATCAAAGATTGCCATTGCCCTGTTTCGTTTAATCATAGCTTTAATGTAAACCAATATAGATGACAAAACGATTACCGGGAGCGAAGCGACCGGAAAGACGACCTAGATATTACCCGACCGGCTTACCGCGAGCGAAGCGACCGGAAAGACGAACCTGACATAACCGACCGGCTTACCGCGAACGCTAGTGAGCGGAAAGACGAACCCGGTGACCAAATGATCGGCTTATGTGGAGCGGGAGTGCTACAATACCTAAAGAGCAGTAATTTTTGAATTTTTTATGTCAGCCAAATTAGCTCCCGTTACTAAATTAGTCGTCCCCGTCGCCGGTTACGGTACCCGCAGTCTGCCCTTCACCAAAGCCCTGCCCAAAGTGATGTTGCCGCTGGTCGATAAACCCAGCGTGCAGTACATCGTCGAAGAGGCCGTTCGGGCCGGTATCCGCGAGGTCACTTTTGTCACCAGCTCCAACCAACACTCCATTGAGGACCATTTCGATTATTACTGGGAGCTCGAAGAGAAATTGAAAGAGTCGGGCAAGTTGGATTTGCTCGAACAGGTGCGGGCCGTC
This sequence comes from bacterium, assembly GCA_030647115.1. GTDB lineage: Bacteria > Patescibacteriota > UBA1384 > CAILIB01 > JAUSJZ01 > JAUSJZ01. The sequence continues at coordinate 11,231 of JAUSJZ010000020.1, forward strand.
TCTGACCTGGCTCACTTTACCTACACCCGCCAAAAAGAGCAGCTCGGTAACGCCCACGCCGTCTTGCAGGCTCAACCCATTGTCGGCCAAGACCCGTTCTGCGTGCAGTGGGGTGATGACATTGTGCTCGCCGGTCAAGATCAAAAACCGTTTCTGCAACAGATGATTGATGTTTACGAAGCGACCGACGCCGACTGTGTCATCGCCACCTTTGACACCGATGATGAAGGGGCCAAAAAATACGCCATCGTCGAGACTTACCCCGAAAACGGGAACTTTCGGGCCACCTCCATTATTGAAAAGCCGGGTCCCGATAAAACGAAGAGTCGCCTCTCTTCTGTCGCCGGTTTCTTGCTCAAACCGGTAGTCTTTGACTACATCAAACAACTCAACCCCGACCTCGGCGCCGGCGGCGAATACGTCTTGGCCGACGCCATTAGAGACATGATTGCCGATCAAAAAAAGGTTTACGCCTCCCATATTCAGGGCAAGCGCATTGATATTGGCAATAAGCTATTGTATATGATTGGCTGTGTGGAGCTGGCCCTCGAGCACCCCGATATTAAAGACGATTTCGCAATGTGGCTAAAATCGCTTAAAATAAAGTAAATGGACAAACGAAAGTTGGGGTACGGTTTGCGCCAGGTCGCGGCCTACGGGGCTTTAGTGACTTTGGGTTTACTCTCTATCGGTTGCAGCAAGAAGGCCACTCCCGCCACCACGAACGAGACACCCACCATGACCGTCTGGCAGAGTGACTTCACCCTCGATTCGGTCGAGCAGGCCATTGACGAGCTGGACGCTAAGACGGTAGTTATTAAACAACGTCAACTCAAACCAGATATTTTTGAGTCACGGTCGGTTGATGCTATCGCCGGTGACGAGGCGCCCGATGTCTGGATTATCCCTGACGACTGGCTGGAAGACCATCGCAATAAACTGGTGTCGATACCCGATAACTTTATTCAGCCAGATAAAAAGAAACCCGAAGCGCCCAAAAATATACACGAGTATTTTCAACAGAATTACGCTAGTTTTGTTAATGATCGTTTATTGACCAATGATGGCGCACTCGGCTTTCCGGGACCGGTAAAACCACTAGTGCTGTTTGTCAACAAAGATCTACTATCGCAAACTTTTGATCGTTGGCGTAAAGAACATCCCAACAGTTCTATTGAAGAGCGCAGTGCAATCAGTAAATTATTAAGCGCACCAATTACCACTTGGAATGATTTGGTAACAATTGTTAAGTTGATCACCCTAAGAGACGGAACCAATATCCAAGTCTCCGGCATTGGCCTGGGTACAGCTAATAACGTACCCAATCTAACTGAAATTTTTGCTTTACTTGATTATCAACAGGGTAATGATTTTATTGATATCGCCAAACAGGTGGCTCTCTTCAATGGTTTTATTACTCAAAGTGATGGGATTATTCGCTACCCCGGTCGCGATGCCTTAAGTTTTATTACTCAATTTGCCGATCCCACCAAAGACACCTATACCTGGAATGCCACTATGCCTAACGCTCGTGAAGCATTTTTGGCTGGAAAGGTTGCGTTGATTCTCGATTATCCCGATTTTGCCGGTGTTATCAAGCAACAGAAAAAACGGGTTCAGTACGAACAATATCCGGTACCCCAGTTACTGACGGAATCGAATCCGGTCAATGTAGTGCGCTATTACATTGTCGCCCCCACCAAAGCATCCGCCGATTACAGCAAAGCCATTACCGTTGCCAACGGTCTTGTCTCGGCCAATAATATCGGCCAACTAGCACGCGGAATTAATGGCAGCTACACACCTTATAAAGCCAGACTTAGTCAAGATAAAGACGTAACGCGTCTCTTTACCGGAGCTCGTTTTGTCTATAAAAAACATCACGCCGAGTTTGACACTATTATGAGTCGTATGATTGATGACGTCTCGGTGCGCGGCCAGGCCGTTGATGTGGTAGTGAACCAAGCAGCCAACGACATAACAGCCCTACTGCAACGTAATGATTAACCGGCGTCTGTTAATTATGAAACTAATGTTGGGTCTGCTGTTGGTACCGTTGTTAAGTATGCCGGCTCAAGCCCAGAAACCAGCCCAGACTGCAGCCGAGATAATAGCTCAACTCCAAAAACAGGTTAAAACCCATACAACAGTTCCGACTGGAGCCGAGTATAAAGCTCTACTCACTCAACTGTCCCCAGCCCAATCTCTAACCCTAATCAAAAACCTGACCCCAGCCCAAGCAGTCATAGCCCAGATCGACAAATTAAACACAGCCCAGAGAGCAGCTCTGACCCCAGCTAAGGCTGATACCATACTCAACAACCTGCCCGCAACCCGGGCTCAAAATTTGGTTCAAAACCTGGTCCCGACCAATACTCCACCGAGCATAGTAGACCCCACCACGGTTGACCCCGGTAAAGATTTGTGGCCAACCGTGAATGATCTAATCGAAAAAGTACGCGTTTGGGTCATTGCCATTGCGGTACTTATTATCATCGCTGCCGGCATTATGTACGAAACGAGTGCCATGAATCCCGGCCTACAGGGTTCGGCCAAGACGATTTTGTGGACTACAATCACCGGCTTGATTTTTATGGTTCTTTATCCAACTATTGTCGGTATTTTATCAGACAATCATCTCATACCAGACACCACCGTCAACCCGGCTGATGGCACAACTACAAGCCCACCTGTTAGCAGTGGAGGTTCAACGTGAAACGTCTAAATTTTTTCCAAATTATCCTTATTACTATTTTTTCTGGTCTTTTTTTTGTCGTCGGTAAAACGCAGGCAGCATTTTTAGAGCCGCTTATCGGTGATAATCCTAATTTCCCCTTAAGTTTTACCAGAGAGGTAAAAATCTATTTTAATAAAGCAGATGATTTAATTTACGGCCAAGACTATTATCAATTGTTAATATTCAAGACAGGTACCGGTTCAGTAGGTAGTTGGGCAGCAAATTGTAATAACAATCAGATGCGATGGAGTTCGACAGGTAGTACTAGTGCCAGTCTCACTCTCATTTCTTATGCAAACATCGAACCAAACCAAGCTTCCACCGTAGCTGTTCACAAGGGTGGCAGTAACGTGACCTTTCAAGCTTCTCACGATCTTGAAAACGACCCGAGAATGAATGTAATTGGTTACCAATACACTGTGAGCTTTGATCAAGACTATGATAATGCCCATCTATACTACGTCCTTTTACACAGCTTGGATCCGCTCGAAAGACCCACCAGCGATTATACTTGTACATATATTGCAGAAGATGAAGCAACCAAAACACTAACGAGAGTTGGTAGTGAAAATAACTCTGACAGTGGTGGTGGAGGTGGAACGACCACAATCACCATTGATGACCCCAAAACAAAATCATTCGGCACCGCAACGGTTAAAGGTTTCTCTTTCGCCGGCCTGTTTGGCGGTGGCGGTAGTACCTTAGACTTGAATACCTTTCCTATTATTAACACCTTGCTGACATCATTATTATACCTGGCCGGCTTTCTGTTGGTCATCACTATTATCTATTCGGGTATTATTCTCATACGTTCAACCAGTGACGAAGAGGCAGTGAAAGCAAAACAGAACCTGCTGTGGGCGTTAACGGGTGCCTTCGTAATTGTCATTGCACGGTGGCTGGTGGATACGATTATTAAATTCTTCTTTTGATGAAAATAAAAAAAATACTGATAGTAATTATTTTAATGTCAGCCGCCCTGGCGTTTAGTGCTAAGCCAATACCCGGTCTCGCCGCCCCGACCGCCCCGACCGATGAGCCCCCCAAAATTGAAGACTTTAACAAATTTATTCAATCAAATGACGATTCTGGTCCAGCTTTCAATTTTCTGGTAGCGGTCGGTTACGCCCTGGCCATTATCGGTATCGTCTATGCCGGCGTGTTGTATTTATCGGCCTTTGGCAGTGAAGAGCGGCCCGGTTTGGCTAAAAAAGCCATTATCGCTGTTATTACCGGTCTGGTAATAATAGTTTTAGCCCGGGTCATAGTAAACTCAATCGTACCGCCGAATCAAAATAACAGTATTGTAAACACCGGTCTTACAAAATGAACTGAATATTAATTAATGGCTTTCATAATCTCTTACTACCAAGCATCCAACCATCAATCAGCTTATACCCTTGACTTAACAGGTTGGGTTTTCTTAACTAAAGGTAGATACTACTAGTATGGCAGCGACACCAATCAAAGCCCCCACCGTGGTCTTACAAGGCAACAGGCAGCTAACCGATATAATTTCGACCACGGGCACCCGGGTTATCAACGTGATGCTACTGATAGCCGGCGCCATCGCTGTCGGTTCGCTCATCGGCTACGGTATTATGCTAGCTACAGCACAAGGTGACGAAACCAAAACGACTGCCGCCAAGAAAGGTATTACCTATAGTATTCTTGGTATAATAGTAATTACACTGACATTGGTGATCGCCAATCTTATTACTAAAGCAGTGTTGGTCGGTTAAGTAAATTAAGAACTAAGTAAAATAAGTATTATGGAATATCGCAAATTCGTCTACGCTCCTTTAGCCACTCTGGCTGTAACAGTAATGCCCCTGGTCGCCAAAGCCCAATTGGGTGATCTGCCTGTCACTTCAATCAAACCCGAGGATTTGAATAATGGTAGTACTTCTTTTGGTAATATTGTGAGCAAGGTTATTGAAATCTTTCTCTGGGTCGCTTCGGCCGTCGCCATTATTTACCTGTTGATCTCCGGTTTCAACTATATCACCGCCGGTGGTGATCAAGAGAAAGCCGACGGTGCTCGTAAAGGTATTATCAACGCCGTTATTGGTATTATCGTTATTATGGCCGCCTTCTTAATCTTCAACGCCTCAACTAATCTCGGTGGTGACCTTGGTAATATCTAATCTTTATTAGTTGTAAATATGATCATTTTCCGAAGGATTGGAGTGTCGGTTGGAATGTTGTTGTTGATGGTCGGTTTGTGGTCTTTCGCACCGTTGGCTACGTCGACCGCTTTAGCGCAGAATGACGCCGGGGGTAATATTAGCTCCGGCAGAGGTGATTTAGACTTGATTGGTGTCACTAAGCTACAGACCATTGGTTCGAGCGGTAACAGCGACTTCGGTACAATTGTCGGTTGGGTGATCAAGGTTTTTTTGTGGGTTGCCTCGGCCGTCGCCATTATTTATCTGTTGATTGCCGGTTTCAATTACATCACCGCCGGTGGTGATCAAGAGAAAGCCGGCCAGGCGCGACAAGGTATTATCAACGCCGTTATTGGTATTGTGCTCATAATGGCCGCCTTTTTAATTTTCAATGCCTCAACTAATCTTGGTAGTGACCTTGGTGACAATACGGGCAGTGGTGGAGGTGGGAGCGGTAGTGGTAGTAATACTGGTGGCGGCGGAGAACCAATTCATCCAACAAATAGACCGTAACTTTGGCAAAACAAACAACGGCTCAAGGGTCGTTGTTTGTTTTAATCGCTCTAATTCTGATACGCTGAAGACAGTGAAAATACAAACAAAGGAGGGTTGGTTAGCCAGTCTAACGCTCGCGCTGTTGGCAGTGTTAGCAGTGACGAAAACCGTGTTTGCCCAAGCCGATGCCAATATTTTTGGTAATGGACTGACCGATTCTACCAAATATGGAAGTAGCGCGGCCGGTATTATCAGTAGTTTCTTTTACAAAAGTTTGGTGGTGCTGTTGTGGATAATCTCGGCCGCTGCCGTTTTAAATCTTATCTACGCCGGTTTTCAGTTTATCACCGCCGGGGGTGACAGCACTAAGAGCGAACAGGCAAAAAAGAATATTATTTATACCGTCGTGGGCATTATTATAGCTATCAGTATGGCTCTCATTTATAACGCCACTAAAAAAATAGGTTTGGGCCTTCATTGACAAATGAAAATAAAGAGCTATATCCACCTTTTGTTTTATGGCTGGATTGTCGTAACCAGCAGGATAAGTTTTGCCCAAGCCCAAGCCCAAGCTATGCCTGGGGCCGAACCGCCCAGGGGGCCACTTACTGCCGGTAGCTGGCAAGATCTATTTAAGGTGAACAATGTTATTAAATCTGATCAACCATTCAGTAAATTTATTAGTACCTATTTAGAACTATTGCTGGCTTTCGGCTCCTTGGTGGCGTTTTTATTTCTAGGATTTAATGCCTTGATCATGATTACCGCTGCCGGTGATGAGGAAAAATTTGAAAAGGGCAAAAAGGGACTGGTAACGGCGATTATCGGCCTGATTATAATGATTACCTCCTTTACAATAGCGATAGCGGCTCGTAACATAGTCAAGTAATTTTTTTGGCTAAAAAAATAGGCAGGGAGACGGTCTCCCTGCCGGTAGTGGTGCGATCGGGCCTGGTTGGCCCGGTCTAGTTGTGGTCGTGTTGCGGTTCGGCGGGGCCAAGACAGCCCGGCGGCACCGCGTTGCCGATGAAGAGCTTGTC
>JAUSJZ010000029.1 GCA_030647115.1 bacterium
AGCATCGGGCTTCGCAAAGTGCGCCTCGTAAATGAAGCGGGCTACACAGTGGTCGTGCCTAATAGTAAAGTAGAGAGTAATGAGTGGGTCGTTTTGAACCGCGACTCCAAACTTAAAGACACTAAACGTAAAACATGAACGAAGTTATTAGACTATCGGTAATCGAGATTTTATATCTCACCCTGATTGTCTCGGTGTCGGTGCTGACCATCTATCTGGCTATTACTCTCGCTCGGTTAGGTGACGTGTTACGTGATATCAAACAGGTGACGAAAGTGGCATCCGGAGTAGCCGGCACCGTTGAGGCGGTGAAACAGAAGGCCATGAGTACTTTTGTGGAGGCGGCCGATGCCATTGTTAAGAAACTACGAGGCTCTAAAAAAGGCTCTATTACCGATGACGAGGTAGAGAACGAGAATGATGATTTCTAATTATGAGCACCGGCGGCAATAAAAAGAAAAGGGTAGCGACGGTGGTTTTGGCCGTTATTATCACCGGTGTGGTCTTTGTGGTTGGAGTTTTAGGTGGTATTTGGGGCTTTTTACTCCTCTCCAATACGAATAACACCGGTATTAAGAACTTTCGCAAGAGCATTGGCTTAGCCGAAAACCCGACCATCCCCTCAATTCAGACGATCCAAATTAAAGAAGAGTCGGCTCTGATTGAAGCGGTGAAGAAAGTCAGCCCATCGGTGGTTTCGGTCGCCAGTACCGTTAACGGCCAAGATATCTTCGGTACCAGTTTTCAAAACGAAGCTAACGGCTCCGGTTTTATCTTCAGCTCCGACGGCTATATCTTAACGAACAAACACGTGGTGGATGGTCAGACGAGCGTGACGGTCGTTTTGAACGATGCCACCGAATATGATGCCAAAGTAGTCTCGACTGACCCGCTTAACGACTTGGCGGTATTGAAGATTGAGGCCAAAGACCTGCCGGTAGTCGAGTTGGGTAATTCGGACACCATCGAAATCGGTCAACGGGTCATCGCCGTCGGTAACGCCTTTGGGGAGTTTCAAAACACGGTCACGACCGGTATCATTTCAGCCAAGAACCGCTCAATTACGGCCGGAGGCGGTTTTGGTCGTAGTGAGCGCATCGGCGGTCTAATTCAGACCGACGCCGCCGTCAACCCGGGCAACTCGGGTGGTCCGTTGGTTGATTTGGGCGGCAAAGTGGTGGGTATCAATACGGCTATCGCTTCGACCTCCGGCTCCAGTAGCGGTGTCAGCTTTGCCATTCCGGTGAACTCGCTGAAGGGGGTAGTCGATAGCGTCAAGAAGTACGGGCGTATTGTGCGGCCGGCTTTAGGGGTGCGTTATATGCCCATTACCAAGGCCATCGCCGAGCGTAACAACCTGACGGTGCAGTACGGTGCCCTGGTTTCACGAGGTGAAAAGCCCAACGAGGTAGCCGTTATGCCCGGTTCGCCGGCCGAAAAAGCGGGCTTGAAAGAAGGAGACATTATCTTATCGATCAACGGTGAAGACATCAATATTGACAACCAATTATCAATGCTGGTGGCTCAATATCAGATTGGTGATGAAGTGAGCTTGGAAATTATCAGAGATGGTAAGAAGCAGACGGTTAAGGTGACGCTGGCGGAGCTAAAGTGATGGTGGAGCCTCGTTCGTTATGGCAACCGGAACGACGCGAAGAGTTTGTCACTCCTAAACCAGAGTCCGAGTCGGAGGCCATGTTAGAACTGTCGGTTGAACGTCGGCATGTCATTGATGCTTTGGAGGTCTACATTGATGATCTAAGACACTGGCTGATTGATATTCGGGCTCCCAAGCCAGATCTAACGGCGGCGGCCTTATCTAAAGCCCTGGGACAATACTTTCAAGCACCCGGACCATTGAGGCAGGTGGCCGATACCGAACAGATTATGAAGTTAGTCCAAGAACACGTGGTGAGTTTAGTCACTAAACCGGGCAATGTCGGTCATCAGAGACGTTTTGATGACGTCACCACAGCCGAGAAATTCGCACTGGAGGAGGTTAAATATCTGCGGCATGGTGCTTTAGGGGAGTATGTTATGGAGCGAACAATTGAAAAAACTCACTACGGTCAGGTCTATTACAGCGGTGGGCCGGCAGAGACCAACGACATTGCCGAGAACGACCATGAAGAGCGATTAGGTATCGATTTCTGGGTTGAGATACCGATTGCTGGTGCGGATAACTTGGTGTTAGCGGTACAGATGAAAACAATTCCGTTAGCAGCCGAATTTACCGGGCGTTTAGCCGAAGGGGCGCCCCAGGAAGGAGCCCCATATCCGCGGGAGACCGTTTTTCTGCATCCACTAACCACCGAAGCCGATATCGAAACTCTGATTACGGTTCTAGTCAACGAGCGAGATTTTGATTTTACCAACCAACCAAGTGCAGCGGCACGCCAGAAACAAGTTGAACAACGGCAAACCGACGTCAGAAAGTCATTAACCAAACTGATAACAGTTCAGAAGGTCAATAGTAACGTCATACCGGTTTTTGCCTGGTTACCGTCGGCCAACGGGCGGCGGGAGAACGGTTGGTATGGTCGTGAACACGCCGTTATTAAGAGACAATTATTGCAGCAGGTGGCGGCTGACATCAAACGAATTTATCAACAGCGCTTATTATGGTTGCAAAGGTCGGCCGAATATGCTAATGTAGCGGCTGAACCGGAGGAGATCTATGCGTGAACCGAAGGTATTCAATCAGGTCGTGAACCTGACTGCTCATCTGGTCGGTACCTGTACCGAGGCCGAGTCACTGTTTGAGCGTCTTCAACCCACTGCGGTTACGCCGCTGAAGTCCGGCGAGTTGGCGATTCTGGCCATGCACTGCAACTCCGAGAACGGTCTGCAGCACGAGCCGACCTGTCCAGCCCGTGATCCGCGGAGTCTCGAACTGATCCACAACTTCGAACCTCGAACCGACATCTTGCCCCCCGACCCCGCCTGAAGCGCGGGGTTTTCTAAATTAAAACCAATTTGATACAGTAATAAGGGCGCTTCTATCAAGGCATCCTCGATCAAACAGTAACTTTGCACTATGCCCAAACGGCGCCAACAGACCAAATTCATTTTTGTTACCGGGGGCGTGCTTTCGGGCCTCGGTAAAGGCATCACCGCCGCTTCCATCGGCAATATCCTCGTTAATAGAGGATATTCTGTTTTTATGCAGAAATTTGACCAGTA
>JAUSJZ010000030.1 GCA_030647115.1 bacterium
CGCCAGAGCGAACGAACCGATGGTCAGACCGAGACGTGCCATCTTAACCTCCCTTCGTGCCGTAGCACTGGTAACGGTATATCAGATTTACACTCGAGTGTCAATCTGCTATCTTAATTAGCGCTACAATAGAGATGGTAAACGGTATTCGGAAATCGGTAATCGGTGATTAAAATTACCGCCATCCGATTACTGAACACCGTTCATCACCCTGTCCGGCGTGGTGCCCAAGTGGTCTAAGGGAGCGGTTTGCAAAACCGTCACTCGTGGGTTCGAATCCCACCCACGCCTCCAGACCGACGCGACTGACTCAATGTCAGTCGTGGCGGGCTGGAATAGATGAGGGGTGGGATTCGAACGGTTAAACACCAAAAACATTACAATAGAGATTTAACCGTGGGGGCGAAGCCCAAATCCCCTATCAGACCTATTGGCCAATTACCACCCTTTACCAAAATCCAAAAATAAGCTATAGTAGTAGCCAATGAATACTTTCAACATTTTCTTCCTACTTATCGCTCTGGCCTTGATTGTCAGCATCTTGTTACAACAGCGCGGCGCCGGTCTGGGTGAAGCTTTCGGTGGTACGGGCGGTGTCTATTCTTCGCGCCGCGGGGCCGAACGGGCTCTTTATAATTTGACCGTGTTGTTAAGCATCCTCTTTATACTCTTCGGTGGCATCAGTGTTTATCAGCGTCGCGTTAAAGTGCCCAAACCGAACGAACAGGTACTAGAGCAGGCAACAACCGCCACTGACGCCGCGGCCACTCCGGCTACCTCGACCCCCGATGGCTCGACCAACTCTCCGGCAACGACTCCTAACCCCCAACCGTAGCCAACTATTGTGAGAAACCTCTGGCAACGTCTCGTTGACCTGCCGCATCACCTCAATACTCGCGAAAAAGTTATTGCCCTCACTTTAGGGCTCGTATTGGTATTTTTGGGGGCCGCCAAATTTAAAGATTATGTCTACAACCGCCTCGTCGAGCTGCCGGCCGCTGGCGGCACCTTCACCGAAGGAGTGGTCGGGCAGCCGCACCTGTTAAGCCCCATCTCATCGTTGGATACGAACGAACGCACTATTTTATCGCTCATCTACGTCGGCCTGACCGAGACCACCGCCGATGGGCGTACTTTGCCCGTACTCGCCGAGTCGTGGGTCATTAGTGAGGATGGTCAGACCTACACCTTTACCCTCAAACCCAACCTGAAATGGCACGACGGCCAACCGTTAACGACCAGCGATGTCGCCGCGACCATTGGTCAGGTCAGTGACCCGGAGACCAAATCACCTTTTATGGCCGACTGGGCCGGCGTCACCGTCGAGATTAAAGATGAACGCACCATTGCCTTTCACCTTGATGCCCCCAACGCTCCCTTTTTGGCCACCACCGACCTGCCCCTGATCCCCATCCACATCTCTAACGTCGATTTGCAGCAAAACCTGATCGGTGACGGCCCGTACGCGTTTGAAAGCTCCAAGACCAAAAATGACAAAATGACCGAGGTGCGACTGAAGAGTTTCGCCGACTGGCCGGGTGGTCAGCCGTATATCGATCAGCTCGTCTGGCGCTTTTACGACTCCACCGACAATCTAGTCAAAGCTTACAAAAACGGTCAGGTGGATAGTTTCGCCGAATGGTCCAGCGCCACTCCTAACCTTTCGGGCACTGTTTTTCGTTTGCCCAGTCAACGGCACCGGCTGCTCTTTTTGAACACGGCTCGCGACAATATTAAGGATGTCAATGTCAGAAAACACCTGTTCGAGGGGACTAAGTTGAATAATTTGATCACCCTCAAAATTATCACCCAACCGAGCCTCGCCAACCACCCCGATTTTGTGGCCCAACTAAAAGTCTGGCAAGATCAGGGCAACACCATCAACCTCGAGCAGCTCGATTCGGTCGCTCTGCTCGACCGCATTGACAGCCACGATTACGACGTCTTGTTCGCCGATATTGACCTGCGTGCCGATTTGGATATTTACCCGCTCTGGCACTCCTCCCAACGCGGCGCCGGTGGCTATAACTTCGCCCAGCTCGACGACAAAGAGACCGATCAGAAATTAGAGGAGGCCCGCCGCACCCTCGATTTAGCCAAACGCCGCCTGCTGACCGAAGAGGCCGAACGTCGCCTGCACGATTTGGCCGTCTATAAAGATCTAGAACAGGTGCCCGTTATCTGGCACGTCAACAACCGCATTTTGGGGATACCGAAGCTACAGTACGTGGTGGATTCGCCCGACCGCTTCGCCGATATCGCCCACTGGTACATCAAGACCAGACACCGCCCGGGATCAAGCCTGAAGTAGCCGAGCCGGTTTTTTGACAGACTTTGACAGATTGGGCTAAATTACGTAAACTTATTACCGATTGCTGATTACCGATAACCGTTCACTATTTATATAGCCGCCGTGCTGGAATTGGTAGACAGGCTGGATTCAGGATCCAGTGTGGGCAACTACGTGAGAGTTCGAGTCTCTCCGGCGGCACCATGCGAACTAACTAACGTTAGTTCGCACGGGGTAGTCGACTATTTAACTGATGGAGGAACTCCGTAAAACGTTGGTTTTGGCTCGAGACCAACAATCTTCACAACAAAGTACCGTATGAACCAATAAACATCTGCAAGTAATACAGCGGCTACGCCGCCTGCCTGCCCACCTACGGTGGGTAAACCGGTAGGCAGGTCAGTACGAATGGTGTCGGACAACTCTGCTGCGTCGATATGATGGCCCAACAGGGCCATTTTTTGATTGACAATAACGGATCTATCTGATATATTTCAGGTGGCTAAGGCCAAAAAGGAGAATCGTCATGCAGGAGCTTGCAAGCAAGCTGTTGCGTTTCATCAACCCAACGCCGGAAGACCTAGTCGGTCCGGCGGCTGCTCAACAATTCCACACCGCGGTAGCGGGAATCGACCAGGGGTATGAGAAAACTCGACAACGGTTGGAGCCACTGGTTACCAAGCTCGTACCAATCGTACAACAATGCTGTTTCTCTCACTGTCCAGAGATGACCGTGGCTTATCTCCCGCCACATTTCATCGATTTCGGCGATTGCTACTGTTACTCCGCCCATTACTTCGCCATCAGACTGAAAGACTATCGTGGGTGGAGCTGTTTCCTGCCTCGCCTGTTGCATCGGCGTACAGTGTTGCTTGTTGGCATCGACGATGTCCGCAACGGCAATTGGCTTCGCCTTTCGGTGAGCAACTTCGTCCCTTCTCATGAGAGAGAATCGCTATTCTCGCAAGTCATTGCCTCACTTGCCCCAGTGGGCATTTCGGCCGAATGGACGCAAACTCAAGTTGGCCACTCGCTCCGCTTGGATGAATGGGATCTGACCAGAATGTCTTGGTAACAGCGACCTCACACCGCCCAGCCCTTCCAATTGGTCCACTTTGTCCCACCGCCCCCGCCCGGGCGGTTTTTTGTTTACAGTAGTAGTCGTTTGTACTATTCTAATAGCGGCTACGGCCAGAAAAGGAGGCAGCAATGCCAACCGCTCTGTTATCTGTCTACCATAAGGAAGGTATCGGTGAGTTTGCCGCTCAACTGCGCGCGCTCGGTTTCGATCTGATCGGTTCCACCGCAACCGTCAAGACCATCCAAGCATACGACCCCAATCTACCGATTCGCGATATCGCGGAGATCGTCGGTACCTGCCCCGTTCTGGGCCATCCCGTTGACGGCCTCTCCCTTCAACTACACGCCGGCCTCGTGGCCGATCTGGATAACCCGGCCGATCTGGCAGCCATCGAGTCACACGGTATCGCCCCCATCCATCTAGCCTACGTTGAGTTGAACCGACTGGATGAGTATATCACCGGGGCCGGGCCAAACGACTTCTGCACCGTGCTCAGCAAGATCGATGGCGCTGGTCCCGCCTTGATTCGTTCCGCCGCTATCGGTCGCCGCCCGATCATCACCTGTAAGGAACAACGGCTCAAGTTGCTCGAATGGCTGCGCGCCGGTCAGCCAGAGCGAGACCGTTTTCTGGCCTCCCTGGCCGCCAAAGCCGAGATGGTGGTCTCGATGTACAGCATGGTGGCTAACGAGTTCTGGCATCAGGCTTATAGTGGCATCATCTTTTCGCCCACGGGGCAGAGTTCGGCACTGAGTGCCGGTTGGCCAACGCAACTGAACCTGACGGTTGACTGGCTGGACGGCAACATGCCAACCTCATCTTTGATCGATGCCTCCTTTGTCACCAACGGTCCCATACCGGTGGAGTTGGTCAAATGGCACCGTCTGTTACCCCTGCATCGTGATGAACACGGGGAAATCGTCGTTGCCATGGATGACCCGACCGATATCATGGCCCTCGATGACCTGAGGATGACAGGCTTACGTGTCATAGTCGTGAAGGCCTCCAAACAGCGCCTCGAGGAGATTCTGGTTCAACTACTCCCGCCCGATTCGCCGCACTGATTCGGTGGTCCCTTTCTCAACCGCCCCACCGGGCGGTTTTTTGATTGGTACCAGGTTGAAAATTATTTTTTACCTGCTAAACTGTAATCTGTTAGAGTGAGAATAGTGGAGCTGTCTGGCCAGATAGCTCAGTTGGTGGCGGCTACGCCTACCAACAGATCCATCGGTCTAGTCAATTTAATTAACAATTCGGCCAGATAGCTCAGTTGGTAGAGCGAAGGACTGAAAATCCTTGCGTCCTCGGTTCGATCCCGAGTCTGGCCACCAGATAAGTTCAAAAAGACAGAAGCGTTAAACTGTTTTGTGCTCATTCTTGCGCTAAAACAAGTTAACTTTCTGTCTTTTTGGTGTAATAAGGTATCCAAAATCGGTGAACAAGTAACACGATTTTGGATGATTGATAACAATACAAGCATGATCCAAATCATGAAATGCCATAATAACTGCTGTTATGACTCGTCTGTATTGCAGCAGCTACGCTGCATCGGTATTAATGGCCTACAGTGGTCATTTTTTGTTATTCTGGAAATAGAGGCTAAACCCATGAGCAAGCGTTTTCAGGATTCGATTGAGCTCTTCGGCCAAGGTTTTGGGTCTTCCACTCAAGGCAAAATCCAGTGCGATATCTGTGATACGGTTTACAACGAAGGTTTGACGGGAGTCTTTGAAGATGATGAAGAAGAGGGTGCCGAGGTTCCCAACACCGACTTTGCCGGTCTTACCGTCTGTTACTGTTGCTACGACAAGATTGAGACAGCCGTAGTGGAACGGCTCGATACCCTGCTTCCTTGGCTGGCCCGCCTACTGGCTTCGCAACAGGTCGCTCTCACCGCCGATGCCGATCGGCTCCGTCGGGTAATCGCCCAGATTCCAGCAGCTGAATCGTAGTCTCCTTTACCAGCCACCCCCGGCTGGTTTTTTAGTTGCTTTTTGGCCTCCTTTTCAGTACTCTACAGATTGACTAGCAACAACAGAAGCCACCTTAGCTCAGTTGGCCAGAGCAGCTGTTTTGTAAACAGCATGTCGTCGGTTCGAATCCGACAGGTGGCTCCAGGGCGCTTAGCTCAGTTGGTTAGAGCGATTGGTTTACATCCAATAGGTCAGAGGTTCGAGCCCTCTAGCGCCCACCAAAAGGTCTGTCGATGGTTCATCTGTCGGCAGACCTTTTGGTTTGAGCTGCAAGCAACGCCAACTGCTTGGCGTTGCGTGGGGCTCGAACGGTTTTCGCATGTTCCGTAGGAACGAGCCAACCGCGGGCCCGAAGGGCCGAGCCCCTGCCTGCCGGTAGCTTGCCTACCGCCAGGTAGGGCAGGCGTCAGTATAGATGGCCTCAAAAGGCTATTTTTTAATTGAGGTAATTCCACGGTGTTATAATTGACCAGGATGATCAAAGGAGTGTTAAATCGCCGTTGGTATGGTCGGGTTTTGTGTTTGGTTTTTTTAGTCGGCTTATTGGCTGCTCCTCTACCAACCCACGCCGCCGCTAACTGGTACAGCACCCTCCTTAACGGTCTAGCGCGGTTTTATTCGGGTAGCGCCGGTAGTGCCACCATCACCGGCCGCTTGGTCTACACCGATAATACCGGCGTCCCCGGTCAACTAGTGAGTGCCACCGGCGCCAATTCGGTGTTAAGCGACAGCAACGGCAACTTTCGACTCTATCCCGTTCCGGTCTCCAGCGCCGGTAGCACCGTTATCGTCACTTATCGTGCCCCTTGTAACAACCCTCCCACCGATACTGTTGGTGGTTTAAGAAGGGGTGATATCCGTAACCTCGGCAATCATTCGTGCGGTGCTAAACCCAACCCCAATCCTCCCCCAACAACTAACCCCACCATCATCAACGGTACCGTCAAACAGACCAATAGGGCCATACCCACGAGCCCGAAAAATACCGTTACTTGGCGCTACACCAACCCCGCTACTAACCAGCCAGTTACTGGTACCGCCACCATCAACCCCAGCACCGGGACTTACTCCTCGGCCGTTAATCTCAACAACGCCCCTTCCCGTTACGTCAGTATCGTCTTTGCCTGTCAACCAAACCCCGCTTACTGGCGCACCGTCACCGCCGGTACCACCACTACCGTTGACTACACGGTCTGCCCGGTATCTGCTTCGACTCCGGCACCCACGCCAACACCAACCCCCACCCCTACGCCCACTCCTACGCCCACACCCACTCCCACTCCTCCCAAACCGACGCAAGGTAAGATAAGCGGCACCATTAAAGTCGGCGGTCAGATTGTCAATAAAAATGATCTGACGGTAGCCTTAGAGGGCGGCCCCAAAGCCCCCTTCAATGGCACCAGAACCTACCCGGTAAACGATCAAGGCCACTTTGAGACCGAGCTCTTCACGCTCTCTAATGACAACTTGGTCCAAAAACCGACCTTCAACAAACTCACCTACACTTATAAACAGGTGAGTAAACCCGACCAGACTAAAGAATTCGTTCAAGTGTACCTGGCCTCGGCCAATAAGGTGCTAGATTACAACTTCCCCGGGGCCGAAGACAACAGTAGCCTGAACGGTCAGGTCTCCTTAGCTAATACTCAAATTTTGTTAGCGAACATCGAAATCATGCTCGATAACAAACGCGGTTATTATCAGTCAACCACTACCGACATTAAGGGTGAATATCGGTTTAATAACATTCCCGCCACTGCTCTCGGTACGGCCACCATCACCGCCCGGGAGTCTAACGACGGCAAGGGGCTTTGGGAGGCTAAACAGACCGAACTAGTCGCCGGCACTAACGAGGTTAATTTTAGTTTGAAGGCCGACGCCAACACCATCTTCGGCAAGATCAAACTATCCTACATCAACCCCAACGAACCGCTCATCGTCAAAGTCAAAGACTCCAATAGCCAAGATTTGATGTTAATTATGCCGACTGAAATCTATACCAATAACGATCTTAGCCTAAAAGAATTCGGTTACAACTCGGGCAAGTGTCAGCAAGGGGGCTGCTATTTAGAGAAAGGAACCTACCAAGTCTCGGTCTGGAGCGGTACCAACGAGCCGGCGCGACAGGTGGCCCCCAGCCAGACGGTCACCTTTAGTGGTGATTACGGTGATAACCAACAGCTTGACTTTGAGGTCACCAGCAAACCACCCGCCAGCGAGACCAAAATGGAAATTAAAGTGCTAGCGGATAATGGAGAACGAAACCAATACCCGCAACCTCTGGCCGGTGCCAAGGTAACCATCTTCGGCAATCAGATTGGCTCAACCCAACGACCTGTTTTGGCACAAGGTACGACCGATAATGATGGTCTGGTAACCGTCACCAGTCTGCAAAACTTCAACTTGCTAACCGGCTTAAGCATCGAAGCAACCAAAGATGCCTATGAGTACGCCGGCGAGACAGTCGGGATAATCCATCTGCGTCCACTGACGCGCGATATTGATTTTCGGCTCAACCAATACGTTTTGGTGCTACGGCGCGAGGCTATCCATAATAGTATCTGTGATCCGCATCCCACCGCTAATCTGCCGGAATTCTGGTTCTGCGGTCAGGAAGCTAAAGATCTGTACCCAGTCAAAACTAATGTCTGGCAAGCCATTGATCAACGTATCGCCCAACTGAAACAGCTCTTCCCCCGTTTCAACGACACCCCGCCGGAGGTAGCGATTATCTCTTCGCCGAAGCGGCAGGCCTACGCCGATATCAAATTCAAACAGTCGGCTAACGGTAAATGTTACCCCGACGCTGACCGTAACGTCGCCGGTGATGATACGGGTATTGGTTTCTCCACCAGAGTCATAACCTCCGAGAGTATCGATCAGATAGTAGAGGTGACCACCCACGAATGGGGTCATCTGAAAGACTTTAAAGAAGGTTTGTGCCAACGTTTTGGCAGCTCTAACAGCGCCATTGGCGGTTATTGGAGAAATAACGCCCGCACCAACGGTCTAAATCTAAACTACTTTGAACCGATTACCGAAAATACCTACCGTCAGAACGGGTCGGGCCACCCGTACGACGACCCGACCGAGGTCTATGCTTCAATCTTCACCATCAACCAACATTATTTGAGCCAGTTTAACGAGCGCACCAAAACCGTCTTACCCGAATGGCTGAAGCAGTATCAAGAGATGATGGATCTAACTATCAAACAATGAACAGACGACTTATGATTGTAATTTTGTTGCTAGTCCTCACGTTAGTGGTGGGAGTTTGGTTGATTAGGCGTAATCGGGGTCGAGCCGATGTTACAACCACGACCGGCACCCGACAACCAGCCGAACCGAATATTGTTATGGAAGGCAAGATTACCCTCGATTCCGGCCAGCCCAACAACCTTAGCGTCTTCGTGCGCGGTCGGGGCAATAAAGTTAAAAGTGACGGCACCTACCGGGTGGTTCTCTCTAAAGCCGACTTCACCGATGATTTTGGGTCAACCGTCACCGCCCTACCGGTTGAGTTTATCGATTTTAAGAGCAACCAACATTACCAGCTAAAGAGAGGCTACGAGCCGATAGCGGTTGAATTGCCGGCTGAACTAATGCCATCTAATAACGTCGTTAGGGCCAGTTGGCAGGGTTCGGCCTACTATACTCCCAGTTATACCGTGCACCGCGATTACGATCTCGTACTGGTACAATAAAGCTAATGGTCTTCTCGCATCAGCGACAGGGTTGGTGGTGGAGGGCGGCCGACAACATCCGTCATTTTTGGGTGTGGTTGATTTACGATGGCACTATCGCTATCTACCATTCGTGGCAGGCGATCGCGGGTAGCTTTGAATCTCAACTAGCCGTCGTCATCACGGCCAAAAACATCACCAAACCGCTCTACCAAGATTATACCCGCGAGGGTCGCCTCATCGGTCTGATAATTCGGCTGGGGCGCATTCTGGTCGGCATCGTTATCCAACTGCTCATCGCCATCATTTATCTGACGTTTGCCATTGTGTGGCTCGCCTTGCCTTTTTTCTTGGTCTGGCAGCTAGTTCGTAATTTAGTACCTTGACCATGCCCCAACCAACTTCAGCTAACCAACCGAGCCAACCGAATCAGACGGTCGTCTGCGAGACCTGTCAGGGGTTTGGGGTGGTCAAAAACGACCAGGCTACCAGCACCTGCCCGGCCTGCCATGGTCACGGTATTACCCGTCTGCTCGACCAATACCGCCTCGTCGCCCACTTACCCGCTCACATCGCTTACGGCCGCACCGAACGCGAACTGGCCTGGCTCAAGTTTCGCCCGCTGATTCTCATCGCTTCGGTTTTAATTACGGTTGTCTTGGCTTTTACCATCGCTCAAAC
>JAUSJZ010000039.1 GCA_030647115.1 bacterium
ATTAAGGGTTCATCAAATGTTAATGAATCGATGATTACGGGCGAGTCAAAACCGATTGCCAAAAAGGTCGCCGACGCCGTGATCGCCGGTACTATCAACGGCAACGGCAGTCTGACGGTTAAGGTTACTCACGTCGGTACCGATACCGCCCTGGCGGGCATCATGCGGCTGGTCGCCGAGGCCCAACGCTCGAAGTCACGCACGCAGATATTGGCTGACAAAGCGGCTCTTTACCTTACCATAATCGCCATTGTCGTCGGCATCATCACGCTGAACGGCTGGTTACTAGCCGGGGCCGGTCTGGCCTTCGCGTTAGAGCGGCTGGTCAGTGTGCTCGTCATCACCTGCCCCCACGCCCTCGGTCTGGCAGTGCCACTGGTGACGTCAATATCCACCTCACTCTCGGCCAAGCACGGGCTGTTGATTCGCAACCGTCTGGCACTAGAGAGCGCGCGCAATATTGATGTCGTACTGTTCGATAAAACTGGTACCCTGACCGTTGGTGAACAGGGCGTCGCTGACGTAGTGGCTACCGGTAAACTAGATGTTGCGACCATTACTAAACTGGCCGCCACCCTAGAGAACGATTCCGAACACTCCATCGGTCAAGCCATCGTTGCTTTTGGCAAGCAGAAAAAGACCGCAACCGGCACAGTGAGCGTGGCCGACTGGCAATCACTACCCGGTAAGGGAGTGCAGGGTGTAATTAACAAGAACAATTATCATCTAGGCGGGCCCCAGCTCTTACTGCACCTCAAAATAACGCCCGACAGTAAAATCGTCGCCCGGACCAAACAATTCGCCGGCCAGGGCAAGACCGTACTATATCTGATTGAAAAGAGCACCATTATCGGGCTATTGACCATCACCGACATTATCAGACCCGAATCTCAAGAGGCGGTGGAGGCGTTGCACCGCCTGGGTATTCAGGTAGCCATGGTCACGGGTGACTCCAACGACGTCGCTCAATACGTAGCAACTGAACTGAAGATAGATACCGTCTTTGCCGAAGTGCTACCGGAGAACAAAGTGAGTAAGGTTAAGGAATTACAAAGCCAGGGCCAAAAAGTGGCCATGGTCGGTGACGGGGTGAACGACGCCCCCGCCTTAACCCAGTCTGACGTCGGTATCGCCATTGGAGCCGGCACCGATGTCGCCATTGAAAGCGCCGGTATCATTCTAGTCAAAAGCGACCCGCGTGCCGTAGTCAGCGTCTTTACGCTGGCGCGCGCGACCTACCGCAAGATGATCCAGAACCTCATTTGGGCCACCGGTTACAATGTTTTGGCCATCCCCCTCGCCGCCGGCGTCTTTGTTAATCAGGGCATTACCCTGCAACCGGCTGTCGCCGCCATCTTGATGTCATTTTCCACTATCATTGTCGCCGCCAACGCCCAGCTGCTGCGAAAAATAAAGTTATAAAATGGATACCATCGTGCACCTGCTGATTTTGGTACTGCACGCTCTAGCCGCCATGCTCATTGTCGGCTCCATCGCCGTCGCTCTAATGATTATGAGTAATAAAAAGGTGGAGTGGGCCAACCTGGTACTGTTAAAGCAGATCTGGCGGTGGCTGACCCCCCTTATCGGCATCCAAATTATTACCGGGCTGTATTTAATGATTAACGAGTGGGAGGAGTTCGGACACAGCGGTTTACTCTGGTTTAAACTCGCTCTGCTCGCCTTTGACGGTCTGGTCAGTGCAGCGGCTATTAAGCGCTACCTGGCGGCAACCGGCAATAATCTGAACGACAAGCCGACCACGGTCAGTTTGCAGCCAATCAATAAATACGGTTGGCTGACTCTCTTGACCTTTCTATTAATCAGTACGATTGGCGTCTTACTCGCCGCCTAGAACTTTGTTTGGAATTATCATATTCACGGCAAAATTGCTGTCAGGCTTGATTGAGTGATAATGAGCGTCCAAATTGTATTTTTCGCGCCAATAGCCAGACACCGACAAGCAACAGACCACTAACTAATATCCAGATTATTACCTGCTTAGTAGTTGGATAAACCTTTACTTGTACTTGCGTGTACTGCCCACTGCCATCGGCTACTTTCACTTCATGGGTACCGACTGACTGGGTCGGCATAGTAACCTCCCAACCATCTTTCACCAAAGTTGCCGGGTAAGGGACGTCATCAACGGTAGCTGTCGGCAGAAAGCCAGTCGATGAGGCTTGTGCAATAGTCACCCCTTGAGAACTGGAAGCAGTAACGGTTTTTTTTCTAGTTGAGGCGGGTAATTTAGTAACTACTCTCTTGTTAGAACTGGGTGGAGGCGTTGGCTGAATTAGCCCGGGTACTTCTGGCGGAGGAGCTATCGTAACCGTTTGCTCTTTTGGTTCAACTTTGACCGTGAATGAAGCCTGACTCTGGGCAATTCCGTCAGTAACCGTCAACTTAATAGTATAAGTCTGCCCCGCCTGATCGACAACGGGAGTCCAAGTTAAGTGAGAGATGTTGTCTTGAGTAGTAAGGCGTGCCCCCGGCGGTAAGTCACTGGCTGTCACTAACACTCGATCACCTTCAGGGTCGGTGGCGGGTAAAGCGACATCTAATACTCGGTCATACTTAGTTGTTTGGTCGGATAGAGAGGTAAATGTTGGTGGCCGGTCGGCCGGTACCGCGACTTTAAAGCTCAACTGCACTTGGTTCTGACCATCATCCGCCTGCACCGTGAAGGTTTCGTCATAAGCGGTTACGCGCGGGGTTGGCTGCCAACGCAGGTGGTAGCCATCTGGTTCATTCGTCAGCTGGGCACCATTCGGCAGAGTTGGCGCCGTAATGGTGATGGTCCCGCCCTCTGAATCAGAGGCCGTCACCCGCTGATCGAGAGCTACCCGGGGCTGGAGGGCAACACCGGCGATCGGGGTAATAGTAGGAGGCTGATCTTTTAATAGCACCATCCCCTCGTAATTACGTAAATCAATGCCGGTGACCGGCGGCTGCACCTGATTATTAAGACTGACGGGGTAATAACGCTGTCCCAAATCAACGTGGGCAATGGTATTGTCATCGGTATCGGTGGGCTTGGTTTTAACAAATACCGTTCCCAGTGTAAAATCGCGCCGATAGACATAGGAGTGTTTATCAACGTCCGAAGCCACCAACCGGTAATCCCCTTCGGCCTCACCCAGGTTCCGGGACATCAGATCAGACCAGGCAGACCAAGAAGCGCCATTCTGAATCCAATAATAAGTATTGGGCGTAGCAGTCAAGTAGTAACGGGCCAGAGCATAGAGTTGGAACCGTTCTTCCGCCTTGAACTGGGCCTGCACAATCACCTCTTTGTCAGCATCACTAAATACTTTCAGTTGATTCCAAAACAGTGCCAACGTCGGCGGATCTTCTTGCTCACTGTGAGCCAGAGTAATCTCGTTCTCCAACATCAAACCATCGATGGCTGATGCGGAATCTGGTTGGCTCAAAAGGCCGTTAAGAAGGATGTAATCTGACCCCGACCCGTGTAACGCCGTGAGAAAATTGACGGCACTTTGTCGTAACGCCGCCTCATCACTATATTCGAGGTACTTAGGGTTCGGGGCCGGGTCATTATTATTAGGATACGTCAGACTAAGTGGCAGCATTAAGGTGGTGTAGCCATTATCGAAGAATATCCGGGTGGTATGAGCATCTGCCAGTAACTGACGTGTCTGATCGACCGCAAACTGTTGGTAGGTCAAATCGGCGTAGTTGGCTTCGAAGCGACCCCCTAAATATTGAGCTGGTAGCTGTGATTGATAACGGAAACGGGCCGAAGCCTGTTGATTGGGTCGATTAGTAAACTCGGTATCGTCAACATAGCCATCGCTGTTTTGATCGTTCGCCGCGTCCCAACCGGGAACCACCACGTACTGGCGGTAGATTGGATAATCAGGATAGTTTTGCAAGGCGTAAGGAGTGAGACTGATTGCCGGTGTACCGTCCCAGACGAGATTATTGGCTGCCGTCTCGTTAATTTTATGAGCAGTAAAGGTAACCAATCCGACCTGGCTGGTCTCACTAAAACGGAGCCAGTAATAGGCGGCCGGTTCGTCAGGCAGTTTTGAGGCTGACCAGTCTGTTGGCGGCGTAAAATGAACTGTACCACTCTGATTAAAATTGTTGGTTGAGTCGCTGATAGTTGTCAGCGGCAACCAGACTGTGCCATTCCAATATTCAAATTTCGTCTGCCAACCGGCAGTGGCCGGCGTGGTCACGTTGAAGTTAAGCTGGTCAAATTTCCAGTTATGACCCAGAACGACATAGCGTACCGTCGTGTTATCGACCGTCAGATTAAAGTCATACGGCATTGTCGGTACATTCTGGTCACCATAAGCGGTGTGAGTGACATCCTGTCTCTCGGCGGTTGCCGGTAAAGACTGCGCCTGTTCTGGTAAAGAAGAGACTGTTAATACTCGCTGTAAACGATCGTTCATTGACGGCAGAGGCCTAGACGAGGCAACATATCTCACAAAATTAGTATCGCTGGCAACATGAACAAAGGCGTTATCCACATCTTGTTGACGTTCTTGGTAGTAGGTCAGCAGAGTTTCAAAGGAGAAAAAACCACTATCGACCGTGTTTAAATCGCGCCAATTGGTATAACGATTGACCGGGATACCTACTGGTGACACATCACCGGCCACTTGGGTTGTCGCCTGGTCAATGTGTTCTCGCAGCCAGGTAATTCTATCGGACACAAAAGTATTAGTGTAGCGAGTACCGTCATGCAATAAGGTAAATAATTTAAAGTAGGAGCTGGCATTGGGCGACAGACCGGTTGCAACGGCAACTGTGCCGGTCACATCCGCCCCCACCTCTAGCCGTTTCTGACGAAAACCAATTACGTACACCAAAACAGCGGTAAGCAGTATCGCGCTTAACACCAATACAAGACCGAACCGGCCCCGACGATTTTTTACCATTACTTCTATAATACAGGTGAAACCAAGTCTCTAGAAATTAAAGCTCTTGGCGAACGAACCAATTAACGGTAGCTCGACCTCTTTGCCGTTGATGGCATTCATAATACCGATAATAAACAATACCAGAGAGGCTAAACCACCGAGCGGGACGATAATCAACCACCCGATGATGGGTATCATCATACCAACCACCTGAATCAGAACACTGAACAGAAACAGCACCAGCCCCTGTTTGACGTGAAACTTAACGAAAGCGTTCTCTTTGGCATCGGGCACCAAAAGGGGTACAAAGAACAAAATGTAGGCGACAACCGCCCACCCAACCGGTTTACCTTCTAATTTAGCCATGGTGTGTATCTACTTGTTTTGTTCATCTTAACATACTACTGCGGCGGCGCAGCTCGAGTGAAGTCCAACCGAGCCAGATCATGAACAGCCCCAGGCTGGATTTTTGAAAAGAGCCGAACGCCAGCGATAACCGTAGCGCCGAGATCCAGACTCCTAGAGCGGTCAAAGCCACAGCGATACCAAACAATAGTGATAACCGTGCGAGTGGACGCAGCTCTTTTAACTGATAGAAAGCGATGGTGCTACTAAAAACAATAATGACCGTGCCGACGATGGCGTTGGTGGCCATCCAGCGGTGGATGAAGCCACTGGAGGTAAAGACGGTGTGGGGCGCATCCATGGGAAAGGAGGCCATCAGCAGACCGGCTACCGCCGTCATGGCATAAACGGCGGAGCTGAAAGAGAACCAGCGGTTGTGGCTTAAATTCTTGCCAATAACGATACCGTGAATCAAGAGCAGAATATTAAATAGGACCAGACTGAAGATGATGGGGACACGGTGGGGCGAGGTCGGCAAGGTCAACTCGCTGATGGCTTGATAGATAGTGTACCCCGGCCACAATTCGCCCCCAATAATGATGGTAAGCACATAGACAACGGCCGCCGCCAAGCCAAAGAGGTAGTAGTTGTTGGAATATATTTGTCGTTTGGGCATTACCAATACTACTTTGTCAATCTGATTGTGACAGATTCTTGATCTACCCTGGTGCCACTTTTACCATTAAGATGCGGGGTAGCATCTGGCCCCTGATTAATCTGACCATCGAAGACGGAAAGTGTTAACTCATAATCACCGGGCTCTTGAAGATTAAAAGCCACATCATCAGACCTGACATCCAAACGACCGGAACCACCCCACTTTATCTGCCCTATTTTATATTGTTCGACATCGACAACGCCCCCGGCCAGCCAAGGTTTGTTACTTTCGCCAATCTTTTTGACAGTAACCATAACCTGATACTTACCACGATAAAGAGTGGTGTCCCACTTAATCGACACCACATCTTTACTCATCGAGAAGACCTGATCGGCAACTGGTGACAGAATCAGTTTTGCCGATTTTTTCACTTCGAGATTAGCTGTATTATTTGTACGACTAAACAAATATAGTGGCAATAGGACTACTATTAAGACGATCAACACGATATACAATAACTTCTTCATATGATGATTTACTGTACTACTCACTTCAGTTTAGTGGTGAATACTAAATTAGTCCATCAGCTATAATATGTGAGTGTTATTTATCACTGTTATATTATTGTTGACACTATTATTTACCAGGCAGTCGAGTCGGACGGCTGACCATTTTGGGCCGGCAGTGACCAACCAGCTGAAAGGGTTCGCTATTTTAGCCGTTGTGCTGGGACACATCGGTTATTTTCTGGCCCCCGACCCCTCTTTTTTATATCCACTCTCTATTTTGGCCGGGGTCGGGGTCAATCTATTTCTCTTCTTATCGGGTTTCGGCCTGACCAGCTCGCAACAGGCCAAACCGTTGACTCCCAGCGCCTTTTACCGTAAACGGCTACCCAAACTCTATCTGCCGCTCTGGTTAGTGATCACCGCTTTGTTCGTCCTCGATTATTTTATATTGCGCCGCAGCTATCCATTAACCGAGATCATCCACTCCTACTTGGGCTATTTCCCCCGCGCCGATCTGACCCAAAGTTTAGACTCACCACTCTGGTATTTCACGTTTATACTGACCTATTACCTAATTTTCCCCCTGCTCTGGTTTAAAAAACGGCCCGAACTGACGGCGTTGCTAATAGGCCTAATCTCTTATTCAATGCTAATGCTCAAACTACCCCTTAACCCCGATGTCCAATACTTGTACCGACTCCACTGGCTCGCCTTCCCCCTCGGCATGCTCTTCGCTCTTTATATTAACAAGATTCATTTTCGTCCCCGCAAAATGATAAAATGGATCATTCTAGCCGCCAGCACCGCTATTTTCGCGTACACCGCCGTGCATTCCAACGTCGGCGCTGCCCCTTGGCGCGAACAGTTGACCAGTCTGGTCACCGCCGCCAGTCTCTTGATCATCTTCGCTCTCGGCCGGTTTAATTTCCGACTATTGAGTGTCTTTGGTCTGTTCTCATATGAGATATATTTAATACACTGGCCGCTGTTGTCACGCTATCGACTCTTCTACCGCCCCGATCCGACTTATCTGGGAACTGTGTTATATTTATTATTATTCTTAGCTATAGGTTATCTAATCAAAAAAGGGCCCGGCTTGATAGCGCGGAACCCCAAAGACTAAACCTGAAAAGCGACCCCGAGACCTAAATCACCGTGGAGTTATTTTTTATTTGACTAATAAATTGTGAGTTTAATAACTGATGCCAAGGTAGAAAGAGCGGCTCCGGCAGATGCTCGAAATCGAACCAGCCTTGTTGAATGAACTTATCTGGTTCGGTGATAGTTGGTTCACCCGATTGATAGTCACTCAACATCCAAATAGTGACATAATGTTTTTGCTCGGATGTAAATATATCATTAGTCACCGCGCCGAACCTAATCTTGTGGATGACCACCCCGGTCTCTTCTAAGACTTCGCGGCGAGCGGTATCTTCCCAGCTCTCCCCGACCTCCAAGTGACCACCTGGGACTGACCAAGTGTTGGCGCCGTGAGAGCCCTGCCGTTGACCCATCAAGAACTTCCCGTCCCGAAAAATGAAGACACCGATACCGAGCCTCACCTTTGATTGAGTGTTAATCTTGGCGTAACTGTTGAAATGAATCTGATCGTCGTTAAAGACCTCGGTTACCCGATATTTACCTCTGGTATAAGTGGTCCCATCACGGTTAAAGTGGGTTGCCTCTTCAATCACAACACTCGCCAAGGGTTTGGATAATTGAGCATCACCTTTGGTCTCGAGTAACGGCAGTTCGCCACCGAACCAGTAGTTGCGCTGCTCTTTTTTTAAGAAATCATAAACCGCGCCGGCGTCTAAACGCTCCGGTAGACACTCCTCGCGCTCGCGACGCCCGGCCTGAAACTCGCTGTAGTGTCGCAGCGCCAAATCGGGGTTAAATTCCACTTGTATACCCACTATTCAATTATACAATAAGTGGGTATAGAGACCAATCGGGTCAACCCACGGTGACAGCGCTGCCTGGCTCGAGACATACCCCCGCACGTTGCTGCTGCGCCCCTTCAATATTGCCAAATGCAGATGCCGTCGCTCACCGTCGGTCTCCGCCGAGTAACCCTGACCGAGCACCCCAATTGGCTCACCCTGTTTAACCGGTCCCAACTTGATGAGAGAGGTCGGCCGTAGATGACCGTAAAGGGCGGTGTAGGTCGCCCCTTGCCAGGTAAATTCTTCGCGAATGACACCCCCGTAACCGTTAATAATGCCGACAAAGACTATTTTACCGTCAGCGATGGCGTGCACCGGTACATCGGCCGTGACGTCGTCGTACTCCACGTCGGCGCCGGTGTGATATCCGCTAAAACGCTCCGGTTGAACCGGAGAGGTAGCCGGCGTGATGTGAATGCCAAACGGTTTTTTGGTGATGCGGGAACGCCAGTCGGCCACCGGTTCGCCTAAACCGGCTGTCGCCGGTGAAACGGTCGCACCAGATTTGGTTTTTTTAGCGCTGGCTGGGCTCGATTGGTCTGAATTCGTTGGCAACGGCTGGTAGACCACCACCGACACCAAAATCACTACTGCCGCCCCCAGCAACCAATAAAAGTAATTTCTCATACCGCCAACTAGGCTAGTATTTGGTCGACGTCTTTCTGTCGCAGTAAAATAGAGATGTCGGCGTATTTCTGCAGGCCGAAGCAGGGGGCGTTGGCGAAACCGACGTATTCAATTTTTTTGTTTTTATAGCGGGCAAACTGCAGCGCCGGTATCAGGTCGGTGTCGGAGCTGACTAAAATGACCGTATCGTAGTAGTCATCAACGGCCCCAATCACGATATCGACGGCAATTTTCACATCGGTACCCTTCTCGCGTAAAACTCCTTTGTCATAGGCAATGCGACCGCGCTTAACGACAAAACCGGCATCGGTAATTTTCTGCAAAAACTGCTGTTGGCCCTTAACCAGCTCGGCACTCTTGGCTGTGCCATCCACATTTCTAATAATACCGACGTAATAACGCTTCGAGACACATTCGCGACCGCTACTCAAAAAATCGGCCAGTTTATTCAGATCAACTTTCTGGTCTTTAGGAATAGAGAACTTGGCCCGCTTTAAGAGGTTGTACCAATTACTGCCATCGACATAGATACAAACCCGTTCAATCTTCTTTATCATAGCTTCATCTTACCTGATAGTAGTTAAAACAAAAACTGCCCTTGTCCGAGGACAGTGGCAGTGCTTATAGTGTCTAAACTATAGCACTTTTCTATTTTGGCTGTCAAGAGGTCGAGATAGATTGACGCATCAGACGTTCAATCTGGAGTACCAAACCCTTCTGCTCAAAGGTGGCCAGTGAGATGGCCTGGCCGGTCTTGCCGGCCCGACCGGTACGGCCGGTGCGGTGGATGTAATCTTCAGGAGCATCAGGCAGATCGTAATTCACCACTAGCCCGATATCGGGTACGTCAATGCCGCGTGAGGCGACATCGGTGGCCACCAGCACGCGATACTGCCCCGATCGAAAACCGTCGAGCGCCTGGCGACGCTGGTTGAGTGATTTATTAGAGTGGATCTCGGCCGCTTTGTGCCCCATCTGTTCAATGCGAGCCCGCAGCTTGTTGGCCCCGTGTTTGGTGCGGGAAAAGACAAGCACGCTCTTGTGTTCGCCGGCTAAAATGCGGCGCAGCGAATCCAACTTACCCTCTTTAGAGACGTAATGCAGTTGATGGGTGATGCTGGCGACACCGGTATTGGCCGGCGAGACCTCGATACGCTGCGGGTTGTGCTGGTAGGCGGCCGCTAAAGAGACGACCGGAGCCGTCATGGTGGCCGAAAAGAGCAATGTCTGGTGCGGAATGGTAATGGCACCGATAATTCGCTTCATCTGGGGGGCAAAACCCATGTCAAACATGCGGTCGGCTTCATCGAGCACCAAATAGTTCGTGTTATGGAGTGAGACGAGCTTCTGTTCCATCAAATCGACTAAACGACCCGGAGTAGCGACAATCAGGCGCGCACCGGCCCGCAGCTCTTTAACCTGGCGATACTGGGGCATGCCTCCAATGACTGAAGCAATTTTAAAGCTCACCGGTAGGGCGTGGGTGATGGCTTTGAGACTCTTTTCAATCTGTAGGACCAGTTCACGGGTCGGCGCAATAATTAAAGCCCGTTGCTGGTTGCCGATCATTTTTTGAATCAGGGGTAGACCAAAGGCTAAGGTTTTGCCCGTTCCGGTTTGGGCAATGCCAATTACATCCCGGCCGTTCATAATAACGGGGATGGCTTGGGCTTGAATTGGGGTGGGCTCTGTCAGCCCCAGCCGTTCAAGAACATTTACGATCTTGTAGTCGAGGTCAAAAGAGGAAAAACCGGCACTCATTAAGATGTTAACTATAGCTTAAACCGATTGCTTTGTCAACAAAGAGAGCAAAATTATTGACATGTCGGTATTGATTTGCTAGTATACAACCCGTTCAAGCTGTCACCCATAGGTGGCAGTCAGACCGGTCCCCACAGGGACCAGAGGAGAACGACTGTGAAGAGAGAAACGGTTCGGCTGACCGAGATGAGCGTGCAACTGACGCTGATGCTCGCGAGCATCATCCGTGACCAACTGCACCTGTGGCTGTGCGGTTACGAATGCTGGACGTTCGAACACGTCGCCAACTGGGACGTCAACGGGGTTGATCCTGGTCCGGACGCCACCGAGGCGGAGTTGTACGGGTACCACGTGTATGAGCATCCGATATCCCGACATTGTGCCTACCTCGGTTCGGGGCACTGCCATGTCAGTGACTACGGAGAACGGCGACTCAAGTATCAGGTGGTTGAACTGCGCGTCCGGTGTGAGCACTGCGACTGGACAGCCACTGGTCTGAAGCACTGGGACATCTGGTTCTGGCTGAAGCTGGCCGACGGAACGGTCGAAGCACATCAGTTCCGGTGTGATCTCAACTACGGTACCGACAAAGACATCCGGCCGATCGACAACCTGAAGAAGATTCCGTACCCGCCCGAACGGATTGGGTTCGCCAGCACCGAGGACCCGAACTAGCCACGAGACGCCCTCGCCTAACCTCTCCAACCCACTCCCGCACCCACCAGAGCCCCACGGCTCACCGGGTGCGGTTTTTTGTCCTTAGAATTATTGGACAATAATGGTACCGGTCATACTCGGGTGTATCTGGCAGTGATAGACAAAGGTACCGGCTTTACTAAAGGTGACCGTACCAGATTGGCCGGGACTCAACATACCCGTGCCGAAGCTGTTGTCACTGGCGGTCGCAGTATGACTAACACTGTCTTGATTAACCCAAGTTACCGTATCGCCTACTTTGACGGTTAGGGTGGCCGGGGAGTAGTTGGAATCGGCAATTGTCACCGTGTTTGAAGCCGCCGGAACCGTACTGGTCTGACTGGCACTCGGCTTGGCTGACGAACCGCCGTAAAGAGAACCGCCTTTTTTAGCTGCCCCGAAATAAGCGATTGCCCAATAGATAAGACCCCCAACCACCACGTAGATGAGTATCCACTGCCACATCGGTCTCTTGCCATAACCGGAGCTTTGATTTGATGAATAAGCCATCAATATTTATTTACTAATAAACAAAATTACGTTCGGCAGACCACGACCCGGCCCCACCTTGTAGCCTCCATCGGCCCAGAGAGCGGTTGAGCCACCGTCATCCAAATTCAAGGCATTTTCCATTCCCAGCGTTTGCATCACCGCGGCCGAATCACCGACCGAGGCACTGCGCACGACACCAATATAGACGGTACTGCCAATATTGGCCACAAAGCTGCGGTTGCCTTTAGAGTTGAGCTTATCGACACCACTACCGGCGTAGATATTCTGTTTATTCGCTACCAACAGTGGATAATTAGCCAACATACTATCAATGTCGGTACTCTTGTTCCAGTTGGCGATGGCACTGATAAATTGAATACTGCCGTTTCTAAAAATTACCGCCGGATAATCGGTATTGGGGTCGACGTCACTGTTAAAATAGGTCTTGTCTTTGTTCATGGCCATGATCTCAAAGACATTCTTTTTGTCAGTACAGGTTGGATAAGTGGCGGGACAGAAATAGGAACCATTGACCCCGGCGAAAGCCCCGTTGCGGGCCACGTATTCACTCAAAGATAGCACCGGGCAGTCTTGGTGACAGTCGGCCGTTGAGGCGGTATCAACAATCACTCTAGTAGAAGCCAGATCGGCTGCTACCACACTGACTACAAAAGTTTGCCCGTTGGCCGCCACAATCTGCTGACTATAACCGGACCCGGGCGGAGCGTTATTGGTAGCGGGAGCGGGAGCCGGTGCCGGAGCGGGCTGGGTTTTAGCGGCTGGGGCGGGTTTTGGGACCGGTGGTGGAGCGATAATTTTCTTTTTTTCCGCTTCCGCCTGACCGGTAATAATAGCATCCATTTTACTCCTGATATCGGCTAGGGTGGCCTCGGCCTCCTGATATTGGCGTTGGGATAATAAACTTAGGGTAGTGGCAAACTGTTTTTTGAGGCTGTTGATGTCGACGCCACTGGACTCTAAATCATCCATCGCCTCGTAGACCACAATTGCCTTGTTATAGGTCTGGGCAATATTAGTGATCTCGGTCTGCAGCTCTTCATTACGCACGAACTGATCTTCTGATTGCAATGACTTAACTTGAGCCCGCAGGTTGACCTGTTTCACTTGGGTCAACCAAATATAAGCAACCGCTACGATAAAAACCAATAGCGACAAAAGCACTACGAATACTTTCTTCACTAAATCTTCTTACTGTTGGCCGGCCTCGTTGCCAAATCAATTAGCCGTGAGACCACCCAACCCAGTAGGGCGTAAACGACGATGGCGGTTAAAGAAGCCGAATCAAAGTAAGCGCCTTCAACTTGTGGATTGGGGAAAATTCCTTTGAAAGGAGCAGCCAACCAGTTGGTAACACCGTAGAGCAGATTGGCAAACCCCACTGCCCGAGCCCCGAATAAGTGAAATAGCAGACGTAATACCAATAGTAAATCAACGATACCGACTAGATACCAGATCCAGGCGTTGCCCCGGTCTGACTGGGCGTCTTGCTGTTCAGTAATTGTGGATGTTTGGCCGACAGTTGAGGTCTGGCTGACCTGATTGGCTGAAGGGCTACTACTCTTGGTGGTAACCTCTTTTTCAATTTCGATAGGCATATAATTTATTTCAAAATCTTGAGTGCCTTCAAGATGGCAATTAGAACGACGGCCCCGACTACGCCCCAAACAACCCCCCAGACACTCAAAGTTCCGGCGGCACCGGCACTACCAATACCCAAAACACTACCGAACAGCCAAGCCCCCAACAACGAACCGACAATACCGATAACAATATTGGCAAAAGCCCCCTGTTGCTCGTCGGTACTCATCATGCGGCTAGCTAACCAACCGATGACTGCCCCGACTATAATTGTTACAATCCAGCCCATTTTTAGCTCCTTTTACTTATTATCACTTTTGTTCAGTATAACATACGACCAGTTCAATCTTTTCGCGTTAGAATCCATCACTGTTCCCAAAAGGCCAGCGCTATCACCTAATTTGGCACGCTTGATGGTCAGTTGTTGTGTGCTACTATGCTTAAGATGGATACAGTACCCAATATCATTCACTTCTGTTATTTTGGTGGTCTGGAGTTTTCGTTAATTAACTACCTGGCCGTCCGCTCGGCCTACGAAGTAAATAAACCCGACCAGATCTATTTTTATACCAGCGAAGACCCAGGTGGCGAGTGGTACGAGCAAGCCAAGCAATATCTGACGGTTGTTCCCACCACTTTTCCCGATAAAATTTTTGGAGTAGATGTACCACACCCGGCTCATAAAGCCGATATCATCCGTTTACAAAAATTGATTGAGCTAGGTGGTATTTATTTGGACTGGGATATAATCTGTGCCAAGCCGTTTACACCCTTACGCCAGTTTCGGACCGTCTTGGGCGAAGAGATATACGATGGCCACAAAGTCGGGCTGTGTAACGCCGTTATTCTGGCCAGGCCACAGGAAAATTTTACCAAACGCTGGCTGGAAGGTTTTGACCCTAACAAGAGTCTGTGGCACGGCTTTCGCTCCACCGGTCCCGATCTTTACTACAGTGAAATGCCAGTTAAATACCCCCACTTTCTCTCCCTGTTTTATCCGGAAGAGATACACGTGGAACCCAAAGAAAGCTTTTTCTATCCTAGCTATTTTGCACCAGAGCTAGAGGAATTTTTTACAACCGACAGTCACCGCTTTGATGGGGCTTACTGTTATCACCTCTGGAACAACGCCGCCTATGATAAATACCTAAAGGACATAACCCCGGAAAAGATCAAAACAGAAGATACCGCTTTTACGCGCCTTGCTCGTCCGTTTTTACCTTGATTTGTTCCAAATATAAGACCAAAGAGGCACCCCACAACCCGGCTAAGTCTTTTAGTTTACTCTGCTTGATGACCGGTTGTTTTGGCCAAGACCCCAGCTGTTGTCGCACCGTCTGGCGTAACAGCGGCCACTGCAGCTGTTTAGTCACACTACCACCCAGCACGACCACGTCGGGCGACCAAGTTAGAATCAAATTATGGATTGCCAACGCCGTATCCAGCGTCACCGTGCGCCAAAACTTGACTTCTTTTACTTCGGTTAAGGGGCGGCTGGCGCGTTTTGCTAGCGCGGTCCCCGAGATTAGATCTTCGACGGTAACCAGCTGCCGACCGTTATCTCTCTTATCACTAACAGCCTGACCGATCAGTTGATGGCCGGGTTCAAAACCGGCGGCGCTAGCAGTTAAATGACCGTGTTCAACGCGGGCGCCGCCGACGCCGGTACCGATTGTCAGGTAAGCGACAATATTAAAGCCGCGGCCGCTACCTTTGTTAGCCTCACCGAGCGCGGCCGCGGCGGCATCGTTAATCAATTTACCGGAACGTAATTTAAAACGCCGGTTCAAGTCAGACCATAATGGCTGGCCGACCCAATCTGACAGATGCGGTGCCCGTACTAAACTACGACCATCGAGGTGTACGGTTCCCGCGACCGCTCCCACCCAACGACTAGGTGACGCTTGATCGCCCGGCCCCTTAGCCGCCCGCCACAATTCCAGCTGTTCGGTCAGCCGTTGTACGCCCGTTTCGTAATCAACCGGTGTCGGCCAGGTTGCTTTCTTTAATAGCCGCTCCCCATCGGTCACCGCCGCCCGGGTATTGGTGCCCCCAACATCAAAGACGAATGATAAGTCCTTCATAAGGTTTTAATTTACTACCATTAGTAAATTCAGCCGATCGAGCGTGGGTGGATACCAATACCACACCTTCTCTCTTATTCGCTTCAGCTACGTCTACAACCTGCGGGCGCGCTGAAAAATTGGCTAAAATCAACAGCCGCTCTTGTTCGATTACCCGCTCAAAAGCTAACACTGCTTTATTGCCCGCCTTTCGCAGTTGATAACGACCCCCACTCAAAGCCGGCTCTTGGCGGCGGGTCCGTATCAGTTGGCGATAGAGTGACCAGAAAGAGCTGGGGTCGTTCTGTTCGGTCGCCACGTTGACGCGACGCCAATCGTTAACCAACGGGAGCCACGGGGCTTGATCGCTGAAGCCCGCTCCCACTTCGACCGTCCACGGCATCGGACCGCGTGACCCGTCACGACTGGCCCCGGGTATGCGGTAGCGGACCATATCGTGCGCCTGTAAGCGTGAAACGGACAAGGTCTTCAGGCCCAGCTCCTCGCCGTAGTAGATGACCGGAATACCAGGTACAGATAGTTGGAGTAGGGCCATCAGCCGCGCTTTCTTTAAACCGTAACGACTGACAAGACGTGGCAGGTCGTGATTGCCCAAAATCTGACCGATGTGTTCCGGTTTAAAATCACCCCTATTGAAAAGAGCGAGATAGGTGCGCCAGGCGCTGGCCTGCCAGTGCAGGGCCGAGAGATTAAAATTGGTCACCTGATCTAACTTTGAGGATGCCGTCGCACAAAAATGAGCCAAAACCGCTCGTTTCAGATAGGCCTCGGCCATAATCGGCATGTCTCTGGCCAAAGGACCAATCGCCACCCGCAGCTGTTTCAGCGCCGTCGCCAACCGGCGGTGCCCGGCACTATTGGTGTGTCGCACTCGGTTGTAGGGGTTTTTACCCGGCCGCCACAGTGGGTTAATCGGGTCATCTCGCCAATTTTTATCTTTCAAGATGTGAGGCAGGGCGTCGGCTCGAAAACCATTGACCCCACGCTCGAGCCAGAACCGCCCGATAGCCCCAATCTGTTGGCGTACTTCAGGGTGACGCCAGTTTAAATCGGGCTGACAGGTTAAAAAGGTATGTAGGTAGTACTGCTTCGTTGGTTCGTCGTAATGCCACGCCGGCCCGCCGAAAGCCGAGACCCAGTTATTGGGCGGCCCACCATCTGGCCCGGCATCACGCCAGATATACCAATCGCGCTCTGGTGCTTCTCTACTCACCTGTGAGGCCAAAAACCAGGGATGCTCCGACGAGGTGTGGTTGACGACCAACTCCAGCACAACCTTCAATTTTAGCCGGTGCGCCTCTTTAACTAATCGGTCAAAAGTCGCCAAATCACCAAACGACTGGTCGATATTGCAGTGATCGACGATGTCATAGCCGGAGTCAATCATGGGTGAAGGATAGATCGGAGCCAGACAGATGGTTGTCACCCCCAAATCGGCGACGTAAAATAGTCGCTTGATAATACCGTCCAGATCGCCTAACCCATCGCCATTACTGTCTTGAAAACTGCGCGGGTAAATTTGATAAATAATTTCGCTCACCATAGCTAGCTTCAGTATAGACTATTGGCTCCCCGCTTGCCCGTCACGACAGATCGCTGACCTACCACAACCCGTCATCATTTGACGGGCTTTTTAGTTCATTTACTTAGCCCAACTGTTGTACAACGAGGCGAAGGCATAGGCCACTAGCCAGACCACTACTACCATGGCGACGATACCGGTCAGCCAGCCGGAACTAGTACCGTAACCGCTCATCATTGACGGCTGCAGGGCTACCGAATGCATCCACGATTGGGCGACGTTAAACATCGACTGGGGCATAACTCCAACTAATAAACGACAGACCACGAACAGACCGGCACCGACGACCGCCGCCGCATTGGCAAACGCTTTGGCATTGAGCATGGCAATATATTACTTATCCCTTTTATAACCTTAATATCATCTTAACACCTGCTCGTGGCACCATCAATCTGAAGCTCCCCACTCAAACTTGAGCTGCTCCACACCACCTAAGCCTTTGATGATTAGTTTGAATCTCCGGGGTACTGGCTCTATGCGCCCAAACTGCAATTTACCGGCCCGATGATGACCACCCGGTTCACTCCCCTCCCATTGAATTGG
>JAUSJZ010000007.1 GCA_030647115.1 bacterium
TGCTGGCGCGCCAACGTGGCCTTTTTCACATCAGCCAGGGCCACCCGGTACTTAGTGGCTAGTTGCTGTACCTCCGTCAATTTACGTTGAGCCGTCACTACTGCGGTTTGGGCTAGGGCCACCGTGCGTTTAGCAGCCGTAATGGCCTGTTTATTATTGGGCTGTCGACGTGTAAGATCTGCTAACCATAGATCGGCCTCATTTTTAAGCTTAACCTTGGCCGCCAACTCGGCCGCCACCTTCTTAATCTTCGTATCGGCGAGATCAGTTTGAGCTATAATCGGAAATTGGATAACATCCACCGCTAAACCAACCCGGGCCGTAAAATTGTTGAACTGGTTTTTAAGCCGATCACTTAAACTCGGCTGGCCCGAACCGGCGGCTGTACCCCCACTACTATTAGAAACAGCCGGTTGATTACCGCTGGCCGGTACTGTCGGTTGGTTAGCCGGGCCAGACCCATTACCAGAACTCGGTTGATTACCAGAACTCGGTTGATTACCGCTGGCCGGCTGATTTCCCGGACCTGACACCGGTGGAGACACAGGTGGAGTGGTTGACCCGCTACGCACAATAACATTGGGAGCCGATTCCGCCACCGTAAAGGTATCGTTGACACCGTGGTTGTTGTATTTCTGTAACTGGGTCACACTGAAACCCCATAAAAACAGCTGCCGTCGTTTTTGCTCCGACATAAGAGAGAAATTTATATCTAGCACTACCGGGTCATTAGAGCCGTAATTGACATCAAATGTTTTAATGAGGGTTCGGTTTTCCCCCTCGGCCGAGTCGGCGGTACTTACATTGATATTATTAAACTGACCCCAACCGGTGTCTTGCCAAGGGCCACCGTTCATAAACAGCCCGAACTGGGAGACAATACTCGAACAGTAACCTTCGGTGCCTTTACCGCACGTCGGAAATTTGCTACTCATCGGTACCTTTATATTGGTGAGATGTTCACCGTTTAAGACGGCGTTGGCCGGAATGAAAGTATCACGACTCGCCCAGATATCCCAACTACTGACCGGAAAACTGTGGGAACCGCTCGGATAGCCATCGGGGTACCAGGCACCATGGTAATTGCTGTAGACACCATCCATCTTTCTGATGGGTAAATAAAGACCAAAAGTACCCTGCAGCTCAACTTTACTTTTGGCAAAACCGTCGCGCACAAAACCATAAGCAACGTCAACGTTGGTAATTTTTAAAGCCCCGAAGTCAGGTGCATCCGCTGCCTTACCGCCCAGCTGGGTTACCGCCTCCTTAATCTTATTAAGAATAGCTGTTTCCTCGGCATTATTCGGCTTCTCACCGGCCGGGGCGTTTGATCGGTTCGGCATGGCCAGATCAATAGTATAAGAATAATCTTCCGTTCCACTTTTTGTCTTATGATCGTTCGATAGACCGACGGCAAACGTATCAACTACCGGTATGCCTTTGCCACCGTTATAACCGGGAATTTTTAACCACCAGGTGCCATGCTCATCCACCTGTGAAAACATCGGAAAGGCGGCAAAATCGGCCTGGGGATGGTTAACCGCCGCTGCCCCTTCGTAAAATACGCCCTCAATCATTACCCCCAAAGTATCTTTAATATCGTTGGTACAACCGGGCACGACGGTGCCATCGGGTTTTTTACTGGCAAACTTGACTCCAGAGTAAGTCTCACAGGGACCTTCGAGGTTTGTCGGCGCCAAACCGGGGTAATAGATGGTGACGTAAAAAGTAGCATTCGTCTTGACCGGCACCACTTCAAGCTGCTTTTTTACATCGCCCAGTGAACTGCGCTTAAAATTGACACTACTCCAGTTCTGGTCATACCGATTAGTGGCATCGACGTGTAGATCAAAAATACCAGTCGGGCGTGGCACCTCCACTAACCAATTATACGGATAACTATATTTAGTAAAGTTCAGCACCGGCAGTGCACTGCCCTGGGTGGTCACTTGCAGGTTGGCGTCAAGCGGGCCTAAAACCTTTTCACTATGCCACTCAAAATCGACCGGGGTCACCGCACTGCTGACAACCGCATCGGTCACCAAAATGTGGACCGGTTCAGAATGAAGATTACCTTCTAAATGCAGATCACTGAACTTCAGCGAAGCGCCGCCGGTCTGACAACCGACAAAAGAGGGTTGATTATTACCGGGGTCAATTTCTTGGAACCCGAGACTGTATTTAGCGCGGTCTCCCAGAATGGATTGCCAGTTACCGCTCGGAGCCTCACCCTGAACCGGGCCACCACCGAGGGCGTAGATTGACCCTATGCCCTTAACCTGGTTGTTACCGGACATCATGTCTCCTTGCGATGAATCTTCGACCGGAGCATCAATTTTATCGGTCACTTTGTACGAACCAAAATAACGTTCTAGTCGCTCTTTATCGGTCATGGCAGTCGCAATCTTCGGGCCGTCTTTAACTTGGACACTGCGTAGCTCTTTAAGTAATATCGGGCCGTAGCCAATTGTCTTACCGGCACTGTTGTAAGCCGTCAGAGAGAGATTGTCGAAACCCGGCATGATAGTGACGATAAAAGCTTCGGTGCCACCCTCACTGGGACAGGCAAACACATAACCGGGGCCACCGACATCGGCTGACAGCCGGCGTTGAATATAAATAGTAGCCAAAACTCCAACCACCAAAACGATTAACGCGAGATAGTTAAACCTGACTTTCGGCATTAGTTGTATTGTACCACTTCAATTTTTTCAGCTGTTAGCGTAATTCTTGGTTCATCTTGGTTGCCATACACTTATATAATATCGCCAACTGCGATTATAATTAATAAACGATGACTAAAGTGACCACAATCCAAATCTACCAGCTGATGCTAGATGTTCAGGAGCAGATGCAGGCCGGTTTTCACGATGTTCGATTAGAATTTAAAACCGAAATTCAGCGCCTAGATTTAAGAATGGATAATTTCGAAACAAGACTGCAGGCAGTCCGCCAAACCCAACTAGAGGACAGCCAGGCAATTACTTCGGTGATTATGGGTCACGAAAAAAGAATTACGAAATTAGAAAAATGGCGCACTAAGACCGCAGCCGCTTGATTGCTTCGTCCAATCATCACATCCACTACAACTGGTATTCCGTTCTTGAGTTAATGTCGTCTAACAACTTGGGTGAAGTTGATTGATGCTTATAATCTAATGCAATATCACCGCTAATCTAGATTAGATTGATGGCTGAATTTATTAGAAGTACAGCCATTAGCATAAGTATCATGATCAATAGAAAACCTTTTAATAGACCTATTTTACGCCATTCGGTTTTTCTTATCCAATAGACGATAATAGGTACAGTAATAACAAACAGTAATATCGTTTCAACTAAACCGTTGCTGAACATAGCAGTCGCTAACCCCAGAACAACGGCACCATATGTCAAGCTGATAGCCATAGCATTCATATTTGTTATTACTTACTTGATTTATTAAAGATAAAAGAGCCCCGTATTACGATTTTAACTGTTTCACCGCCTCATCTAATCTCAAAATAGTTTCGGTCTGACCTAACACTTCAGCCACTTCGAAAGCCCCGGGGCTGGCCTCACGACCGGTCAGCGCCGCTCGTACCGGCCACAGCAGCTCCCCGTTCTGACAGGCCGCCTGCTCGATGCGGCTGCGCAACTGGGCTTCAATCTCTATTAACGTCCACTCTTTAATCTCTTTCAGACCGACGACGGCTAACTCTAACAGTCGGGCCGTTTCGGTTGGGGCTTGGGTCTTAAACGGAATCAGTTTGACATCGGGTTCGGGGCGGTTAAAATAAAATTCCACCAGACCGGGCAGTTCGGCCAAGGTCTTGGCCCGCTCCTGCACGCTGGCGATGGCTTTAACCAGATAGTCGCGTTCAGCCCGGTCAAACCAATCGGCACGAGCCAGCCACTCTTCGGCCTTGCTCATTAACTGCTCCGCCGGCAGCTGTCGCAGATAGACACCGTTCACAAACCCCAACTTAACCGGGTCAAAAATGGGGTTCGCCTTGTTGATACCTTTCAGGTCAAAAGCGGCGACCAGTTCATCCCACAAGAAAAATTCTTGGGTCGTTTTGGGGCTCCAACCTAAAAATACCAAGTAATTAATGACGGCTTCGGGCAAGTATCCCTCTTCTTTGTAGGCCAGTACCGTTTTGGCGCCGTGGCGTTTCGATAGTTTCGCTTTGTCGGGCCCAAAGATTAACGGCACGTGGGTGTATTCGGGCATCGGCCAACCGAACGCTGCGTAAGTAGCAAGGTGACGCGGCCAACTGGCAATCCACTCTTGGCCGCGAATGACGTGCGTGATCTGCATTAAATGATCGTCAATAACGTTGGCGAAGTGATAGGTCGGCAGACCGTCGCTTTTGATAATGATGTGGTCATCTTGCTCGGCGTAGTCTGAAGTGATGTCACCATAAACCAGATCGTGAGCGGTAACCTTACCCTGGAGCGGCATTTTAAAACGAATGACGAACGGCTCACCGGCGGCGCGACGCTCGGCTTCGGTCGGGTCTAAATCGCGGTAGCGGCCGTCGTAACGGGGCGGCTGCTTGGCTTTAACCTGTTCGGCCCGCATCAGCTCCAGCTCTTCTTTGGTGGCGAAACAACGGTAGGCCTTACTTTCGGCCAGCAACTGGTCGGCGTATTGTTGATAGATGGCGCGCCGCTGCGACTGAATATAAGGGCCTTTGTCTCCGGTTTCGGTAACCTGACCTTTACTATCAAAACACACTCCTTCGTCCGGCGTGACTCCTAACCACTCTAGCGTCTTCAAGATATACTCCACCGAACCTTTGACCAGACGTTCCTGGTCGGTATCCTCAATTCGTAAAATGAAAGTGCCGGCGTGATGGCGGGCAAATAAAACGGCGAAGAGCAGGGTACGGGCATTACCCAGGTGCATCTCACCCGTCGGGCTCGGGGCGAAGCGGACACGGACTTGATTCTTGGCCATAATTTTAGTTTAAAACGTCTTGCAGTTGATTAAGATGGTCGGTCGAGGCGTCGTATTCGATGACATCGACGCGCACATCAGAGTTTGGATAACGATCGCTGACGGCGTGGGCCAGTCGGGCCAGGGTAGCCAGTTTAGTTGGAGTGATATTGGCCTGCGCCGGGGCAAAATCGACCGAATGACGGCTTTTAACCTCTACTACTATTAGTGTACCAGCAACGTCACGCGCTAGTATATCAATTTCGCCGCCCGCCAGCCGTAAATTACGGTTGATAATCTGGTAACCGTGGTCAACCAAAAAAGCGGCTGCCTGCCGCTCTCCTTTTGCACCTAGTTCTTGGTTACTCTTTTTTGGCGGCGTCATCGGCGACCTTTTCAGTTGCCTTTTCAGTTGCCTCTTCGATGAC
Source organism: bacterium (assembly GCA_030647115.1). Classification (GTDB taxonomy): domain Bacteria; phylum Patescibacteriota; class UBA1384; order CAILIB01; family JAUSJZ01; genus JAUSJZ01. The sequence goes on from JAUSJZ010000007.1 coordinate 5,349, forward strand.
TGGCTCTTGTTCCGCCGGTTCATTTTCAACCACGGCCTTTTTTGTTGGTTCAGCTGATTCGGTTTCGACGGTTTCGGTTGTGGCAGCTTCGGCTGCGGTAGCTTCGGTTTTATCAGCCGCTTTCTCGGCCTCTTCGGCGGCTCCGACCTCGGTGTTCAACTCTTCCTGCCAGCTGGTGCCGGTCATCTTCTCACTCGAGAAACGGGCGCTCTTACCGAAACGCTCGCGCATATAATAAAGTTTAGCCCGACGCACTTTAGCCGCCTTAACCTGTTCAATCTTCACTACCGACGGTAGATGAACCGGAAAAGTCTTCTCAACCCCGACGCCACCGGCCGCAATACGCCGCACCGTGTAGGAACCGTTTAGACCCAAACCGTGTTTGGTGGCAATGACTACCCCTTCGAAGGCCTGAATGCGACTCTTTTTACCCTCGGTAATCTGTTGGTGGATACGCACCGTCTCGCCAACCCGAAGTTTCGGTACGTCTTTACGACCGTACTTGGCATTGAGGATGGTTTGGAGGTGAGTGGGCAGACTCATATTTATGATTTGCTGGTAGCAGCGATTTTTTTAGTCGATTTTTTGACGACTTTTTTGGCTGCCTCCTGGGCAACAGGGGCAGATTTTGGAGCCTCAATAGTAACCGGGTCAACGTGGGCAATGGTAATTACCCGTTTGGTACCGGTAAAGGCCAATTTGGCTCTCTTCTGAAACCGGACCGTACCGGTTACTTTAGCAAAAAGCGTGTCGTCACTACCGCGGCCGACATTATCACCCGGGTGCCACTTGGTACCGCGCTGGCGAATGATGATATTACCGGCTTTAATGGCCTCTCCACCAAAAATTTTAACGCCTAAGCGTTGCCCGGCCGAATCGCGGCCCAGTCTCGTCGAACCACCGGCTTTCTTGTGTGCCATAACTTTTGTATATTAACTCCTATCAAAAGGATAGTCAAGCAAAATACTAAAGAGTAGATAATATCTCTCATCACCTAGCAACCGTGGGTGTCGGCAACCCAGATATGAAGTAAGTATCTACAAAACCAGTGATGATGTCTGGAGCCGACCTCAACCACAACGGTTGGCAGGCGGCGAAAGACATCATCACTGGTTTTTTGACTGTTAATTACGTCTGGGTTACCAATATTACATCGCGGGCGATAAAGGAGTCGGGTCGCTGCACCGTAGCGATAATTTTAGCCACGAAACCCTGCCGCTGACAGTGCGCCACAATTTCAGGTGTGATAACCAGTTCTCCGGTCGGGGTTAACAGCCAGCGGGGTATCACCAACACCACCCGACGCGGCCGTTCGGATAGTAAATGCGGTATGGCCGCCTCTAAAATAGTTTTCACTCGAGCGGCGTGTTGTCTGGCCTCTAAAGCGGTCGGGCGCTGGCGCAACGGTGGCCCTAACCACGGCTCCGAGACAATCACGTGCGGCCCCTTCCAAGTTTGACGCCACTTTTCAACGGCGTCGTGTTGATAGACACTGGCCGGCGGTAAATCAGCTTCAGCGACAAAAGTCGGCCACCACGGTTGCTTGGGCCCCTCACGGCGCAACCAGTTGATGTTAGTTTCGGTGGCCGCTACCTTTACCCGGTCAATATCACGCCCCTGCACCGGTTGGCCCAACAGCAACGCCTCTAATAAAACCCGCCCGTTACCGCAAAAAGGGTCCAACACCACGGTCGGTCGCTCCTTTTTTTCTGTTTCTGACGCCGCGCTCTGCCCCAAACCAATATTCACTAACATCCGCGCCAACTTCGGCGGCAGCATACCCGACAGGGCGTCACTTTGGGGAATATTGCGGTCGAGCCAGGCGTCACGGTCAGGGTGGTGGATGGTCAAGGTGAGGCCAACATAGAAACGATTACTCTGACCGGTCGGTATCAACACCAACTCGGAGCCCTTATCAAGCAGTCGGTTATGGCGCACCGAAGCGGCCGATAATTCGGGCCACCCGGTACCACGGCCCGAACCTTGTGGTCGTTCCGGTAAAACCACCCGTAAAGAGGAGCTCTGTTGCTTGGCCTGTTGCTTCATGGCTCCCATCAACCGCTTCAGCCACGAGAAAGAGAGCTCTCCCACCGCTGACAAACCAATCACCGACCGCCCGGCGGGTAGATTCAACTGTTTCATTAAATAACCGGCCAGGCCGGCTAGGGTCGCATCAGCAAGTTCGAAGCTTTTGGGTTGGTCGTCTTCGGCCAAGAGTTCGACAACGCGCATCGTGCCTCCTAGAGCCAAATTCAAATTTGACAAAGTACGAGCGGCTGTGGTAGCGGCCCACTCACTGGGCAGTTGTCCCCAACGTGACGGCCATTTGACAGTATGGCTCAATAGCGGCGACTGCGTTACGATAGTAATAGCCAAAGCAGGGGCAAATTCGCGAGCAAGGACACACTCGATCTCGAGTGCTGCCAGTTCTTTGTTTCTACCAGTTAGCCAGCCGATAATCATTTTCATGCGATTTACTCATTTGCACGTCCACTCTCATTATTCCCTTCTTGACGGCGCCAGTAAAATTGATGCCCTGCTTGACCGAGTACTGGAGCTAGGCATGGATTCGATTGCGCTGACCGACCACGGTGCCCTGTACGGCAGCGTGGAGTTTTTTAAGAAGGCCAAACAGAAAGGAGTCAAACCGATTATTGGGGTGGAGACCTACGTCGCTCCGCGTAAACTGACCGATAAAACACCCCGTTTGGATGTTAAACCATTTCACCTCATCTTACTAGCCCAAAACTACGCCGGATACCAAAATCTGTTGCGGTTGGTCACGGTCGCCCATTTAGAGGGCTACTATTATAAGCCGCGCATCGATAAGCAATTACTAAAAAAGCACTCGAAGGGTCTAATCTGTTTAAGTGCCTGTTTTCAGGGTGAGCTGGCGCGGGCAGCCATGATCTCCAAAGAAGCGGCCCTGAAAGTAGCCCGAGAATATAGCGATATCTTCGGCCCCGATAATTATTTCATCGAACTGCAGCACCATCCGGCCAACCCCGACCAAGAGCCGGTCAATAAAATTGCGATTGAAGTGGCGCAAGAGCTGGGCTTGGGTCTGGTCGCCACCAATGACTCCCACTATGTTTATCCTGAAGACGCCGAGGCCCAAGACGTTTTAACCTGCATTGCGTCCGGCAAGACAGTCAATGACACCAACCGACTCAACTACGCCGGCTTTGACCTATCCATCACCGATCCCGCCACTATGAATGAGTGGTTTAAAGATCACCCGGAAGCGCTGACCAACACGGCGCTCATCGCCGACCGGTGTGACGTGGACATTCCGATGGGAGCCAACATTTTGCCTAAGTATCCGGTACCTGACGGCTACACCGAAGAGACCTGGTTAAGACAACTGTGCGAAACCGGCACGACCAAACGCTACGGTTTCAAGTATCAAGTGGGTAAACTGCCCGAGGACGATATTCTGCCCTCGCCCGACAGCCAAGACGAGAGTATAGCTTTTGAAGAGCGAGTGCGACAACGGCTCGATTACGAACTGTCGGTCATTGAGAAGATGGGCTTTCCCGGTTACTTTCTCATTACCCAAGATTTTATCAACTGGGCGCGCGATCAGGGCATTTTAATTGGGCCCGGTCGTGGTTCGGCCGCCGGCGCGATGGTTAGTTACGTCATCGGCATCACCGATATTGACCCCATCAAATACAAACTAATTTTTGAGCGCTTTTTGAACCCCGATCGCTACTCCATGCCCGATATTGACAACGACATCCAAGACTCGCGCCGCGATGAGGTTATTGAGTACGTGCGCGAACGGTTTGGGCGCGACCACGTCGCGCAAATTATTACGTTCGGGACGATGCAGGCTCGCAACGCAGTGCGCGACGTCGGTCGCGCCTTGGGTCTGCCCTATTTAGAGTGCGACTACATCGCCAAATTAATTCCGTTTGGCACCAACATCAAAGATTCGCTTGACCAAGTCGAGGAGCTCAAACAGAATTACGACCAGAACCCGCCGGTTAAAAAACTGCTCGACCTGGCCCAACGGGTTGAGGGTTCGGCCCGCCATACCTCTATCCACGCCGCCGGCGTCGTCGTTACCCCCGGACCCCTCTACGAATACGTGCCCTTGCAGTACGCCGCCCGCAGTGATAACACCATTGTGACTCAATACGAGATGCACGCCATTGAAGATATGGGCATTTTGAAAATTGACTTTTTGGGGCTCTCTAACCTCAACATTATCGACTTGTGCCTGAAACTGCTGCACGAACACCGCGGCATTGATATTGACGTGCGCCACCTCGAGACCGACGATAAAAAGAGCTACCAATTGCTCTCCCGCACTGAATCGACCGGAGTATTTCAGCTAGAATCGGCCGGTATGAAACGCTACCTCAAAGAGCTACAGCCAACCGAGTTCGAGGATATCATCTCGATGGTCGCCTTATATCGCCCCGGCCCCATGGAGGCGATACCTGACTTTATCGCTGCCAAACACGGCCGTAAGCAGGTCAAATACCTACACCCGAGCCTTAAGCCTATTTTAGAGAGTACCTACGGCATTATTGTTACCCAAGATCAGGTGCTGCAGATTGCCCGGGACTTCGCTGGCTTCACCTACGGCGAGGCCGACATTTTACGCAAGGCGGTGGGCAAAAAGATTAAGGAGTTGCTCGATGAACAGCGCGAAAAATTTATTCAAGGGGCTATCAAAACCCAGAATATCGAGCACGCGCTCGCCACCAAAATTTGGGATTTTATCGAGCCCTTCGCCCGCTACGGTTTCAACCGCGCCCACGCCGCCTGTTACGCCATGATCGCCTACCAGACCGCTTATCTGAAAGCCAATTACCCGGCCGAGTTTATGGCGGCTTTGATGACCTCCGACATCCACAACCTCGACCGGTTGAGTATTGAGTTGGCCGAAGCCGACCAGATGGGCTTGAAAGTCTTGCCGCCCGACGTCAATGAATCGTACGTCGATTTTGCCGTCGTCTACGATACCCCCGCCATTAAGCCCGACCGCAGCGGTAAGAACGTGCGGTTCGGGTTGGGGGCCATCAAAAATGTCGGACTAGAGGCCTCGAAAGAGATTGTCACCGAGCGCGTCAGTAACGGGCCCTACCGCGACCTAACCGACTTTATCATCAGACTCGGCGGTCACCGACTCAACAAAAAAGTGATTGAAAACCTGGCCAAGGCCGGCGCGCTCGATTCGTTGGCCGAACGCAACCGCATCATTGAGGGGCTCCAAGAGATCGTCAGTTTCATCAGCGCCGTCACTAAGTCTAAAGCCCAAGATCAAGCTGCTCTCTTTGGCAGCGACGAGCAAAGCGCCCAGTACCAACTCAATCTGCCCGAAGTCCCTCCCATCGACAACCGCACTATGCTCGATTGGGAGCGGGAATTGCTGGGCATCTATCTCTCTGATCATCCGCTCAAAGAGGTCGCGCGGGAGCTGGGAGCCGAAGCCCAACCGTTGGTGGCGGTCACCGCCAAGCTACACAATCATAAGATGCGGGTCGTCTGTCTGATTACCGGCGTGCGCACCATTCTGACCAAAAATAACGACCCGATGGCCTTTGTGCAGGTTGAGGATGCCTCCACCAAACTAGAGTTGATTGTCTTCCCCCGCGTCTACGAACAGGTTAAACCGCTCTTAGAAGAGGGCAAAATTGTGGTGGTGGATGGCTTCGTCAACGCCAAAGACAGCCGCCTGCCTGCCGGCAGGCAAGGCACCCAGGCCGAGACGACCGAGCTGAAGCTACTGGTGGAGTCGCTGTACGAGGTAGTGGCCGGTCAAAAGTTAGCCTTGCCGCGCTTCCAGGCCCAGAAACGACGCGAGCGTACCGGTGGTGGCACTGGCAACGGGGATGCCGGGCCGACGGTCAGTTCTAAAGCCAACCAGCTGATTATCACGTTACCGGCCAACGCCACTAAAAAAACCCTGATTGATATCAAACAAGTACTGGCCGCCCACCCGGGCGAGACGCCGGTCGCGTTGCACCTCTATTCGGCCGGGGAATTAAAAACCATAGCGACGACGGCGCGGGTCGAGTTGAACCCCACTGCCCGCGCCGCCCTCGCCGACCTGGTCGGCACTGGCAATCTTGCATCTTAAATTGGCTCTGGTTAACCGCCCTGTGAAGCATCGGCGTTCGACGCCATCTTCCGTTAATGTTGATTCTGTTTACAATATAAATATGAGTCGAGCCACTATCGGTCAGGTATTAAATTTAGTACTCGAGGTGCAGCACCAAATGCACCAGGGTTTTCATGATGTCAGAATTGAAATGGTTTCGATGGAACAGCGGTTGACTAACAGAATCGATCGGGTAGAAGAGAGAGTTGACGATCTGCAACAACAAATTAACGAAATGAGGACAACCCAAGTAGAAGATGGCCAAGCAATAAGAGAGGTTCTAATGGGCCACGAACGCCGGCTGGTACGGTTAGAAAAAGGCGCGACCTCACATTAGATATTATTGGACCTTTTTGGCATAAAAAGACTGCCTCCCCCGGTCAGGGTTTTGGCAGCCATAATGATGTGGCTCAGGCTGTGGTGTTGATGGTCAATCCCACGACCACGCGAGCAGTTCAGTCAGCACCCGCAACAGCTCCAGTACGTCGAGTGCGACCCGCTCATTGGCCAGGTCGAGGTAGACCGGCCCTTCGACCTTTTCGATCGGCAAAGAGCACCAGCTGTCATACCCGAACTCGCCTAATGGGGTAGTGACTCGCCGGTTCGTATCGGCACCCTCTTGCCGACAACGCCAGCCAATGGCGTATAGATTCATAGCCTGACGAACGAACGGGTGCGCGAGCTGGACCAGCACCTGCTCCATAACCTGCTCATACATGGTCAGACTCCTTTGTTCAGGTGATTACTCACTCTGACGGTCAGTAATGTATCATATTTAGTTCATTTTGTCAAGTATTTATTCATAATACAGCTTGACATATTATTAGTGTTGTACTATAATAGTACAAATGGAGATAGAACAAACCCTGGCCTCAGTGGGGCTCACGGGCAAAAAAGCGACACTATACCTCGCTTCTCTCGAACAGGGGCCGTCATCAGTTTTGGCTTTATCCAAAACCACCAAATTGTTTCGTCCGGCGTTATACAAACTACTGGCCGAGTTAGAGAGTGACGGCCTATTTGTTACCACTATTAGCGGCAAACGCAAGCTCTACACCGCCATTGAGCCTAGTCGCTTACTAGACCTTTATAAAAAACGAGAACGCGCGCTTGAGCAGGTTTTGCCCCAACTAACACTGTTAGCCAATCAAGGATATAACAAACCTCTGTTGGAGTACTACGAAGGCAGCGAGCAGCTGCGCTCATTGTATCGGTCGGTTTTGGTTGAAAAACCGAAAGAGATCTTTACCTACTTCCCTTCTCGTTACATGGCAGAACTCTTTAGCCAAACTGCCATGACCGAAGTTATCCAGGAAAGAATCAAGCTGGGCATCAAGAGCCGCACCCTGCGCGCCAGTAGTGGAGAGGTTTCTTTTCATGGTCACGAGGAGCGCAAAAAAGCGCTACGTGAGGTACGCTACATTTCCGAAGAGGCTGCCCCGGCGATGGGGGTGATTATCGCCAACAATACAGTTGATCTGTACGCACCGATCGCCGAGAACTACGGGATTAGAGTCAAAAGTGATTCTTTTGCCCATTTGATGCGACAGTACTTAGAAACCTTGTGGCAGAGTGGTAAAAACAAATAAAGTGGTCTGACCTCCCTGCCTAGCGCATCTGCTGGGCGACCTTCTGCTCCAATTCGTACGGTAAATAGACATCGGTCAGGGCCAGCTGCATGCCCGAGGCCGTTTTGACATAGACGTCGCCGACGTTCAACATGGTGTGGTACATCCCTTTGACCTGATGACTGACCTCCTGGATCTTCTCGTACGGCACTTCAGAGACCACCCGGTTTAGAATTGTCTGTTGGTCGGTGGCAATGACGCGGTGGTTGGTCAAGACGTAGATAGAATTCATCCAGGTGTAATAGTTACTGAAAGCGAGCCAGACGAGCAACAAAGTGTCAATGAACAAGGCCCAGCCGAACCAGGCAGTAAAGCCGGCCGAAAAGACAAAGACCAGCCACGGTATAAGCGCAATCGCCACCATATGGTAACCCGGATACAACAAAACGACCGGATGACGCCGCGCCACTAAAATAACCACCTCGTCTTTACGCTGGCCGGCGAACCGAAAAGAGCCTTTGCTCATGGCTGCGCCACATGCTCTTTTTTGTCAGTTAATGAGTACTGAATCACTCTTTTTTGATCTGGTTTTGTCGCAGTGCCATCTTGGTTGTACCGTTCAGTGAGCGTAAAATTGATTACCTGTTTGGCTTTGTCATATTTGCAATCAACGCTCATATATTCTTGATTCTGTTTGTCATCAAACAGCTCATAGAGTTTAGTAAATTCCGGTAGTTGGTAGACAAAACCGTGGGCGCTGCCGCCGAATTGATTGGTGGCGCAACCGTAGTAGTATTTTTCATCTGGAGTAAAGTCATTACCGCCGTCCTCTTCTTTGAAGATTATCTTTTGTTTTTTAATATCATAAACCCGGGTGCCATACCACTCCCAGCCGATTACTCCATAGCTAATAAAATTGCCGTTGGGCGAGAACTGCGGTTTAGTAAAGGTCTCCCCGCTGAAACCCGTCTCTTCGCTGGGAGCGTCTGCCTCATCAATTACCTGCTCTTGTTTGTTGATAGACAACAGAATATAGCTCTTGTTGTTACGTCGGGCCGCAAAGACCGCTTGTTTCTGATAGGTGTCAGTCTCGCCAATCAACTTCTCCGATGACAAGGGTTTTAGTTTACCGCCTGTCACCTGCATAGTCACCCGATACTGTAGTGGATCTTGATTGCTGTCTTGAAAATCGACCATGAACCGATACTGATTGGTTCCCGTTTTCTCGAATTGCGTCGGGTTGGCGTAATAAGTATTTTGGTACCATTTGGTAAACTCGGCAAACGACACCTTTTGATCTTGATAATAACCGTAGGCCGCCACTAGATCTTTATTGGAGATAGCATAATAGTATCTTCGAATCACGGTCAGGTTCGGGTCTTCACCAGGGGTCTCTTTGAAGGCTGCCTTAACTGCTTTAGGTGGTGGATAGCTTTTCAGACTATTATTAAAGCGAGCAAAATCACTTTTAAATAAATCATAATCAGCATCGGTTATAACTGATTTTGATACCTGATAATTAGCATCTCCCTTATCTACCGTTAAAAATTGATTGATCGTCATCGAAGCATCAGCTATTTGACCGGTGTACCCGAGACTACTCCTAACAAGGGCGTGATTAAAAGAGCCGTTTTGTAGTGGATGATAAGCCAGCAGACTTAGATTGTAACTATAAACTAGGCCGACTTCTGGAAATGAACTGTATCTAAAATCTTGCCGAAATTGCGTTAGTGTCTCTTTGATTCCCCTTTTGCAGGTTGATTGAACTTCTCGAAACAGGTTCTCTTCTCGGTTATCGTTTCTGGGGTTGAAAGGAATAAAAAAAAGTTGATACTGACAGATATCACCAGTCTGTTTTAATTTACTAACGTTACCGGCCAAGCCGCGATCGTAATAACTGGCAGGTTCGTTTTCGTTTTCATAGGCATCGTTAAAGATAGTGATCTGCGGGGAGTTTTCTTGGGTAAAAACTAGTCTGAAGTTGTTATGATAACCGTTATTACCAGTGAACTCATCGACTACGTGGGCTAGGTCGGTGATGTGTTCTTTCGGTTCGGTTCTCGGATTACCCCACTTTTGGGGGTAGTCAAACTGAATACCGAGCACATCATCTTTATATTGTTTCCAATCTGATGTCTGGGTTGACGATGCAGTTTGCGTCTGAACCTGCTGACTCCTAATCAAAATAGTCCAACTGACACCGAATATGATAATTATCAACAACAAGAGTGCCCCGATCGTCAACCAAGATATTTTCTTTCGGCCCTGGTTGGCAGCCTCGGTCAGATTATCTTTAGTCGATGCCCCTTTGTCCATACCCTATTGCGGGTTCAAATAGTGTTTGATGGCTTCGACGACGGTTTTAGGAGTAGATTCGGCCTTGGCGATGTAGTCGGTTGCCCCCAGCTCACGGCCGCGGGTCTTATCTTCATCGGTTTCGAGAGCGCTCAAGAGCACAATGGGCAGATCTTTCGTCTCGGCCCGCCCCCTAGCCCACTGCAGCACATCCAAACCGCTCATCTTGGGCAGCATGACGTCTAGTAACACCAGGTCATACTGGTTCTCTTCCAACTTCTTTTGGGCCTGTTCACCCGTAATCACATCATCTACCTGATAGCCCTCTTCTCGAATACGGTCGGCGTACATGGGTCGCAAGATGGGGTCGTCTTCAACAAACAAAATATTAGCTGCTTCCATTATCATTATTAACTGGTTCGGTATTTGGAGTCGGTTGATTATCGGTATTTGGCGCCGGCTGACCGATAGCCGCCTTGATTTTCTCGATGACCAGGGCCGGGCTGACTTCGGTTTTGGCTAAATATTCACTCGCCCCCAAAGAAATACCTCGGGCTCGGTCGTCGGTCTCTTCAAGCGCCGTCAGCAAGAAAACCGGCGTTGCTTTGGTAGCTTCAGTCGCGCGTAGTTTGGCCAAGACATCAAGCCCACTCATACCCGGCAGCATAATGTCTAAAATGATGGCGGATGGCTGTCGCTCGGCCGCAACAGACAAGGCCTCTTCGCCGTTGCCCACCGCAAAGACCAGAAACCCGGCTTTTTTGAGCTCGTCTTCATAGAGCTCACGTAGACCGGCCTCATCTTCGACAATTAATACGCTGTTCGGTGCCATATGCTGTTAGTATAGCATCTTATGAATTAAAAAAGCTCCACGTTAATGGAGCCTGGAGTTGAGGACTACGCGCGGAGACGGATACCCAATCGACGGGCCCAGCAGCGGGCGTTCTCGGTCACCGCCATGTAGGCGTCAAACTGCTGCTTCCACTTGGGCGTGCCCCAAACGGGCACGCCAGCCAGACGAGTCTCATCGTAAATAGGGTTGATCATGCAGTCAGCGCACCAACCATCGGCTAGGGTAATCTGACAGATCTCGTTGGAGAATTGACGCTGGTACGGCGCCCTGCCAGCTAGTGGATCGTCTTGCCGGTGAAAACTGATCACCGCCAGTTGGTTGCAGATTCCGACACCGAGTAGCATTTGCGGCTTGGCCGTGAAGTAAACCCAGTCGTCACCATCACCATGTCCGTAAGCCCCGAAGGGAAAGGTGGTGGCGTTGGTTTCAACCACGTAAACCGCGAAGTGCAACGGGACCGGATAAGGACAGACGGTATCGGTAGTCGGCTCGACTACCGGTTCTGACGCTGATTGTGCCATCTTGGCCTCCTAGTTGCCAACAGTTCTGTTATAGCAGAAGCGGTTTTGGCAGTCAATTAGTTTTGACGCCAGAAATTAGAACCCGAACTGAGCCATACTAATTATAAAACTGACAATGATGGTCACAAAGATGGCCAGAGTGATCCAGCGGGC
>JAUSJZ010000034.1 GCA_030647115.1 bacterium
GCGTGTTAAAATACGGTTATGTCAGCCAACTCCAAAAAAATGCTGCTAGCGTGGTTAATTGCTCTGTTTGGTACCCTAGGCAGTCTTTATTTCTCTGACGTTATGGGTTTTGTGCCGTGTCTCTTGTGCTGGTACCAACGCGTCGCTTTGTACCCGCTGGTGGTCATTCTGCCCATCGGTATTTTGCGACAAGATAGCAACGCCGCTGTTTATGCTCTACCGCTGGTTATCATTGGGGCCCTCATCGCCTTCTACCAAAATTTGCTCGTCTGGCAGGTTATTCCCACCGGAGCCTGGTGCGGTAGTTTGGGCAGCTGCGCCAACGGCTACATCAATTGGTTTGGTTTCGTTACCATTCCCCTACTCTCACTGCTGGCATTTAGCATGATAATTATTTTATTAGTCAGCATCAGTCGCCAGCGACTGGCCCGTAACATAAACTAACATTAGATGCCAAACCGAATTGGAATATTGATCTTCGCCAAAAAGGGTCGCTCACGCGGGCGTTTAGTGCAGGCCGCTCAAGCGCATAACTTGCGCGTCTATAAACCACAATTTTCCCAGCTAACTTTTGATGCCGGCCGTGAAGCCGATATCACCTGGCGCGGGCGTGATTTGGCCAGCTGGGGAGATATCTGTATCATCCGCGGTACCGACCAACACCAAGTTGAGGCTAAAGTACTGGCCGATTATCTACACGCCAAAGGCCTAGTGGTACTCGATAAAGTACTAACGAGTCGCCGTTTCCTAGCCTCCAAGCTAGCGGACGATTTTCTGTTGACCGAGGCCGGTATCCACCACCCGGAGACCTATCAGGCCCTCGATCAGAAAGGGGTCTATCACCTACTGCACAAACTGGAATATCCTATTTTAGTCAAAGATATCCACGGGGCCCATTCGGAAGGCATTTACGCCTTGAAAAGTATGGCCCGCGCCAATCAGTTTTTCCGCTGGCATGACCCGGCGAGCTTTGTCATCCAAAAGTATTTGCCGACTGACAGCTATATTAGAGTGATGATTGTGGGTGACGAAATTGTTGGTTCGATGCAGCGCACCAAGTTGCGTGCCTTTACCGATCGCAAACACGTTCAAGAGGCGAAGTCTAAACCCTATCAGTTGTCTAAAGAAGAAGAACGGTTGGCCCTGAAAGCCCACCGAGCGGTTGATAATGATATCTCGGGAGTGGATATTTTAAAAGTACACGGCGAACTGTACGTTCTAGAGGTTAATCGGGCACCCCAATTTGGTTCAATGGAGCGGGTCTGTCACCTCGACATCGCCGACAAGATTATTTCATACGTTCTCACACTATTTAAGAACAAGTCTAAGTAGCCGGGTCAACGTAGAAACCACCCAGGTCTTTGGCGCCGACAATCATTTTGTATGACAAGTGAATACGATTGGCAATCGAGGCGTGGGTATTGAAAGTACGACTGTGTATTTTGATGCGTAGCGGTAGATAGACCCGAATCATCACTCCGGTCGCCGATTTGACGATACGCAGCGAGGCGTCGTCGGTAGTTTGAAAGAACTCACTGTTACGAAACTGTTTCACAATGTTTTTGGCTTTGGCCATGGGTAGAACGTCAAATACTTTCTCCCGTTTCAGTTCATCTAAAATCTTGCCGTAACCAATCTTGCGGGCGACCGTAAAACCAATTGAAGTGGAGTCGGCTCCGGTATCTATTTTAGCTTTGACCTTAAACGACAGACTCGGCTTTTTGGGGTGGGTCACCTCAACCGCCTCGTACCGACTCACCACCGGCCGCCGCACCGTCTTCGGTTTGATACCTCCTTCATGATCGGAGAATAGTTCCCGTGACAGCCGCAGACCGTGGTCGATGGAGTGTACCCGTAGATTACGCACCCGGTTGACCCGTTCGTTTAGCCCCGCCACATTGGCTATCTGAATTGCCAGGCCCGGGCGGGCGTTGGCTTCAATAATCATGACGCGGGCGTGTTTATCGATCACCAAATCAACTCCGACGTAAGAGAGACCCGACACCTGTTGTACCTGCATCGCCAGCTGTAAGACCGCCGTCCATTTAGGAATTTTTAAATCGGCCAAACGCATCCCGTTATCAGGGTGCACCGCAATTAATTGGTCGTGGTGGATGGCCGTAGTCGTAATACCCGAGCCGATATCCACCCCAATACCCAAACCACCGGCGTGTAGGTTAGCCCGACCCCCCGACTCGACTGTCGGCACCCGCAACATGGCCATGACCGGCACGTTGTTGTAAACGACGACCCGAATGTCAGAGAGACCGCGGGGAGATAATTGGCGAAAGAAGCGGTGCGGCACCAGCATCTCTTCGAAGAAAGCTCGGTCAGCGACATAACCTTTAGAGTACTGGCCATCTAAAATATCCCGCACGTGACGAGTTACAGCGGCCCGGTTATACCGGTAGTTGCCCCGAAACCACAGGTGTTCTCGTTTGTTCCATCGCAAAACTAAAATGCCGTGCCCACCGGAACCACGATCGGGCTTAACCACGATATTGCGCCCCTCAAGAATATCCCACGGAATGTTACCCAAATCACGCAGGGTATAGACGACATCAAATAGTTCAGGAGTCGGTATCTCGTTAATCAGCAATAGCCGCTTAAACCGCACCTTGCTGTTCACCCGCCGTATCAGGTCGCTGTTGGTACTGCTAATAAG
>JAUSJZ010000010.1 GCA_030647115.1 bacterium
GTACCGGCTGTAACATTGCAATTAATGACGATACCGGGTATGGTACGCCTGCGCAGGGTTATGAGCACTAACTGGCCGGGCCTGACCGACACGTCGGTACGATAGGTCAAAACCGAGTTCGCCTTCGCAATTAAACTATGGGGAATAACATCAATCAACATCTTGCTACCATCATACTCGTTGGACGCCCCAATGTGGGCAAATCAACGCTTTTTAACCGTCTTTTGCAACGAAGACAGGCAATTGAGGATGAATTGGAACATACCACCCGTGACGTCATTCGCGAGGAGTTAAACTTGGATGCCAACCAGACCCTTATTTTGGCCGATTCGGCCGGTGACGATCCCTCGACTGGCTCGGGATCTGATATCAATCAAAAAGCCAATGCCCAACGGGAGCGGTTTATCAACGAAGCGTCCGGCATCATCTTTGTTTACGACGCCATTGACGGCTTTACCGGTGAAGACAAACGAGTACTACAGCGCGTGCGACGACAGAATGTCCCCTTTATTATTGTGGCTAACAAAGCCGACAATAAAACTATTGCCACTGCCGCTGTGGCTGAATTCACCACCGAAGCCTCGCGGTTGGTGACTGTCTCGGCTATCCACAACCTCGGTGTTGAAGATGTCTATGACTGGTTAGAACAGTTTGGCCAACCGAAACAGCTGAAGCATTTAGACAAGATAGTCGTATTGGGTAAACCTAATGCCGGCAAGAGCACCCTCTTCAACGCGCTCATCAAAGACTCCATCAGCATTGTCTCTACCGACGCCGGTACGACGCGTGATATTGTCGGCTACGAGACGACCTTAGGCGACCGACTTGTCAAATTTCTCGATACGGCGGGTCTGGCTCGACGATCTAAGGCCATGCGGGGGCTGCAGCGTTACGCCACCCTGCGCATTCAAGAGGTGTTAGACGTCACTGACTGTGTCTTGTTATGTATTGATGCCAAAGCGGGACTTTCGGTTCAAGACGCCCGTCTGGCCGGGCTGTGCCTTGAGAAGGCGGTTTCGGTGGTCATCGTTATTACCAAGTGGGATTTAGTGGCTAGTGAAGAGCGGGCCGAGAAGCTGCTCGATGAATTACGTCGCGATCTGCGGTTTCTATGGTGGGCTCCGGTGGTCTTTGTCTCGGCTCAAATTGAGCTGAACTTAAATGAACTACGCCAAGAAATTGCGCACTGTCTAAGCGCTCGCACGACTAAAATTGAGCAGCCATTGCTCGACCAGACTATCGAACGGCTCAAACAAGAACACTCGTCTTTCACTGACATTAAATCAATCGAGCAGCAAAAAACGAATCCACCCACTATTTTGGTGGATGCCAGACATCCGCTGCATCGCACCCGTTTGCGTCAGTTGGGTAACGAACTTAGACGATTGACGAAAATGGGCCCGACCCCTTTGGTTATGAGGACAACGGATCGGGTTCGTGCGCAAAGACGTGGATTGTACCGAGCGGAAATAATCTAAAGAGAGTCTTACCGAGAATTAGGCCCTTTTTAACGGCGCCGAAGCTACGGGAGTCAGATGAGGCATCGCGGTTGTCACCCAGAACAAAGTACTCGTCTGCTTGCAGGGTAATGGATAATTTTTTGTCGCTCCCAAAGACACTGGTGACGGTATCGGCCGGCAAGTAGGTCTCGTGTAGTGGTTTACCCGTCGTGTCGCTCGAGCTGAAGACCTGAATCTGGTTGCCCTCAATCATGACGGTCTCACCGGGTAAACCGATAACCCTTTTAATATAATTTTGACGGGTATCTTTGGGGTAGCGGAAGACAATAATCTCGCCCCGGGCCGGCTCTCTTAAACGGTAACTTAACTTATCAATTAACAGGTAATCGTTGTTGGCGAAGTTGGGTTCCATGCTGCGCCCCTCGACAATAAACGGCTGCAGCAAGAAGGTACGAATGAGGATAGCAAAAAAACCGACTATCAAAATGGTCTTGATGGTCTCTAACACTACCTGCCCGGTTGTGATATTCTCTTCATTCATTAGCCATCAATACGTACGCAGCATAGCTGCTGTTTGGTTGTGTTAACTATTGATTGTAGGCATTAAATCAAACCCTGATGAAACGTAACCCGGGTGTGAAATGACATCAAGTCATTTCACATGGTGGGCGATAGAGGACTCGGACCTCTGACCTCGGCGATGTGAACGCCGCGCTCTAACCAACTGAGCTAATCGCCCCTCTATTTACCCACTAAGGTCATCTCTATGCTACTATACTGATGATGATTTGGACATACCACGGTATATTCTTTGCTTTGGG
Organism: bacterium; assembly: GCA_030647115.1. Lineage (GTDB taxonomy): Bacteria > Patescibacteriota > UBA1384 > CAILIB01 > JAUSJZ01 > JAUSJZ01. The sequence goes on from JAUSJZ010000010.1 coordinate 2,282, forward strand.
GGCAATTGTTAGTGCACTTTCGCTGGGCTTCTGGTACCGCCGTTTTCGGGTTTTATCACGCTGGTCTCCGGTTGAGCAGCTGGTTTTTATATTTCTAGTTGGTCTAGTTGGGGCCAAACTGGCCTACGGGTTATTCACCTTATCAACCAACTGGCTTGACTACCTCGCTTTCTGGCAGGTGGGCCTGGTCTCTTGGGGTGGTTTAGCGGCTGGTGCAGTGGCATCCTTTCTACTCTATCGTCGTTGGGGTCAGCTGCGACTGCGGCTTAACTTATTGATTCTAGCCGTAATACCCGGTTGGATGGTGGGTCGGGTCGGTAATCTGCTGCAGCACGATGCCTACGGCGTGGTTGACTACCGCTTCAGCTGGTTTTATAACCGGGTGCCGGTGGCCTTATTCGAAATTATCGGTCTGCTATTAATCTGGTTGACGGCTCTGATATTAACACGACGAGACGTGGACGGTAAATATTTGATTGGTACGGTGGTGACTTTATACGCGGGCATCAGGCTGGTTATTGACGGCTGGCGGGAACTTCCCGCCGTTGCCATGGGACTGAATGCGAGTCAACTAGTAGCCCTGGGGGTCATGTTTTGTGCTATAGTTACCTTATGGATGAAGCAACCAACAAGAGCCACTTAAGTGCCGCTTTTATTAAAAAACAGCAAGAACAGTTAGAGCAAAAACTGGCCAGCTTAATTGAAAAACAGAAAGAACTGGTCGCTTTTCCCGATATCGGCGATTCACCCGACGACAGTGCTCAAGAGGCGAGTGAGTTTGAGGGCAACTTGAGTATTAAAGCGAACGTTGATCGGCTGGCGCGACAGGTCAAAAGAGCGCTTAGACGAATTGAGAAAGGCACCTACGGTCTCGACCCTAAAACGGGTGAGCCAATTGAACGCGGCCGGCTGGAGGTGATGCCAGAGGCCGAACATGCTGCCAAGAGCTAACCGACAGCGACAAACGACTTTTGCAACCATCTTAGGGGTCTTTTTGGTGATACTCGATCAGTCACTTAAACGTTGGTCGCCCATTGTTTGGCTCCATGAACGGTCAACCCCGTGGCTGCAAGTCTCGGTGGCAGTTCTGCTGCTCGTTATTTTGCTAGTCAGACATTCTCTACCGCTACATAGTCCGGTGCCGTTTTTCTTAATCGTTGCCGGTAGCTTGAGCAATATCATTGATGTTCTGTTCCGCGGCAGCGTCGTTAATTACTGGCCCCTTCGAGAGAACACCAACCAGATCTTCTATACCACCAATATCGCCGACGTCATTATCTGGGTCGGGCTAATCTGGTTGCTTGCAGAACTAATAATCAGAGCTATTTGGCGGCCGCGACAATGGCCGTAAAGGCGGCGGCGTCTTTTTCAGCAATTTGAGAGAGTACTTTGCGGTCAAGTTCTATCTGTTTGGCTTTGAGGGCCGCAATTAAAGTGCTGTATTTAGTATCGTTGAGGCGAGCGGCGGCGTTAATTTTGAGGTTCCACAGCCGACGGTTGATGCGTTTTTTATTTTTGCGGTGAACGTAGGCGTATGGGCCGGCCTTTAACAGGGCTTCTTTAGCCCGTTTAACCACACTGTTACGTAACAGCCGAAAACCCTTGGTGGCTATTAAGGTCTTACGGTGCTGGTAACGTCGAATTGAGCTGCTTTTTGAACGGGCCATATTAGCTTAATAATTTTTTATCGGCTCGAGCAATACTGACCAGAGCGGTTTTAGCGGCCCGTTTTTGGCGGTTGCTTTTAGAGGCGCGGCGGTGCTGTTGACCGACGCGGCTACGTTTAACCAGACCAGACTTAGTGGTGCGTAAACGTTTAGCTTTGCTCTGATTGATCTTTGGCTTCATTTTTGGTTTTCAATTGAACATTGACAATGGTACCGGCAAACCGTGGTTGAGAGGCAAACTCCAGGTTTAACTTTTGGGCAAAATCGTTCAGAACGTCAATGCCTTTGTTGCGGAAGATGTTCTCACGACCGTGAAAGCGCAGTGACACCAAGATGTGGTGCCCTTGGGCCAGAAATCGTTTGGCCTGATTAAGTCGCTGGTTGACGTCATTATCTTCCATGCGGACACTCAACCTGATCTCTTTGATCTCACCGCCTTTCTTGACCTGTCGTTTGCGATCTTTGCGGGCCTGTTCGTATTTGTATTTGCCGTAATCGAGTATCTTGGCTACCGGCGGCAGCGCTTTAGGGGCGACCAGTACCAAATCTAGCTCTTGCTCTTTAGCCTGAATTAAGGCCGTAGCGGTGGGCATGGTGGTGCGAGATCCATTGCTATCGTCAATCAACACTACCTCGCTCGAGCGTATTTGCTCATTGATAGGCAGCAAACTATGTGCCGAATTGAATTTGGTATTTCGCTTACTCAACTACTGAAACAATTTACCAGATACATCGTACTCTGACAATACCTCATTTGATATTGGGATTCTTTTTGACAATAAGACGTAACGCTTTAGGGATGACACTGAACTCAATTGGAGTACGGGCAATAGTGGTACGGTCGATTATCAGATTAATTGGCTCGGGTGACGTTAGACGTAACGTGTCGGCACTAAATTCACTCACCGACAGTGGTAAATCATGATGTTTGAACCGCTGCCACCAGCCGCCGAAACCGGTCTTTTGTTGTAAGACCACCTCACAGCGCACTACTACCTGATGTTCGTTGTTGGCGGTGGTACGGGTGTTAATAGTAACGGTGGCCGGGGTCAGTTTAGCTTGATAATCGGCGGTTATGACGGTAATTTCGCCGCGACCGCTGACATCGAGTATGGCCTTGGTTAAGAATAAATTGCTGTTGTTGATGTGACCCAACGGGGCGTGCTGCCAACGGCGTTGGCGCAGAGCCACAATTGCCTCTTCCCAATTGCTGACCCCTATTTTTTCTAATAAGGCCAGGTGTTCACCCAGAGGGATGATGCCGAGTACCATATCAAACCGCAGTAGCCGGGCCGCTACTTTGTTAACCAATTTGGGGTCGCCGACCGCCACCACCGTCTGGTAACCTTTCTGATGGGCATCTGATAGACAGTATTCGATGCTTTTAGTCGGGTTCAAATGAATAATTTCACCAGCAATACCTTGGCTTACTACAGCATCTTCAATCTGTTTTGCTGTTTCAGCCAACCGCCTATTGGTGGGTTGGTCGAAGATAAAATAGTACACGCCCTAAAAGAGAAATTACTCTTCTAGTTCTAGTTTGGGCTTGGGTTTTTTGATGGGTTCTTCGGGCTCTGTCTCATCTTCAGTATCGTCTTCAGTATCGTCTTTAACTTTGGGTTCGTCTTCAGCCTCGGGTTCGTCTTCATCTTCACCTTCAACCTCGGTTTCGCCTTCATCTTCGTCGGTACTACCGATACTAGATTTTAGGGAAGAGAGCCTGTCTTCAGCTATAATCGGTGGTTTAATATCAACCATCGCCGATGAGCCGTTAAAAATGGCCCCCGGTTGAACGTGCAGGGTTTTGACCTTGACGTCACCGTCTACTCGACTCTCCGGTAGCATCTCGAGGGTATCGCTGGCTTCGATTGAGCCCTCAACCGCCCCGGCCACCTGAACATTCTGGGCCTTAATTGGGCCAACGACCTTGGCATTTACCCCGACGACTACCGATTCATCAGAAATAACATCGCCCTTAACCGTACCGTTAATCAAAATTGAACCACTATTTTTGATGCTGCCGGCTAGCTCAACATCTTCACCGACCATTGTGTCAAACTCTTGGGTGTTCTCCATTTGAGGCCCTTACTTGTCTTGTATAACTAGTGTAGCACACTATTATCAAGTCATAGTGCTTGCTAAAAATGAAAAACTATGATAAATTCGCTCTGATTTAGATTTAATTTTGAACGAATGCATGAATCGGTTATAACCGTTACCGGTGCCCGCGAACACAACCTCAAAAATATTGACATAATTATCCCCAAGGACAAGCTGGTAGTAATTACCGGTTTGAGTGGCTCGGGTAAATCTTCGCTAGCCTTTGATACTCTTTATGCCGAAGGCCAACGTCGCTATGTCGAGAGTCTATCGGCCTATGCCAGACAGTTTTTGGGTATCATGGAGAAACCCGATGTCGATCACATTGAAGGGTTATCGCCGGCGATCTCGATTGACCAGAAAAATAGCTCGCGTAACCCCCGTTCAACGGTAGGCACGGTCACTGAAATATACGATTACATGCGCCTTTTATGGGCTCGAGTGGGAGAAGTCTACTGTCCCAAGGGCCACGGCAAGGTTGAACAGCAATCAGCCAGCCAAATAGCCGATAAGATTATCAGCCTGGCCAAGGGTAAAGTGGCTCGTATAATGATTCAGGCACCCTTGGTGCGTGATCGTAAAGGGGAACATCGTTTAGTAATTTCCGGTTTAATAAAGAAAGGTATTGCTCGGGTAGCGGTTGATGGCCAGGTGTTGGAGATTGAAGAGGCCGCCACCCTAGATCTAGACAAACAGAAGAAACACACCATCGCGGCGGTTATCGACCGCTTATTGGTTGATGGCACCGAAGGCGATAAAACCGATTTAAGTCAGGAAGAACGCATTCGAATACTCGATTCGGTCGAAAAAGCCCTGAAGATCTCGGACGGCTTAGTGGAGATAGTTGATACCGAGAAAGGGAAGTCGGAGTTGTTCAGTGAACACTTTGCCTGCAACAAGTGTGACTTTGCTCTGCCCGAATTGGAGCCGCGCGTCTTTTCATTTAACAGTCCCCACGGGGCCTGCCCGAAGTGTCAGGGTCTGGGTACTTTACAGCAGCTAGATGCCAAGCGCATTGTACCCAACGGCAAGCTGACTATCTCTGAAGGGGCTATTAGACCGTGGAGTCGTTCGACCAACAGTGAGACCTGGATGATGCGCATATTACAGGCGGTTGTCACTAAACACAATTTTGACCTTGATACGCCGTTCAATAAACTAAAAAAGAGACAACAAGACATTGTGCTCTACGGCACCGCCGAAGAGCTATACAGTGTCAACGGTTACGAAACAATGTATGAGGGTGTCATACCAAATTTAGCGCGCCGCCATAAAGAGACCGACTCCGATTACATTCGGACCGAGATTGAAAAATATATGATTAGCCAGATCTGCCCCGTCTGTTTGGGTGGTCGTCTCAAAGAAGAGATCAAGTCTATCAAAATTGGGGATAAGTCAATTGTGGAAGCCAATGCGATGGATATCAACCTGGCCGAGACTTTCTATCTTAATCTACCCAAGAAGCTAAGTGAGATGCAGTTAACAATTGCTAATCAGGTGCTGAAAGAGATCTCGACGCGCATTAAGTTCTTAAAAAATGTTGGTTTGGATTATCTGACACTAGATCGCAGTGCGACCACTCTGGCCGGCGGCGAAGCGCAGCGAATTCGACTGGCGACTCAAATCGGTTCCGGTTTAACGGGGGTTCTTTATATTTTAGACGAGCCCTCAATTGGGCTCCACCAACGCGATAACGACAAACTGCTCGAGACCTTAAAAGAACTGCGCGACCTGGGTAACTCGGTCATTGTAGTGGAGCACGACGAGGATACGATGCGAGCGGCCGACTACTTAATTGATATTGGGCCTGGTGCCGGCAAGCACGGTGGTGAGGTGGTCGCTTTGGGTACGCCCGAAGAGGTGACCAAAGCCAAGGGGTTAACGGCCGAATATCTACGGGGTGATAAAAAGATCAAGGTGCCGACGGTGCGTCGCCAACCGACCAGACGCGAACTAACGGTGGTAAAGGCGAGCGCCAATAATCTGAAAGATATTAACGTGACCATTCCGTTAGGTTTGTTCGTCTGTGTCACGGGTGTCTCTGGTTCGGGTAAATCCACCTTAGTCTACGACATTGTGGCTAAAACACTGGCCGGACACTATCACCGCGCCCGCACCATACCGGGCCAACACAAAGAGATTAAGGGTCTAGAACAACTTGATAAGGTTATTATTATTGATCAGTCACCCATTGGGCGTACACCGCGCAGTAACCCCGCTACCTACACCGGTGTCTTTACCTACGTACGCGAGCTGTTTGCGGCGACCAAAGAGGCCAAATCACGCGGGTACAGTTCGGGGCGCTTCTCCTTCAATGTTAAGGGAGGTCGTTGTGAAGCCTGTGCCGGTGACGGTGTCAAAAAAATTGAAATGAACTTCTTACCCGATATTTACGTCAAGTGTGAGGTCTGTAAGGGTAAACGCTATAACGAAGAGGCACTGCAGATTATGTACAAGGGCAAAACCACGGCCGAGGTCTTAGACATGACCATTGATGAAGCACTGGAGTTCTTTCAGAACATCACGGCCATTAAACGCAAATTAAAGGTTCTGTCAGATGTCGGCTTGGGTTATATGCACCTGGGGCAGCCGGCGACGACACTGTCGGGTGGTGAGGCGCAGCGTATTAAACTGGCCAGTGAACTATCCCGTCGCAGCACCGGTCGAACCATCTATATTTTGGATGAACCGACTACCGGTCTGCATTTCGATGACATCAACCGCCTGTTGCAGGTGCTACAGCGTCTGGTGAGCAAGGGCAACTCGGTCTTGGTGATTGAGCATAACATTGACGTCATCAAGAGTGCCGACTGGATCATTGACCTCGGCCCCGAGGGTGGGGCGAAGGGTGGTTATGTCATTGTGGAGGGTTCGCCCGAGACGGCGGCGGCTCACGCCAAGAGCTATACCGGTCAGTATTTGAAAAGAGTACTATCGAAGTAGTATCGGTCGCCAAAAAGGAGGCGGAACATGGTTCTACGCGATGACCGAACGGGGAATCCACTGGGGGTACTGGTCTGGGCCGAAATTACCTTCAGTGATCACAGTGGTCCCAAGGGTAAGCTGTACCAGGCCTCTTCTGAAGAAGTAGCTCGCAATTGGATTGAGGATATCTTCAGAATAGGCCCCTGTTTCTACGGTCTGAAGCCACTCGACTGGCAGTGTCTACCTGCCGATACGGAGTCGCACGTCATTGCCATCGTGTCAGTCCCGGTCACCCCTTGACGGGGTGGCCTTTTCTGTTACAATCACCCTGACCACTTTTGGTGACTGATTACGTGGCTGCGCAAGCAGAGGAAAGTCCGGGCTTCAGTGTCATCGTTGTTGCTAACGGCAACCCACCGCAAGGTGCGAGCTAGTGCCACAGAAACGATACCTCCGGCGAAGCTCCAGAACGAAAGTATCAGGAGCGGAGCCGGAAAGGGTGAAATAGTGCGGTAAGAGCGCACTGGTTTGCTAGGTGACTAGCGAATCGAGGTAAACCTAACGGGAAGCAAGGTGGGTTGGACTGTAGACACATCAAAAGGTTGACACACCGTGTCTGTAGAACCCACCGCTTAGATAGATCACGTAATAAACAAAACCCGGCTTATCGGTCACCAGGGGTGGTTTTTTAGTTAAACTATTAGAGCAATCCGCCAGTCATAATTCGGTATTCTCTCTTGGAGTCCCAAATACTGGTTAGTGCTTTGAAATTCTTATCTGGTTCCAGCATTAATGTCGCCAACTGATCAATCTCTTGTAGTACTTTTTCTTTCAGGTTAGTAAAGTTGCTATAGCTGACAATCTCTGGAACATGTAGGTAAATGATTTCGTTGTTCATCAAGCAGTGAAAGTCATAAAACAACTCCCAAGCAATCGCCATTAATCCCTCAAAACCACCGGCATTGTAGAAATGTTTTTCGTCAATCTTGCCCGCGCGCACTTGCAACCAAGCAGCGGCAGAAAAGTCGAAAGTACCTTGTGGCAAATCATAGAAGTTTAGTTTTGTGTAATTGTGTAGACTACCGTCGACATCAATTGTGACCCAGCGTGATTGCCCCTCATCCCAGTACTGATCTATCCAATGATCATCACTTTTTCCTACCGGAAGACCCTCCACCATAAAATACGGAGCAAAGCCAGACCTAACTCTGGTGGGGATGCCTTTTGATTTTAAAATTGCTGCCACTAAAAGAGAGTCATGCCGGCAAGTCACAACTAGTTTATCTTCCGGATTGCGATCGAGAGTAAGCCCCCTGGCATCCCTTCTGAAAAGCTCTGCCATCATTGCTGAAACGGTTGGAAAAACATCATCTTCTGGTTGTCTGTACCAAGGAACCCTGTTCATGTCACCGTATTTCAAATCAGAATTAGTACCCGTATTGCCGGCTTTAAGAGTCGTGCGGTGGATGATCTGTTTTCGCACCAAAAGTCCAATTTCCTTAATGTCGTTTGGTAATTCTTCTCTAAGGTACTTTTCATACAAACCAGGATTGGTATAGAGGCTAAAACACTTATAGTGGTCTATGATTACCTGTTGCATGATTGAAATTTATATTATTTTTAGTCAAACTAACTCTACTTCCACATCTACTTCTTGCTCTCAAACTATGGTCGGGGACCTGGATTGAGGTTGTCAAGTCAGTCCCTCGCACCTTTTAAGCTTAATACTCGGGACTGATTTTGACAATCCTCGGTTGAATGGTGCCGTTTCAAGCTAATCGTACCATTCAACACGAACCAGTGGTTCGAACCCTTATCACTAGGTCAAAAGAAAAAGGTCTACCAGAAGGTAAACCTTTTTCTTTGGCTCGGGGACCTGGATGGTGACCGTCAAGACAACCGTCATTGACTGTCACAGCCACCGTGGTCGTTGACACTATACCACGGTGGCCCGAACCAGTGGTTCGAATCCTTTACCTCAAAACAATACGCCATAGCTTCAGAAAGAAATTATCTGAAGCGACGGCGTATGGCTCGGGGACCTGGATTCGAACCAGGATTCACGGCTTCAAAGGCCGCTGTCCTACCATTAGACGATCTCCGAATACGGTTCAACTTTACTCGTTTGGCACGTATAAGTAAACCTGTCGCTCTCTGAACCCCAACTTTTGGTAAAGCAGGTGCGCTTCGGGTGAACCGGGGTCGGCGTAGACGTAACAATCTGGATATTGTACCAAGACCATCTGCATCAAGGCCGAGGCGATGCCCTGGCGACGATAATTGGGGTCAACCAGCAAATCGGCGACTAGAGTAAAGCCCACTCCATCGCTAATGGCGCGCACAACCGCCACCACCTGATTATCAATCGCGGCGTAAGCGGCAAAATTGCTTTTGGAGAAGGCGAAAATGACTCGCTCTTGGCGGGCAAGATCCCAATCGGGGTGGGCCAGGGTCAGTAAGGAGAGATGTTGGTCGTGTTGGGGGGCGATGGGGTAGTAGGTAATCATCATTACTATTATACATTTGTCGAAATTACAGTACAATAATGGAAAATAGTAATTAGCTATGCTTGCTATCATCTCGAACGCCCGACGTGGAGTACGCTGGTGGGTAAAGGTCTTATGGTCGTTACTGTTAATTGTGGTGGCTGTCTTGGTGGTAATGTCGATAGACCGACGTACCAAGCCGGTTAACTTAAATCAACCGGGCCAGACCGGGGGCACCGATTCCCAAAAATTAGAACCAACCGCTACTAATGAGACTGCGATCGACACCCCGGTACCACCGGTTACCACTGAAGCTCCAAAAAAAGAAGAGACGCCGGTTACCGAAAACAAGCCGGCCGAGCCGGTCAATTATGATGGCACCGACGTTCATCTAGGCCCCATTACGGTTAAAATACCGAAACAGTGGTACTTTACCTACTCGCAAGAGTCGGTCGGCCAACTGCTTAACTTCGGGACGCAGACTTTTGGCCCCGATAACCCTTATACAGCCGCTATGGCTGACGATGCTAGTGGTTACGTGGGCCCATACGAGAGCATCCCTTCCGAGGCAGTGGGGGCCTTAGTTGAAACCAATAATATCACACTAGCCAACGGCCAAACTATTGAGAAGAAAGTCTACCGCGGCAATACGGCTGACAATGTTGATCTAACCCAGGTGGTGGTGAAGCTGAAAGTGGCCGATAAAGAATATGGGGTGCTGTTTTATACCCAATCAAAAAACGACACCCAACTGAAACGACTGTCAGACATGTTGCAGATTATGGCCTATTAGCTTGCTCGACAACCCATTATCTGATAAGGCTAAAGGGTGACAAACTACCAAGAGATACTACACAACAGCTCCGCTATCTTCATGCTGATTAACAGAGCGGGTAGTGTGGTTTACGTTAATAAGGTTCTCTATTCTATCTCTACTAAAACCATAAAGGCCCGTGGTTTGGATGTGTTAGAGGGGCTAATGAGTAAGGGTGATCGCCATCTCCTGGCCACCGAATTAGAATCGGTCTGGGCCGGTATGGGCAACGAACGTTTTTGGACGACTAACTTAAAGATACCCGAGCTAGGTTTAGTGACGGTGACCATGCGTTCCTGGCTGCTGTCACCCCAGTTGATTGTGCTAGAGCTAAACGATATCTCCGCCACCAGTGAGGCTTACCGCGAGATTGTCCAGTCGGAACGAGAGCTGGCCCTGACCAGCAAACTGGCCCAGTTAAGAACCAAGTATATCTCTGAAGACGCCTTTTATCACGCCATGCTGAAACTTATTAACCACGAGGTTAAGGCAGATGGGGCATTGCTTTACTTTAAAACCGACAATCGGCCGGGCCAGTTGGTGGCTGGGGTAAGTGAAGATGACCGAATATTTGATATTGATCTGACAAATCTAATTGCTGATCTGACGTCACACCGAGTGGAGCTTCAACGAAAACAGCTACTTCAGTGGCAGAGCAGGTTGAGCGTACCGCTACACAACCAAGATGGACCGGTGGGTTGGTTGATTTTGTTTTCGGAAGAGCCAACCAATTTTGACTGGGTCAGTATCAGGCTGATAACCAAGGTAGGCCATTTCTTGAATCACTTAGTTACCCTCGACATCATGCGCCGGCAACGGGAACACTCCCAAAATATATCGGCGACTATCTTTGCCAGCGTGCAAGACGGTCTGATAGTGTTTGACGACAAAGGAGTAGTGATTGATATTAACCCGCCAGCGGCGGCCCAATTACAGCTTAGGCCTGGTAAAAAAAAGGTGCTACTGGAGAATCTGGTTATACCCGGCTATAAAGACGCCATCAATCGGTTTTGGCAGCGCTTGCAAACCAGCGGTAAGGCCAAATGTCGGGTTAAGCTGGGTGGCGATAGTCAGCCAATATACGAACTAGAAGGGGTGCGCATCGCCACCGAACAACAGCTGGTCTACCTAGGCAATATTAAAGATGTCTCCCTGTGGGTCAATCGACAAGAGCTACTACAGCAGAAGACCCGCCGGTTAGAGCAAATTGACCGGTTGAAAGATCAATTTATCTCCATGGTGTCGCATGAGCTGCGTTCCCCCCTGACAGTCATCAAAGGGCATCTATCACTCTGGCAGAAGAACCGACAGTCAATCGATCAAGCATCAATTGAGGCGGTTACCCAGGGGGCCGAACGGCTCGACCGCTTCGTCGGAGATATCTTGTTAGCCGCCCAAATGGAGTATGGCGAATTACCACTTAGCTATTCCAAAATAGATTTACCGCACAATTTTACCAATTTGGTGAATCAGCTAAAACCGATGATTGAGGAGAAAGAGCTCAAACTAACCACCAAAATAGCACCGCTCAATATTGAGATCGATGCCGATAGATTTAACCAAGCCATTGTCAACATCCTAATGAATGCTATCAAGTATTGTAACCAGGGTGACAGTATCACAATCAACCTCCGTCGTAACGAGCGGGGAATCACCATCACTATCGCCGACACGGGCCCGGGTATTGCCCAGAAACACTTAGCCCATATCTTTGACCGCTTTTTTAAGGGTAGTAGTAGCTCGGTCGGTGCGGGCTTGGGTCTGTTCATCACCCATCAGATAGTAAGCAGGATGGGTGGGCACATTAGTGTCACCACCAAATTAAACCAGGGTACAAAATTCACCGTAAGTTTGCCCGTCAGGGTATACTGAAAACATGTTCAACCAGCGATTATTACCGGCCATTTTAGAGCAGAGTGCCCTGTCGGTTAAACGCAAACTGGAACAGTTGGCAGCGTTATCTGACTCAGTCCAACTAGATTTTATGGATGGCACTCTGACCGACAGTAAGACGCTTGATCTGGATGAACTACTGCGGCTGGCTACCAACTTCAAAATTGAGGTTCACCTCATGGTTGCTAAACCAAGCCAGTATTTTCTAACCCTGGCGACGGGTAAGGTAAAAGCCTGCGTCATCCACCAAGAGAGCTATGACGACCAGTCTGATCTAATCAAAGACTGTCAGGCACTGAAAGCCCTGGGTATTAGTCCTAGTATCTCTTGTTGGCCAGACGCGGAACCTGAAACTGTAGCTGAAGCCAAATCTTATCAAATTATGGGAGTGGTTCCCGGTCAGGTGGGCCAAACTATTATCGGTAATACGCGAACGCGAGCACTTAACCTCAAGCAACGGGTGCGGCGTGGTGTTATGATATCACTAGACGGGGGAGTTACGTCTGCTGTTGTCAGTGACCTGGCAGATGTAGTCGACCGTTTTATTGTGAACAGCTGGCTCTATTTAAAAGAGCCGGAGATACAGTGGCGTCTGTTAGAGCAGGCGCTAAAATAACAAAGAAAAGGAGGGCAATGGCATATGCAGTTGCGATTAACGGTTTTGGCCGCATTGGTCGAACTGCTTTTAAGATTGCCTTAACTAGGCCGGAGATTGAAATAGTCGCTATTAACGACCTGGCTGCAGCCGAATCACTAGCTTATCTACTGCGTTATGACACCGCCTATGGCAAATACAGTGAAGAGGTAGCCGTTGACCAAAACTCCTTAGTTGTCGGAGGCCAGTCCATTCCACTTTTTGCCGAACCAGACCCTACCAAACTACCCTGGCGTGATTTAAACGTTGACGTGGTAGTCGAGTCTACCGGTGCCTTTACCAAAAGAGAGCAGGCCGAGCAGCACCTAACAGCCGGTGCCAAGGCGGTTGTCGTCTCCGCTCCCGGAAAAGGTGATAATCCAATTACTATCGGGGTCTTGGGGGCGAATGAATTAAATGCTACCACCGAAAAACTATTCTCGAACGCCTCTTGCACGACTAATTGCATCTCACCTATCATGGCCATTTTAGACGCCGAGCTGGGGGTTGCTAAAGCGATGATGACGACAATTCACGCCTATACTGCTTCTCAAAATATTCAAGACGGACCGAACAAAGATTTTCGTCGGGGGCGCGCCGGAGCCGCCAATATCATACCGACGACCACCGGAGCAGCCACAGCCACGACGGCCGTTTTGCCAAATCTCAAAGACAAATTTAACGGGTTTGCGCTACGGGTACCGCTTATTACCGGCTCAATTAGTGATATTACGGCGGTTGTCAAGCGCCAGACTACCGTGGCCGAGCTCAATCAAATATTCACCGACAAGGCCGATAAGGGTTTACTAAAAGGTATACTACAGGTCACTACCGAGCCCATCGTCTCGAGTGATGTCATTGGTTCATCGTATTCAGCCATCGTTGATCTCTCCTTTACCCAGGTTGTGGGTGGTGACCTGGTTAAAATTGTAGCCTGGTATGACAACGAGTACGGCTACTCCTGTCGTTTAATTGACCAGGTAATCGCGATTGCTAAACAAGTGGCATGACCATTTATACGCTCGAAAAAAAGGCCTATCACATTAGAGAGCAGGTAATTAAAATGCTGCTGGCCGCTAAATCGGGTCACGCGGCCGGTTCGTTAGGAGTGGCCGATATTATGACGGCTCTTTATTTTCGCTATCTCAATCATCAACCTAAAAAACCCGACTGGGAGGGTCGAGACCGGTTTATTTTGTCTTGTGGTCACCTGGTACCGGTCTGGTATGCCACCCTAGCCGAGGCCGGCTATTTCGATCAGGCCCAACTGACCGGTCTACGGCAATTTGGCAGTAAACTGCAGGGTCACCCTAAAAGGGGTCTGCTACCTGGGGTGGAGAATACCGGGGGGCCCTTGGGCCAAGGGGTTTCACAGGCTGTCGGACGAGCGCTGGCCGCGCGTTTGCTGAAGGCTAAATACCGAATTGTCTGCCTGATGAGTGACGGTGAACAGCAGGAGGGCCAGGTCTGGGAAGCTCTAATGACGGCCAGCAAATATAAATTATCTAACCTAACTTTTATAGTTGATCGCAATAATATTCAGATAGACGGTCATACCGAAGATATCATGCCCCTTGAACCACTGCGGGCCAAATACGAGGCCTTTGGTCTAGAAGTGCTCGAAGTTGACGGGCATAACATTAAGGCAATTTTGGACTGTTTGAGTCAGGCCGAAGCGACCTATGAGAAACCGACGATTATTATGGCTCATACTATTGCCGGCAAAGGAGTCAGTTTTATGGAGCAAGAACCGAATTGGCACGGTCGGGCACCCAATAAAGAAGAGGCGCTACGAGCGCTGCAACAACTACGAACACTAGAAGGAAGAATCGAACATGATTAAGGAACTAGCTACTGCCAACGGCTCATTACGCAACGGGTTTGGAGACGCGCTGGTAGAACTGGGTAATTTAAATTCTAAGGTGGTGGTGATCACCGCTGACCTAAAAGAGAGTACGCGGGCCACTACCTTTGCCGAGCGCTTTCCCGAACGCTTCTTCGACGTGGGCGTTGCGGAACAGAATATGATGGGGGTAGCGGCCGGTTTGGCACAAGAGGGCTTTATTCCCTTCTGTACCAGCTTCGCGGTTTTTAATCCGGGTCGTAATTGGGACCAGTTGAGAGTTAGTGTCTGTTATGACAACGCCAACGTGAAGATTATTGGCGCCCATGCGGGTCTGACTGCCGGAGGCGATGGGGCGACTCACCTCGGTCTCGAAGATCTGGCAATCACCCGAGTCTTACCAAACCTGGTGGTGTTGGCACCGGCCGATATTCACGAGACCAGAATGGCCACCCTAGCGGCTGCTGCCTACGCCGGGCCAGTTTATATCAGGTTTGGGCGCAGTGATGAGCCAATTATCTTCAAACCGGGTGAACAATTTAGCATCGGTAAGGCCAAAGTTATGCGCGAGGGTCGCGACATTGCCCTTTATACTACCGGCAGCATGTTAGCCCCGACCCTGGCGGCCGCCGCTTATTTGGATAGTAATAAGGTGAAGGCGGCCGTGATTCATTTCCCCACCGTAAAACCGTTAGATAAGACGACTGCTATTGAATACGCCCGACAGACCAAGGCGGTGGTAACGGTCGAGGAACATCAAGTCGATGGCGGTTTCGGCAGTGCTATTAGCGAAGTACTCTCTGAAAATTGGCCGGTACCCCTAAAGAGAATGGGGGTGAACAATACCTTTGGGGAGACGGGCTCACCCGTTGAATTGCGGCGAAAACACAAATTGCAGAGTAGCGATATCGCCGCTGCGGCCGTGAAACTGTTACTCAAACATCGATGATCACCACTTTGGTACCGGTCTTGCACCAGGCCCAGCTCAACCGTTACGCCGTCGGCGCCTTCAACACCAATAACCTGGAGTTCAGCCAGGCCATCATTGAGGCAGCCCACGAAGAGCAGGCACCGGTTATTATCCAACTCTCACCTAAAGCCATGGTTTACGGTGGTAAGGCCCTTTTTTGTCTGACACAAGAGTTGGCTGCCAACACCGACGTACCGGTAGTCATCCACCTCGATCACGGTAGGAAATTGAGTGATCTCAAACTGGGGCTCGAATGGCAGATGAGCTCGGTCATGATGGATGCCTCCGCGTTGAGTTTTAAACGCAATGTCGACGCTACCAAAGAAGCGGTCCGATTGGCACACCGTCATCGTGCCAGCGTCGAGGGTGAGTTGGGTACGATTGGAGGTCAAGAGGACTATGTTACTGGTGATGATCAGAATTCCTACAGCTTAGACCAGATCAAAATATTTGCTAAGGAGACCCGAGTCGATGCGTTAGCCCTTGGTTTGGGGACCAGCCACGGTTTGCCCGTTAAGAACGAACACGTCGATCAAAATATCTTAAAACAGGCCCGGGCCGCTGTCACCACACCCCTAGTTTTACACGGTGCCTCAAATATTGCTCCACTGGTAATTCGTAAGGCAATTTTAAACGGCATCACTAAAATCAATATTGATACCGAGTTACGGCAACCATTTACCGGTGCAGTCCGCCATGCGCTGGCGACTGACCACCGACTCTTTGACCCCCGGGAATACCTGGGAGTGGCCCGGGCAGCCGTCAAGGAGAGAGTGAAGCAAAAGATTAGATTATTTGGTTCAGCCAATAAAGCCAACTATGGATATCCACGTTTTAGGTGATGTAACAATCGACAACTTCATCTTTATTGATCATAATGATGCGGTTTTAAATTGTCGGCTCAATACCGACAACTGCACCTTGAGTGTGAAATACGGCGAGAAAACGCCGGTCAAGGAACTGTACCATTCAATTGGCGGCAACGCGGCTAACGTAGCGGTTGGTTTAACTCGCTGTGGTCTATCAAATAAACTGTATACCGAAGTCGGTGCTGATGTTGCTGGCCAACAATTAATAGATACCTTAAAAAAAGAGGGCGTTAACGTCAGCCAGGTCGAGGTTGTCTCTAAGAGGGCAACCAACCAATCGTATATCATTTTGTACTTAGGCGAACGAACTATCTTCTCTTATCATGAACCCGATCAAAAACTTGCTATCAATATTAAAGATAGTGATACGGTCTATCTTACCTCACTCGGAAAAGGGTGGCAGGAAGTGTATGAGAGTGTCTTAAATAGTAAGCTGTTAATTTACCAACCGGGGACCATTCAGATAAGAGCTGGTTGGCGACAATCTAAAGCGATATTAGCTAAATCGGGTATTCTGATTCTCAATTACACCGAAGCAGAGAGTCTGCTTGGCAAAACCTATTCGAACGGTAAAGATCTGTTAAACGCCCTGCTAAATACGGGTGCCAAAGAGGTGGTTGTAACCAAAGGCAAGGCCGGTTCACTAGCCGCTAACCAGTACGAGTTTTATGAAGCGGGAGTTTGGCATGAGGCTATTAAAAAAGAATCAACCGGCTCTGGTGATGCCTACACCAGTGCCTATGTCGCTAGTCGGCTAAAAGGTCTGGGTATCGATGTAGCAATGCAGGCCGGCACGTTGAACGCCGGTTACGTGATGCAGGAGATTGGCGCTCAAGCAGGCTTGCAACGATGGGATGAGCTGATGAAAGCCGTTAAATCGAGTAAGATAACGGTTAAAAATATAAATGATTAGCAAGAAAGTCGTTGTTTTGAGAGAGATACCGGCCGTGGCAATTGAATTGCTGGCTAAGAAATATCAGGTTGATGTCAATCAGTCGGGTCGGGTTCTGACCCGAGAGCAGTTGTATCATCGAGTGAAAGGGGCTAGCGCCATCATCTCACTGCTGACCGATCGCATAGATGGGGCGGTGGTCAAGGCCGCTGGGCCACATCTGGCAATTGTCGCCAACTACGCGGTGGGGTTCGATAACGTAGAACTGAAGGCCTTACGTGAGAAAAACATTGTGGTAACTAATACGCCGGGCGGAGTAACCGAAGCGGTCGCGGAACATACATTAGCCTTAACTCTGGCAGTGGCGCGTCGGGTGGTAGAAGCGGACAAATATGTCAGAAGCGGTCGCTATAAGCAGTGGGAACCATTACTCTTTTTAGGGCAATCACTAGTCGGCAAGACGGTGGGTATAATAGGGGCCGGTCGTATTGGTTCGGCCTTTGGTCGCATGATGCATCGAGCCCTCAAGGCAAAGCTACTCTACTTTGATACTCAACGTAACGCTGAATTAGAGCGGTCAATCGGAGCTACCAAGGTCTCTCTCAACGCCATTATGGAGCGCAGTGATATTATCTCTATTCACGTCTGTCTAACACCGCAGACCAAACACCTGATTGGTAGGGCCCAGTTAGCAGCCATGAAACCGACGGCTATTTTAGTAAATACCGCCCGGGGCCCGGTTATAGATGAAAGCTGTTTAATAGATTGTCTCAAAAATAAAAGTATCTTCGGAACCGCCCTAGATGTTTATGAAAATGAACCCCACTTAATACCGGGCACTCGAGCACTCAACAATATAGTCCTGACGCCTCATATTGGTTCAGCTACCGATGATGCCCGAATAGAGATGGCCGTCACGGCGGCCCGTAATGTTATCGCTGTACTATCTGGTCACGTCCCGCTCAACCCCGTTTAAAAACGATATCCTCTTGACAAGCTATACCAACCTGCCAGAATAAGGACAGATTAGAAGTTAACATGCGTATATGGCTTACGAGTATACCAACTCAAAAGGACAGCTCTACCACCTCCACTCGAAGGAGGTAACCTTGAAGGGTAACCTTCAGATGAAGATCTTCTACTTTAAGAAGGAGGTCGACGAAGAGTTCGCGATTGATGAACTACCGGCCGACCGAGAGGTCGTCGAGAATGAGCGCACCGGTTTACCGCTCGTGCGACGTAAGCGAACCGAAGAAGAGGCTAAGGAAGAGGCTAAAGAAAAAGGCTAGGCAAGACTAGCTCTTAAGTAGGAAAAGACCCCATCGCTGGGGTCTTTTCTTGTTTTATTGGGTCTTACTTGCTACATTCTCTTGTAGATGAAACGCAGCGACCTTTTCTTTACAGCCTTATTAATACCACTGGACTACATGGCGGTGGTAGTCAGTTTTATGTTGGCTTATCTTATTAGAGTCAGTTATCCAACCATTGTACCAATCCACTGGTTGGGCCAGGTAGCCGACACGGTTAGCTACGAACCTGACCTGCAGCTTTATCCATTAATAGCCTATGTACCGGCTATTCTGTGGTTAGTAGCCGCCATGGTCGTTACTTTTATCTTTACCGGTCTGTATCGTGCCCGTCGCTTCACTAATACCTCGGAGGCTTCATCACAGATATTACGCTCCGTCGCTTATACCTTTTTACTACTGCTGCTGGTTACCTTCGTTAGGGGCAATACAATTTTACCCCGTCTGGTAATTCTATATGCCATGGTTTTAACGGTCTTCGCGTTGGTATTAACTCGGTGGCTGGTCCATTTTATGAGAGTGATACTACAACGATACGGGGTTGGAGTGGTACGCGTCGCCGTGCTCGGTAAGAGGCGCAACGCCGATCGGGCAATCAGCTTCATTAACAGTTTTCGGGGTGAAGGATACCGCTTTGCCAGACAGTATTCATTGGGGGAACGAGAGAAGCTGTTGCGAGCGATCGACCGACGTAAATTTGATGAGCTAATTATCGCCGTTAATCACATTGATGAGCAGGAGCTGATTGATATTAGAGAGGCCTGTATTGAAAAACGGGTCGGTTTTGCTTTCGTGCCGAGCATGTTAGAGGTGCTGACTTCAAGAGTAGAGGTTAAAGACATGCGGGGATTTACGATGATTGAGGTGCCACTGACCCCGTTGGAGGGTTGGGGCTATATCGTCAAAAGAATCGTTGATCTCACAGGTTCGATAGTGGGTCTTATTATACTTAGCCCGTTACTAATACTTATTGCTCTAGCCATCTATATCGATAGTCCCGGCCCAATCTTTTTTAAACACAAACGACTGGGTCAGCAACTAGAGGAGTTTTCGCTGTTCAAGTTTAGAACCATGAAGACCGAATTTTGTGACGGTGAGGGTTATGACAAGAAAAGGGCTCGGGCTCACTTTGAGGAGCTGCTCAACAATAATAAACATTTGAAGGAAGAATGGCAGACCTATCAGAAGCTGAAACACGACCCCAGAGTGACTAGATTAGGGACCATATTACGTAAGACCAGTCTTGATGAATTGCCACAGCTCTTTAACGCTCTAAGAGGAGATGTGAGCCTGGTTGGTCCCAGACCGATAGTCCGTAATGAGCTAGAAAAATATGGTCAGATGCGGCACCGTCTGTCGGCTATTAAGCCCGGTATAACCGGTCTGTGGCAGGTGAGTGGGCGTAATGATACTACCTATGAAGAGCGGGTGAGGTTAGATATGGTTTACGTGGAGAATTGGAGTCTCTGGTTAGACGTTGTTATTATGTTAAAGACAATCAACACACTACTATTTAGAAAAGGTGCCTACTAAACGCCTGCGAGTCGCCCTCGTTAAGGACTGGCTAACTAGCTACGGTGGATCTGAAGAACAGTTGTGGCAGCTACACTTGCTCTACCCCGATGCTCCTATTTACACCTCTGTCTACGACGAGCAACGGTTGCCGCAGTTTAAAAAAGCCACTATTAAAGAGATGTCCCTTTCGGGCTGGTTTAGAAAGGGCAGACGTTTCGAAAAATTGGCACTTATCTTACCCCTATATTTTTCCACATTGCACCTGTCAGATTATGACCTGGTGATTTCGATCACATCGGGTTTTGCTAAAGCCGTGACAACCAACTCCCAAACCGTTCACCTGTGTATCTGTAACACTCCCATTCGGTTCGCGTGGGGTTTTGGTACCGATAAGAGGGGACTATTGGGTAGCATTCTGGCGCCCCTGTTCCGCTGGTTTGATAAACGGTCTGCTCAAAAAGTTGATTACTTTCTGGCCAATTCAGTCAATGTCGCCCGCCGCATCAAACAGGTCTACCAGCGCGATAGTGAGGTGCTGTACCCGCCGGTTCACGTCGAGAATTTTATTGATCTCAAACGCAGCCGCCAACCCGAAGGGCTGATAACGATTGGCCGTTTAGTTTATTACAAAAGAATAGATCTCATTATTGCCGCCTGTAATCAACTACAACTACCGTTGACCGTTATTGGCACCGGCCCCGAAGAGAGTCGCTTACAAAAGCTGGCCGGACCGACAGTCAAGTTATTAGGTTTTTGTGACACCGCGAAAATTAAACAAGAACTGACTAAAGCCAAAGCCTTCGTCTTTGCCGCCGAAGAAGATTTTGGTATCGCACCGGTAGAAGCGATGGCAGCCGGGTGTCCGGTGATCGCCCTTAAAAAGGGAGGCTCGCTCGAGACGGTTACTAGTAAGACCGGCACTTTTTTTAACGAACAGACGGTAGACAGTCTGGTAGAGGCGATACAGCACCTGCCAGCAGACTGGGATATTGTCTCAATGAGAAAACAGGCCAATAAGTTTTCAGTGGAAAAATTTATTACCGGTGTTACCTCCTTTATTGATCGTTTTACACGATAATTTATGACTGTGGCATAATAGAGGCAATGAGAGAGAGGGCAAAGTTGTTTGCGTTGGTGTTGGTCACACTGACCTTATTGTTGATGGCTCCAAAATGTCTGGCGTGGAGTGAAAGTAATAATTTCATTCTAGATGATGCCAGCATCGCCCCTAATTTTACCGGAGATTCTGGTAACCAATCGATAACGGCCACGGTCAGCCCCTTACAAAATTCACAGAGTGCCAGCAATACTCTAAACGAAGCCGGAGTAACCATTAAGGCGGTCCTACCGACTCCTTTGGCACCGTCACTACAAGCAGTTGATGGTGTCACGAAAGTTCTTAACGTTAAAATTTCACTGGGTGATAACGATCGAGCCAGTCGGGTACAGCTAAGATTAGTCTCCACCGACGGTACTTATACGGGTTACTTCATACCAAACAGTCAGGCTGTCAGTGTTAGTGATAGCTGGGTAGGGTATAACAGCTGGGGTGAAGAGTGGCGTCAGCTAAAGGAACTAGACGTTAACAAACAATATCGAGCTCAAGTCAGGGTTAAGACCGATGATTTCAGTGTCTCTGAATTTAGCGCTTTCAGTGAGGTAGTTACTCCAAACGGTATTTTGACCGCAGAGACCGGCACTCCCACCAGCAGTGTTCTGCCTAAATCATGGCAAACGAGTCGGGCTAAAAGTCTCTTGACAGCCATCGCGACGGCCCTACTACCCTTAACCGCTGCTGCCCTAATAATTCAGGCGGGAGCGGCTATCTCTATTATTGGTGAATTACTACTAAACCTACTGGGGCGTCTTCTGGCCTCACTGCTATCGCTAGCACAATTGGTTGCCCTTGCCGGTCGAAAAAAAATCTTTGGCCAGATAATGGACAGTAAAACCAAAAAACCGGTGCCTGGAGCACAGGTCTCTTTATTACGCCCCGATACCAGGCGAGTCCTTGACATGCAAACGACCGACCAATACGGGCGATACTATTTTATTGCCAACAATAAACAACCGTATCTGCTGACCATTAATAAAGAAGGCTTTGATTATTGGGAGCAGGTGCTGCACTACAAGATTAACCGTCGTATCTATCTGGGTGAAAGTCTAGAGAACGACGTACCGCTACTGAAAGATAAATTTAAAAAAACGAAGTTGATGAGGGGCCTAGAGACTATCAGGGTTCCACTACTGTTAATCGGCTCCATCTCGTGGTTGGGTGTATTTATCCAACAACAGTCTGTTCTGACCTGGGGTCTGGGAGTTTATTACGTACTGGCTTGGGTGTTAGAAATATACATCAGAATACAACCGCGACCTTTTGGGTTAGTCGTGGCTGCCACGACCAATGAGCCTCTGTCTTTAGTGGTAGTGCGCATTTACAACAATGTTCATAAGTTGATTGAGACGGTCATCGGTGATGAACAGGGTCGCTTTAAGACCCTACTGCAGCCCGGCCGGTACAACTTTACGTTTGCTAAACAAGGTTATAAACCGAATGAATTGAACGGAATTATCATTGACCGGCATCTGGCAAGCTTGAAAGTGGATGTCACCATGTATCGTGTATAATTAAGTTATCTTGAAGGGGCAAAGTCGACTAACATCACATTTGCGCCGTTTCTTGACCATATTTTTAGGTGTGGTGGTTTTGATGTTGTCGTCACAAACAACGTCTAGGGCAGCGACGATCAACCAATTTACTTTTCAGGCGCGTATCTTGAGTAAAGACCGCACCAGTACTCCTACTGGCAATTACAACTTCCGTTTTAGCATCTTTAACGTCGAAACGGGTGGTTCACAGTTATGGCAGGAAACTACCAATGGGGTCACGGTCAATTACGGTAAGTTTACGGTCATTCTGGGAAATTCCACCAGCCTCAATTCAGTTAACTTTAATAGTGAGGCCCTATACCTGCTGGTGGAGTTTGATTCCGATAATAACGGCAGTTTTGACCAGTCATTTGATAATCGACTGGCTTTGACGGCCGTACCGGTGGCCCAGAACGCAAAAAAGCTTGGTGGTAAGAGTGGGTCTCAATTTGCCACTTTGACCGAGAACGAGACTGTCAGTGGCAGTTATCTATTTGAAAACAACCTTACCGTACAGGGCACTACCGTTTTGGCGGCCAGTCTTAACGGTATGGTTAAAGCCTCATCTGGCACTATTCAAAATGCTATTGCCGGAGCCGACTATCAGGCACCAATTAGCTGGGGCGATGGCTTAACGGTAGATAATAACACCGCCGCTTTAGATTATAACTCCACCAACCTTAGAATAACCTCCGAGAAAATAAATACCATTCAAGATATTGCAACGGGTGCCACACCCCAATTTGCTCGAATAGGAGTTGGCCAGGCGGCCAATAACAGTCTGATCTCTCTACCGGCGTCCACCGGAGCCACTGGTGGGTTTGACTTGGGGGGTGATGTTAACCTCTATCGTTCGGCCAGTAATACCCTCAAGACCGATGACAGTTTGGTGATAGGCGGCACCTCGGCTGACTTATTGGCCCAAGGAGATTTACGACTCTACGATACCGACTCCTCAAACTACGTCGCTTTACAGTCTCCAACGTCCGTGTCATCTAACATCGTCTGGACCTTACCGGGCACCGACAGTAGCGGTTGTCTCTCTAGTAATGGTTCCGGTACTATCTCCATCGCCGCTTGTTTGAGTGCTGCAGCTCCAACTGATGCTCAATATCTAACCCTGGCCGCAAATGGTACCCTGTCAGCCGAACGGATACTGCTAGGTACCAGCAATCAAATTATTTTGGCCGATACCGGAGCCAACGGTAATCTAACGCTGTCACTGCCCCAAGACATTGCCACCAGTTCGGCCGTACAGTTTGGTTCGCTGGGGTTGGGTACGGCGGCCGGTTCGGCTAAATTAACTTTCACTGCCGCGACCACCGCCGCCGGAGGCATTGATTTTGGAACAGACGTTACGCTCTATCGCTCGGCCGCCAATCGACTCAAAACCGATGACGTCTTAATAGTAGATACCGGAGCCAGTGTAACCGACATTACCAGTTTTGACGCAGGCACCGTAATGGTAGTGGCCAGTACCGGTCATTCTACTATCTCGACCTATTCGACCAGAAACACTGACGGTAGCGCTATCGGTGGGATGCGGTTTTATGGCAATAATGATGCGGCCTCACCGTCAGTAATCCAGTACGGTATCGTTAGCGGTTCAATAGTTGATAGTGCCGCTGGCGACGAGACCGGTAAGGTATCCATTTACACTAGAAATGATACGGCAAGCAGCAACGATTGGGGTCGCGTTGATTTTGATGAAAACGGAAAAATCTGGTTAGGGGCGGTCAGCGCTTCTGGTACTGGCACCAATGATGTTAATCTCTATCGTTCGACTACCGATACCTTAAAGACTGATGATGCTTTCATCGCTGCCAACATCACTTCAGGCGGGTTGACATCGGGTCGTGTTACCTACGCCGGAGCCTCTGGTCTATTACAAGACTCGGCCAGTATGACTTTCGACACCACTAACGGTCTGATTCTAGCGGCCGGTTCAGCCTCAGCACTAAAGCTATCTTCAACGGCCGGTACCGCTGTCGGTGGTTTACTCTTGGGTACCGATACCACTCTCTATCGCTCGACCACGGATACTTTAAAGACTGATGATAGTCTAATTGTCGCCGGTGCCTCACTAGATTTATTAACCCAGGGTGATGTGCGGCTCTATGACAGTGATTCTTCTAATTACGTCGCCTTCCAGAGCCCGGCCACAGTCGGTACTAATATCATCTGGACTTTGCCAAGTACCGACAGTTCGGGTTGTCTATCGAGTAATGGCTCGGCGACGCTCTCTTGGGCAGCCTGTAGTGGTTCGGGGAGTCTCGACGATGCCTATAATAATGGAAGTACAATTACCGTCGATGCTGGGGCAATTGTCTTGAACGACTCCGGCACCACTACAACCTTGTTCGATATTAATCAGTCGGGGGCGATTACCGGTACGGCACCACTTATCGATGTCGATTACTCAACCTCAATCAACAACGCCGCTGACTACGCGAGTCTAAGCCTAACCGGAGTCACCAATGCCGGCGCCGGGTTCTCAATTGGTATTGATCTGGCTGGTTTTGATTACGGTATTCAATCGGCTCTGCCGTACGTATTATCTTCCTCTAAAGCAGCTGATAGCATCGACTTTCTCTCTAAGAAACCCGACAGTTCGGGTGGTACCCAGTTTCTCTTCGACACCAGTGCCACGGTTGCTACCGCTTCGTTATTCGCGGTGAAGAATAACGGTACCGGCAGTATCTTTGTCATTAATGGCAATGGTAGAGTAGGTATTGGCACTGAAGTAGCCGGGGATAAATTGGATGTTCAGGGGGGTAATATTCGTAACAGTGCCTTAGCCGGGGTGGGTAACCGGGCCGTTTATTCTGATGCCAATGGGGTACTAACCAACAGCGCCTCCGATCAAAATATAAAAACCAATATCGTATCGTTGGCTTCCAGTATGAGCGCCCTCGATACGATCTCTCAATTAAGGGGAGTCTATTACAATTGGCTCGATACTGATAGATTGGGTAGCCAACGCGAGATCGGCTTTGTTGCTCAAGAGGTTCAACCGTATCTACCGGAATTAATTGGATCTAATCATGACGGCACCTTGTCGCTCGATTATCCCAAACTAACGGCCGTCTTGACCGAAGCCGTAAAACAGCTTAATACCGAAGTCAAAGCTCTTCAGGGTACCACTATGACAGCAGAGGAGATTATCAGTCCGACCAGTAAAGATTTAATCTTGAGACCAAGTACGGGTAAGATACTCGCCCAGGGCTCCATTGATGTGGCGGGCACTTTAGTGGTGAGCGGGGCGACAACCCTCGCTGATACCCTGACGAAAGATCTGGCGGTAGCCGGTACTTTTATGGTCAAGGGTAGCGGTACTGCCGACTACGAATTAGACGGTTCTGAAGACGATACCAATTTGATTGGCGGTACTGAAAAAGCTGCCATTGCCAACGGCCAGACTGAGACTAACATCAGTATTCCATCACAGGGCACCAATAATTATTCGGTTATTGCCACCTGGCTGAACGACCCCGGGCAATCATTCTGGACAACCGTAACCGACTCGGAGCATTTCAAGGTCAGGGTGAGTAACCCGGTCGCCGCCGATTCTACCTTCCGTTATCTACTAATCAATAACGAACAGTAGCGACCACAGTAGCTAACTGCTACTGTTGAAACGTGGAATATCTAATACCGCACTACGGTTCTTTGAAATTGGTCAAGAAAGCGGTACGCAGTATCAGACGCTGTGACGGTAACGCCCGCATTTTAATTGGAGACGATACCAGACTATTGCAGACGTCAGACTTTACGACCAAGGTAAATATTTTTAAAGGTCCGCAACGTGGATTTGCGGCTAACGTTAATAACCTGTTAAGGAATGCCCAATACGAGTGGGTAGTTATCATCAATAATGACGTTGAACTATTTAGTGACTGGCGGGTAATTATAGAGAATAATCTTGAAGAACTAGACCCAAAAATATACTGCCTGGCCAGCAGTCTCTACCGACCCGACGGGCGAGTAGATAGTTTTGGCGATAATTACTCTTGGTATGGTCAAGGCTACAATCGTTTTCATCTACTCTCACCGAAGAATAAGATGTACAATCGAGTGCGAGTGTTGGGAGCAACCGGGGCTCTGATGGTTGTCAGACGTAGCGTTCTACTGCGCTATGGTGGTTTTTCGGAGATATTGGGTAGTTACTGCGAGGATACGGCCTTTCATCTCTTAGCCAATAATGATGGTTGGTGCAGTTATTTCATCCCGGACGCGCGGGCTTTTCACACCGGTTCCGCTACCTTCAACCTCGATCAAAAACTGCAGCTGTCGGCTCGTAATAGCCTTTTGGTCATCCGGTCGCTATTTAAGGGCAAGTTGAGGCAACATCTGTTAAGAAGGGCTTATCACTACTGGAAGTTAAAGGCTCTGTTCAGTCGTAAATTTCGATTGCAGATTTTAGAAGGCATTAGAGCCGGTTTGTCAGAAATACCCTATCGAGCAAAACGTAAAATTGATCATTGGCCGGATGGGTTATATTTTGAGGGTTTTGCCACCTCTACCTGGCGTCTGACAAAGCAGCTATTGGGTAATCGTGTAATCGCTAAGTTGGGGCGTCTATTCACCCTAAACGACATTGATAGTTGAGTAATTTAGTGCTACTATAAAGAAGTTAGAAACCTATTTTTTGTGTCCTAATGCCAAAAGAGAACGATAAGCAAGAACAATACGGTGCCGAACAGATAACCGTCCTAGAAGGGTTGGAGCCGGTTCGAAAACGACCGGGTATGTACATTGGCGGTACCAGTGAAGAGGGTCTGCACCACTTACTGTGGGAGGTTTTTGACAACGCTATCGATGAAGCCATGGCTGATCGCTGTGATACCATCGAAATTAAACTTTTAGCAGACGATTGGGTCAGTGTCGCCGATAATGGCCACGGTATCCCAATTGAGACTCACAAAAAAACCGGTAAATCAGCCCTAGAGACAGTACTAACCGTTTTACACGCCGGCAGTAAATTCGGCGGCGGTGGCTACAAGGTGTCCGGTGGTCTACACGGGGTGGGGGTCTCGGTTGTTAATGCACTCTCCGAAAAGTTACGGGCCGAGGTTAAAATAGGCGGTAAGTTCTATCAGCAAGATTACGAGCGTGGCAAGGCCAAGGCCAAGCTGAAAGAAATCAAGTTACCAGAAGATGATCTCTTTTACAAAAAACACGAATCGGGTACCAGAATCAGCTTCAAGGCTGATAGTCAGATTTTTCCCATCATCAAATACAGCCGCAAGACTATCTATAATCATATTCGTCAGCAGGCCTATCTTACTAAAGGAGTTAAAATCACCATTAGTGATGAACGAAAAGAGCGAGCTCATGAATATAATTTCTTCTTCGATGGGGGCATCGCCTCGTACGTCCGTTACCTGTCACGTAGCCATAAATTAATCGCCGAGCCGGTATTCTATGCCGAAGAGGCAGTTGACAATGTCATTGTTGAGGTCGCCTTTGCTTACGCCGATGACTACAACGAACGTACCTTTGCCTTTGCTAATAATATTTATAACCCGGAAGGTGGTACTCATCTGGTTGGTTTTCGCACGTCTCTGACACGCGTCATCAACGCTTATGCCAAGAAAAACAGTCTGGTAAAAGAGAGTGACTCCTTCACCGGCGAAGACGTCAAGGAGGGTTTGACGGCTGTAGTCTCCGTACGTCTACCAGACCCTCAATTTGAAGGTCAGACGAAGGCTAAACTCGGTAATCCTGAAATTCGCAGCATGGTTGATACGGTTGTTACCAAAAACCTGGGTTATTTTCTCGAAGAGAACCCGAAGACGGCCAAGCAAATCATCGTTAAATGTAGTACCACCCTGCAGGCCAGACTGGCGATGCGGGCAGCTAGAGATTCGGTCATCAGAAAGAGTGCCCTCGAAGGCATGACTCTACCCGGCAAGTTAGCCGACTGTTCCGAGAAAGACCCGGCCAAAAGCGAGCTCTATATTGTAGAAGGAGACTCGGCCGGTGGTTCGGCCAAACAGGGGCGCAACCGCCAGTTTCAGGCTATTTTGCCGCTGCGGGGTAAGATATTAAACGTCGAACGGGCTCGTTTAGATCGCATGTTAAGCTCCGATGCCATCAAATCACTTATCATTGCCCTAGGGGCCGGCATCGGCGACGAAACGGATATTAAACGGCTGCGTTACCATCGTATTATTATTATGACTGACGCCGACGTCGACGGGGCCCATATTCGTACTCTTCTACTAACCCTCTTTTTCCGTCACTACCTCGAACTAATTAAAAAGGGCCACATCTATATCGCCCAACCGCCACTTTACGGAGTGATGCAGGGCAATACCCGCCGTTACGCCTACACCGAAGCAGAGCGAGATAAGATTGCTAAAGAGTTGAAGACAGAACGACCCAGCAAAAACATCAACGTCCAACGTTACAAAGGTCTAGGAGAGATGAACCCCGAACAGTTGTGGGAGACCACTATGAACCCCGAAAATCGGGTTTTACTACAGGTGAGCCTGGCCGATGCCGAGAAGGCCGATGAGATGTTTACCATGCTCATGGGGCAAGAGGTTCCACCCCGTAAACGGTTTATACAGACCCATGCCAGACAAGTGGTTAATCTAGATATATAAGATGCCAAAAGCTAAAGATAATAAAAAACCGGCCAGTTTTATCGGGCGCGTCGAACAACGCGAGGTTGTCGATGAGATGCGTACATCTTATTTAGACTACGCCATGAGCGTCATCGTTGCGCGAGCCTTACCCGATGTTAGGGATGGTTTAAAGCCGGTTCAACGACGCATCTTAGTTACGACGCATGACCTAGGTCTGACAGCTAAAGCGAAACACCGCAAATCGGCTAAAATAGCCGGTGACGTTTCCGGTAACTACCATCCACACGGCGAATCCAATGTCTACCCGGCCATGGTGCGTCTGGCTCAAGATTTCTCTATGCGCTACCGCTTAATTGATGGTCAAGGTAACTTTGGCTCCATCGACGGTGACGAGGCCGCCGCCATGCGCTACACCGAAGCCCGTATGACTAGCCTGGCTGAACTGATGTTGGCCGACATTGAGAAAGAGACCGTACCCTACGTTGATAACTACGATAATACCAGACAAGAACCGAGTGTTTTGCCGGCCGCCCTGCCCCAACTATTACTAAACGGAACTTTGGGTATCGCTGTCGGTATGGCCAGTAATATACCGCCCCACAATATCGGTGAGGTCATTGATGGTGTAACCGCCACGATTGACAACCCCAACCTTGAACTGGAAGGACTGATGGAACACATCAAAGGTCCCGATTTTCCCACCGGTGCTCATATCTATGGCATTGAAGGCATTAAACAGGCCTACGCTACCGGCCGTGGTCGGGTAGACATTAGAGGCATCGCCGAAATTGAGGAGTTTGAGGGCAAATCACGCATCGTCATTAGCGAAATTCCATATCAGGTCAATAAGTCAGAGCTGGTATTAAAGGTAGCCGAACTGGTGCGAACCAAAAAACTGGAAGGTATCTCTGACATCAGAGATGAATCTGACCGAACCGGTTTAAGGGTGGTCATTGAGCTCAAACGGTCAGCCTACCCGAAAAAAGTCTTGAACAGACTATATAGCCTGACCACCCTGCAAACCGCTTTCCATATTAATACGGTGGCTTTGGTGGATGGCATTGAACCGCGTACCCTCTCGCTGAAAGAGATTATCCAACATTTTATTAATCACCGGGTCGTCGTAGTCACTAAACGTTCCGAGTATGACCTAGCCCGCGCCCAAGAACGGGCTCATATACTAGAAGGTTTAATCAAAGCCCTCGATCATATCGATGAGGTGGTAAAGATAATTAGGGCCTCCAAGACGAGAGAAGAGGCGCATAAGAAGCTAGTGGTCAAGTTCGGCTTCTCTAACGAACAGACCGTCGCCATTTTAGACATGAGACTGGCCACCCTGGTTGGTTTGGAGCATGACCGGTTGGAAGCAGAGCTCAAAGAGAAGCAGGCCATAATTACTTATTTACAGAGTATCTTGGCCGACAAGGTCAAACTGATGGCGGTTATTAAATCGGAATTAGTGGCTATTAAAGAAAAATACGCCGACAAACGCCGGACTAAGATCTTCAAACAAGGCCTGGGCTCGTTCACCGCCGAAGACTTAATTCCCAACGAATCGGTTCTGGTTACCCTCACTAAGACTAATTATATTAAGCGCGTACCGGTTACCGAGTACAAATCACAGGGCCGGGGTGGCAAAGGGGTGTTGGGCATGTCAACTAAAGAGCAAGATTCCGTTTGGTATACCAAAATTGCCAATACTCACGATGATATTCTATTTTTCACCGACCAAGGCCGAATTTTTAAGACTAAAGTATATGAGTTACCGACCGCCAACCGCCAGGCCAAGGGTAACGCCATCGCTAATGTTATCCAGATTGCACCGGGTGAGACCGTTACGGCCGTCATTGCCGTCGAAAAAAGTATCTGGAGTGAAGAGAACAAATATCTATCGATGGGTACCTTGATGGGGACCGTCAAAAAAACGGTGGTCAGCCAATACAAAAACGTCCGCAGTACCGGTATCAAGGCCATCAGTCTCAAAGACGACGACCAACTGCGCTGGGTTAATATTACTTGCCCCGAAGATTTGGTGATGCAGGTTACCACCAGGGGGCAGGCGATAGTTTACAAAGAAGCCGACGTCAGACCAATGGGCCGCAGCGCCGCCGGTGTGCGAGGCATCAGATTACGCGAGAATGACGAGGTAGTCTCAACCACCGTTATTCAAAGTGCCGTCAAAGACCAATCGGAGTTGTTAATTGTCACCGGTAACGGTTTTGGCAAACGCACCGAGGTTAAACAATTTCCTTTCCAGAAACGGGGCGGAGTCGGTATCAAGGCCGCCAATGTCACCGGCCGTACCGGGCCGGTTGTCAGTGCTCAAGTCGTAACCGACGAAAAGAGCTCCGTCGTCATTACTTCACAGCGGGGTCAGGTTATTAAAACAATGCTCAAACAGGTCAAAAAGTTGGGTCGGGTAACCCAGGGTGTAGTAGTGATGCGTCTGAAGAAGGAAGATAAGGTCGCATCGGTTGCCATAATGGCACCGGAGGAATTAATTATTGAACAAGAAACCGTTGTTAATAATGGATAAAGAAACCAGAGAAATTGTCATTCCGTCGGTATTAACGGTTAAAGAACTGTCCGATTTAACCGATATCTCGGTTAACAATATCATCACTGTTTTATTTCGATTTGGCATTATGGCGACTATCAACCAGGATATTGATTTTGATACCGCTCAAATTGTCGCTGACGAATTCAACATCAATCTGGTAACCGCTCAAGAAGAGGCACCAACGGTAGCAGTTGAGAATGAGGCTAACAAAACCGAACGACCACCGGTGGTAACAATTATGGGCCACGTTGATCACGGTAAGACCACCCTGTTAGATGCTATCCGTAATACTTCGGTAGCCGAAAAAGAAGCCGGTGGAATAACCCAGGCCATCAGCTCTTATCAGGTTAACGTTAATTATGAGAATAAAGAGCGAATCATCACCTTTGTTGACACTCCCGGCCACTCCGCTTTTGAGGCCATGCGCCAGCACGGTGCCAGTATTACCGACCTGGTAGTTTTAGTTGTAGCCGCTAACGATGGCGTAAAACCGCAGACGATAGAGACTATCAAACACGCCCGGCGTTACAACGTACCCATTCTGGTAGCTATCAATAAAATCGATCTGCCGGAAGCTGACGTCGAACGGACAAAGAGGGAACTGGCCGATCAGGAGCTAATTGGTGAAGCCTGGGGTGGACAAACGGTAATGGTTGAGGTTTCAGCCAAGAAGAGAGAGGGTTTAGACAGTCTCTTAGATAGTATTTTGTTGGTAACCGACCTCATGGAACTCAAGGCCAATGAGGAGTTGCCGGCATCGGGAGTAGTCATTGAATCAGAACTCGTCTCCGGGTTGGGGCCAATTGCGGTCGTACTGATACAGAACGGCAGCCTTAAACTAGGTGATATCGTGGCTATCGGTTCCAGTTACGGCAAGGTGCGCCTGATAGAAGACTATCGCGGTAAGAAAATAAGGTTAGCCCGTCCTTCCCAACCGGTTAGAATTGCCGGTCTATCAACCGTTCCCTCTTTCGGAGAACGTCTGGTAGAGGTTGATAACGAACATGAGGCCCGAGCCATTGCCCGACAGAACAACGCCTCGAATAACCGCGATAAAATTAGAAAACTAGCTGAAGCTCTCGGCAAAAACTCCCGTTTAGTCGGTAATCAGCGTGAATTATTGCTCGTAGTCAAGGCTGACACCCAGGGCTCACTAAATGCTATTACCGAATTAGTCCAGTCAGTATCCAATGATGACGTCGTCGTCAGAGTGTTAAAGAGCGGCGTTGGCCTGGTTAGTGAACAAGATATCGAAGCCGCCGCTACCTCAAAAGCGACCATTATTGTCTTTAATCAGAAGAATCCAACTATCATTACCAAATTGGCTGACCAAAAGAAGGTTCAGATACACACCTACAAGGTTATCTACGAGCTAGAGCAGCTGATTAACGAAGTAGTACGTGATCTGATGCCGGAGCTTCTGGTGGAGCGAGAAGTGGCTAAACTGCAGATTTTAAAGAGATTCAGAGACAATCGTAAAAAAATGGTTGTAGGTGGCTCGGTTGAAGATGGTGATCTGGAGAAAGGTCAGAAGATAGTCATCAGAAAGGGGGCTGAAACCGTCGCAGCTGGTACTATAACCGAGCTGAGGGTTGGTAAAGAGATTGTAACCAAGGTCAGGGCAGGTAAAGAGTGCGGGGTTGAGTTTACTGTTCAAGAAGGAGATGAGACGGCCATTGCCGCCAATATGACTTTATTGGCCATCATCGTCGAAAAGGTCAAAAAGACGGTTTAGGGGCCACTCTGTGGACAAACTGCTTGACTTATATTCAAGGCTCTGGTACAGTGTTTTAGTCAATGAATGACACCAATACAGAGGAACCTCCGATACGCCGCTCCCTCTTACAGAAACTTGGTCGTCTTAATCGCTTGGGCAAGCGGTTATTGCCAGCAAAATAT
This sequence comes from bacterium, assembly GCA_030647115.1. Classification (GTDB taxonomy): domain Bacteria; phylum Patescibacteriota; class UBA1384; order CAILIB01; family JAUSJZ01; genus JAUSJZ01. Next base: position 35,898 of record JAUSJZ010000010.1, read on the forward strand.
TTTGCAATAAATGGTTCTATTTTAGGTAAACCGATATTCTGGGCACCAACATTACTGGTTGCAGCGGCTGTTTTTGGTAATTTATCTGAAAGCAAAACCCACGCTCAGACTATTTCCGATCTGATTGGGTTAGACCCCAAGACCAAGCTGACAACCATGTCAGCTATCGATCAGTACACTCCTTTCGTTGAGGAGACTCGCGATGCCGATGTAGTGGTCACAGCTGGAATCATGCCGTCAGACCTGGTTTTGACCAAACCCGGTTTAGCTCGCACCAATGTCAGACCGACAGAACAACCCAAACAACCGGAAAAGAGGGAGAAACCGGTTTATCACACTGTTGCTGCCGGTGAAACGCTATCAGAGATAGCCTCGAGCTATGGGGTTAGAGTAGCTTCCATTATGGTTGATAACGCTACCTTGACCAATAACGATCACCTTAAAATTGGTGATCAAATTAAAATACCCGCTGCTGACTATTCAGACGACTATTTAAAGAAAAATACGAAAACAGTGGTTGCCCAGGCTAATACCGGTCGTAAGGTAAGCGTGCGCGAAACCTCGGCTGCCAGATATGAAGATTCTGGTATGCCCGTTTTCGCTCGACCAGCCGGCTCAAGAGGAAAGAACGGTTATCACAACTGGGCCATAGATATATCACCTGACGGTGGTAGAACTGTTATGGCCTCGGCTGATGGGGTCGTCGTTGAGGTAGCCGACGGCTGGGACGGCGGTTATGGTAAGAAGATCGTGGTTGATCACGGTAGTGGCTGGGAGACGCTGTATGCCCATCTAGACAGCATTTCAGTTAAAGCAGGGCAGAAAGTAGCTCAAGGACAGTCGATGGGCGTTATGGGGGCAACTGGCCGTACTTATCCTATCGGAGCGGTCCACCTTCACTTTGAGATTAGAAAAAATGGTTCTCGGTTGAATCCGATTAACTACGTCGACTAATGAATTTTGTCGATCAGGTTGAGTTAACTTTGATATCAGGTAAAGGAGGAGCTGGCCTAATCCACTTTCAAAGAGAGAAGTATCGACCTAATGGTGGCCCCGATGGAGGCGATGGCGGTCGGGGAGGTTCAATTATTATCAAGACCGACACCAATAAGCAAACTCTGGCTCACTTAACGGCCCTACATCGTATTAAAGCCGCTAATGGGGCTAACGGCCAGACCGATCTAAAGAGCGGCAAAAGCGCGACTGACATTAACATTTTGGTCCCTTTAGGCACCGAAATCATCCAAAACGGGGAAACGGTTAAAGATTTATCAAAACTGGAAGAATTTACGATTGTTAAAGGTGGCCGAGGTGGTAAAGGGAATTGGCACTTCAAATCAGCTACCAATCAGGCGCCGCGTAAAGCGGAACCGGGCGAAGAGGGGCAAAAAGCGATCTTCACCTTCAAATTAAAGTTAATTGCCGATATCGGGCTGGTTGGTCAGCCGAATGCCGGTAAGTCGTCGCTGTTGAACGCCCTTACTCGAGCCAGTAGCAGAGTAGCGGCCTACCCTTTTACGACGCTTGAGCCGCATCTGGGAGTGGTCAAACGAGACGAATGGGAGCGAGTAATAGCCGATATACCGGGTATTATTGAAGGCGCGGCGAACGGTAAGGGCCTCGGGCATGACTTTTTAGCTCATATTGAACGCACATCTCTGTTGTTAATCTGCATCGCCGCCGATTCTGAATCACCCCAGCAAGATTATAAGGTGATCGAACGTGAATTAGGCGACTATTCCCCCCAACTATTAACTAAGCCGCAATTACTGCTTGTCACCAAGGCCGACCTACTGTCTCAAGCCAAATTAAAGTCTTTAAGTAAACAGTTTAAGACCTCTTTTCAAAAAGAACCTCTGACTACCTCTAGTGTAACGAATGAAGGTCTGAAAGAGTTGATTAATCAATTGCAAAAGCTTGTTTGACATTAGTTGCACAATGCATTATTATTAGGTAGAATTGATAAGGGTGTTAGATTTAAAAGTTAGAAGCCGGCTGTAATACAGCTCAGTTTTTAAGGGCTGTCTTTTGGTTTTTATATATATATGACTACACAAAAACGTCGGATCATCGGCAAATCCAGTGAATCGTCACTCGAATTGCCGAACCTCATCAAAGTACAGACCGATTCGTATGACTGGTTCTTAACCGAAGGAATTAGAGAACTGTTAGATGAAATCTCACCCATTGAAGATATCACCGGTCGCAATTTAGTACTAACGTTCGAAGATTTTACCTTCGACAAACCGAAGGCGACGTCCGAAGAAGCGCGCGATAAAAACTTAACTTTCAAATCGGCCTTAAAGGTTCGAGCAGTACTCACTAATAAGGTAAGTGGAGAAGTCATTGAAAACGATGTCTATCTGGGTGAATTTCCCATGATGACTCGCTACGGTACTTTCATTATCAACGGTATTGAGCGAGTTGTGGTTAACCAGATAGTCCGTTCATACGGTGTTTTGTTCGCTAAAGAAGTTACCCAAGGTAGAGACCTCTTTGGAGCCAAATTAATACCGGCTCGAGGGGCTTGGTTAGAATTTGAAACCAACCACCGCGATGTTATATCAGTTAAGGTAGATCGTAAACGACGCATACCAGTCACCACTTTCTTAAGAAGTCTGGGTTACGGTAAGACCGAACAGATCGAAAAGCTCTTTGCCGGAGTCGATACTCACCCAGATCACCGCTACATTGCCACCACCCTCGAAAAAGACCCCGCTTTAAATGACGAAGACGGCTGTGTCGAGGTTTACAAAAGAATTAGACCCGGAGATTTAGCCACTCCCGAAAATGCCCGCACTTTCATTAACGACATGTTCTTCCAATTGAAGCGTTATGACTTGGGCAAAGTCGGTCGCTACAAACTAAACAAACGACTCAACCAGAATGTGGAGATAGACCAGAAGAGTCGCATCTTAGGTAAAGAAGATATCGTCAGCATCATTAAAGAGATTATTGCCCTCAACAATACTCCCGGCGCACTATCAGACGACATCGACAACCTCGGTAACCGTCGCATCAGAAGCGTCGGCGAACTGGTACAAGGTAGAGTCAGAGTAGGTCTGATGCGCATGGAGCGTATCGCGCGTGATCGCATGTCGGTCTCCGACCTAGACACGGTGACACCGGCCCAGCTTATCAATGCCCGACCGGTTGTCGCTGCTTTACAAGAGTTCTTTGCCTCCAGTCAGCTATCCCAATTTATGAACCAGACCAACCCACTAGCCGAGCTGGAACACAAACGTTGTGTCACCGCTACTGGTGCCGGTGGTCTATCACGCGAACGAGCCGGTTTTGATGTCCGCGACGTTCATGCCAGTCACTACGGTCGTCTCTGCCCGGTTGAATCACCCGAAGGCCCGAACGTCGGTTTGGTACAGTATTTGGCATCTTACGCCCGCATCAACGATTATGGCTTTGTGGAAACTCCTTACCGTATCGTTTCCAAGAAAAACGGTCGTCCTTTTGCTACCGATAAAATTGTTTACCTCGATGCCAGTGATGAAGAACAGCTGGTTATCGCACCAGCATCGGTTCTGATAGACGAGAAGGGTCAGTTCACCGAAGAACGAACGGCGGTGCGTAAATTTGGTCACCCAGTTATTGAAAAGACAGCCAATATCACTCACGTCGACGTCTCACCGGTACAGACTTTCAGTATCTCTACTAACCTCATACCTGGTTTGGGTAATGATGAAGCCGCCCGCGCCATGATGGGTTCCAATATGCAGCGACAGGCCGTTCCTTGTGTCAAGCCCGATTCACCGGTAGTGGGTACCGGCATGGAAGAAGAGGCTGCCCGTGACTCCGGTGCCATCGTCACCGCTGAAGAAGCCGGTGAAGTAGTAGATGTCAGCTCCGATCGTATCGTGGTCAAAGGTAAATCAAAGCTAGAATATAACCTGGTCAAATTCATCCGTAGTAACCAGGGCACACTCATTAATCAACGCCCAACGGTTAGTGTCGGCGAGAAAGTAGTCAAGAGACAGGTCATCGCCGACTCATCGGCTACCGATAAAGGTGAATTGGCGCTAGGACAGAACGTCTTGGTTGCCTATATGTCTTGGGGCGGTTACAACTATGAAGATGCTATTATCGTATCTAACCGCCTGGCTAAACTCGACAAATACACCTCTATTCATATCGAAGAGTATGCCATTGAGATTCGTGATACTAAGTTAGGTCCTGAAGTGTTGACCCGAGACATTCCCAATGTCTCGGAAGATGCCCTCGCCAACCTCGATGATGAAGGTGTTATTAGAGTAGGAGCCGAGGTGCATTCAGGAGATATTCTCGTCGGTAAAATTACTCCTAAAGGTGAGACTGAACTAACCGCTGAAGAGAAACTGCTACGGGCCATCTTCGGTGAAAAAGCGAAAGAGGTACGAGACTCTTCACTACGACTCCCGCACGGTCAGCACGGTAAGGTTATTGGCATCAAACGTTTCTCTAAAGACGCTGGAGACGAGCTCTCGGCCGGTGTCTATGAATTAATTGAAGTTACAGTAGCCCAGATGAGAAAAGTCTCGGCCGGTGACAAACTAGCTGGTCGCCACGGTAATAAGGGTGTTATCAGCATTATCGTACCGCAAGAAGATATGCCTTTCCTGCCAGATGGCACCTCAATCGATGTTATTTTGAACCCCCTGGGTGTCATCTCCCGTATGAACCTCGGTCAGATTATCGAAACCACCATCGGTTGGGCCGCCAGTAAGAACGGCGAGAAAATCGCCATCCCGGTTTTCAATGCCCTCACCGAACCCCAATTACGAGGTGAACTCGAAGCAGCTAATTTGCCTGGTTCCGGTAAAACTGTCCTCTATGACGGCAAAACCGGTGAACGTTACGACCAGGAAGTGTTGGTTGGTACCAACTACATTATGAAGTTGATCCACTTAGTCGACGACAAGATGCACGCCCGTAGCGTCGGCCCTTACTCCATGATTACGCAACAGCCTTTAGGTGGTAAGGCCCAGTTTGGTGGACAACGCTTCGGAGAGATGGAGGTCTGGGCGCTTGAAGCCTACGGAGCCGCTCACACCCTGCAAGAGATGCTGACCATCAAATCAGATGACACCTATGGCCGCTCTAAAGCCTATGAATCAATTATCAAGGGTGAAGAGATTCAAAAACCAAGCGTACCGGAGTCGTTTAACGTCTTAGTGCGTGAATTACGCGGTCTGGCCTTGAACGTCGATTTGGTCGGCCGAGCCGAAGAAGCGCTGGCGGCCGAAAAGATGCGACAGTTACAGCAAGACGACATTGATAAGAAAGAAATTGTCTTGCCAGATACCGATCTGACCGAGATTGGCACCCTACAAGATGAAATTGTGGTAGAAGAACCAGTAGCAGAAGATAAAAATGAGTAATATGCAACCAAAGGAAAACAGTGGCGCCGTTGACTTTACGGCGGTCAAGCTCGGGGTAGCCAGCGCTGAAGAAATATTACGCTGGTCCTATGGCGAGGTTCTCAAACCAGAGACAATCAATTATCGTACTCAAAAACCAGAACGAGACGGGCTATTTTGTGAACGCATTTTCGGCCCGATTAAAGACTATGAATGTACCTGTGGTAAATACCGCAAGATTCGTTACCGCGGCGTTATCTGTGACAAATGTGGAGTTGAGGTCACTAAATCATCGGTACGACGCGAACGCATGGGCCACATCGATCTGGCCGCTCCGGTAGCCCATGTCTGGTATATCCAGGGTGTGCCGAGTACGCTCGGGACCATATTAGACGTATCGGTCAGCGATTTAGAGAAAGTGGTTTATTTTGCCGCTTTCATTATCAAATCAGTCAACGAGGGTATCCGTCGTCAGGCAGTTGAAAATCTGGACCGCGAATTTCAGGAGTATAAAGATCAGGTTCTAGGCAAGACTAAAAAAGGTGATGCTTCAGATGATGTGATGGTCAAATTGAATGAGATTGAGGGGCAGTATCGTCTAGAGAAAAGTCTGTTAGATAGTTTGGCTCCGGTCAAAATTATTTCTGAACAACGCTACCACGAATTGTCCCTTAAATACGGCCAAATTATTGACGTCGGCATTGGCTCCGACGCCATTTTGGAACTCTTAAAAGAGGTAGATATCAGCGAACGCATCACTACCCTCGGTACTCTGGTAGCAGACGCGTCACCCGTAGCCAAGCGCAAACTAATGAAACGCATCAAACTATTCACTGACCTTAAACGAGCCAAGATTAAACCAGAGTGGATGGTATTGATCAGACTACCAGTCATCCCACCAGATTTAAGACCAATGGTTCAGCTCGATGGCGGACGATTCGCCGCGTCGGACCTAAACGATCTTTATCGACGCGTTTTGAACCGTAACAACCGTCTCAAAAAACTATTGAACCAAGGGGCGCCTGAAGTTATTACCCGCAACGAGAAACGCATGCTACAAGAAGCGGTCGATGCTTTAATTGACAACAACGCCCGTCGCGGTAAGGTGGCCGCCTCCACCAACGGCAAACGTCGCCTAAAGTCACTATCAGATATGCTGCGCGGCAAACAGGGCCGTTTCCGTCAAAACCTGCTCGGTAAAAGAGTAGATTACTCCGGTCGTTCGGTTATTGTTATTGGTCCGAGCTTACGTTTGAACGAATGTGGTATTCCGAAAATTATGGCGATTGAACTATTCAAACCCATGGTTATTAGCCGGTTAATCAGAGACGGCCACGCCCATAACGTTAAGCAGGCCACCCGCTTAATCGAGCAGGGTGAAGATTTTGTCTGGGATATTCTAGAAGAGATAACCAACAAACATCACGTATTGTTAAACCGTGCCCCTACCTTGCACCGTCTCGGTATTCAAGCCTTCAAACCGGTTTTGGTTGACGGTAAGGCAATTCAGGTACACCCAAATGTCTGTCAGGCCTTTAACGCCGACTTCGATGGAGATCAGATGGCGGTACACGTACCACTCTCGGAACAGGCGCAGAAAGAGGCTGCTGAAATTATGTTATCCTCTAAAAACCTGCTCAAACCGGCCTCTGGCGATCCAATTTCTGGTCCGCGGCTAGACATGACCTTGGGTATTTATTACCTGACGGGTGAAGATGAAGGAGCCAAAGGCGAAGGCAAGATTTTCTACAGCCCCAAAGAGGCTATTCGGGCCTTTAACGAACACGCAGTCGATCTGCGGGCTAAGGTAAAGGTGCAATATCCACGCGAAGATCACCAAGAACTGGTTGAAACCACTATCGGCCGAGTCATCTTTAACGAGAGCATTCCGGTCGAACTGCGGTTTGTGAATGAAGAGTTAGATAAGAAAAAATTGAACAGTTTCTTTAGTGATTCCTTCAACAAACTAGGTATCGATACGACAGCCTTACTGGTGGATATTATCAAAGACCTCGGTTTCAAATACGCCGAGTATTCCGGTATCACCTTTGCTATTGCCGACATCGTCCATCCGGACGAACGGGAAGCCATTATCGATGCGACCGAGCTGCAGTTGGCCCAGGTAGATTTGCAGTTCAGACGCGGTCTGATAACAGAGAATGAACGTTATCTGAAAACGGTTGAGTTGTGGTTTGATGCTCAATCACAAATTGAGAAAGCCCTGATTAGTAAACTAAGCGGTAAAAACCCGGTCGTACAGATATTCAAGTCTGGTGCCCGCGGTTCATTGTCACAGATGCAACAGATTTCCGGTATGAAAGGTTTGGTAGCCAACCCATCTGGTCGCATTATTGAAATTCCAATCAAGAACAACTTTAAAGACGGTTTATCGGTCTTTGAATATTTCGTCTCCACTCATGGCGCCCGTAAAGGTCGGGCCGATACCGCTCTGCGTACGTCTGACGCCGGTTATTTAACCAGACGTTTAGTAGACGTCGCCCAAGACGTAGTTATCTCCGAGGTAGATTGCGGCACCAAGAATGGTATTAAGCTTCATAAACAAGACTTTGTCGAGTTGGGAGAATCATTCACTACGGCTTTAGTCGGCCGTTACCTGGCTGAAAAGACCTCGGGAGTGAAGGTTGGTGAGAAGATTGGTGTCCATAATGCCACCAAGATAGCGGAAGAGAATGACTCGGTAACCGTTCGTTCACCATTACGTTGTACGACCCGTTGGGGTATTTGCCAGACCTGTTACGGTGAAGACCTAGCGGTCGGAAATGATGTCCGCATGGGTGAGGCCGTCGGTATTATCGCTGCTCAAGCTATTGGTGAACCCGGTACCCAGCTAACCATGCGTACCTTTCACACCGGTGGTGTCGCTTCATCTGGTGGAGATATTACTACTGGTTTACCTCGGGTAGAAGAGTTGTTTGAGGCCCGTTCTCCTAAAGGGGCAGCCACTCTGGCCACTATGTCCGGTACGGTAAATATCGAAACCGTCGCTAACGGTAAGAAAGTCACTATTGCTTCCATGATTGATGCCAGCGATACAGTCCAACTGGAAAAGGGTTTGACCTGGTTTGTTAATGACGGCGATAAAGTGAGAACCGATCAACCCTTAGCTAAAAGTGAGAAGGGCCAGGTTCAGAAGGCTCCCTATGCCGGTGTAGTATCCATCAAAGACAAGAAATTGACTATTAACGGCCAGAAAGCTTCAGTGCAAGAAGAAGTATTTGACAACACCATCCAAATATTGGTCAAGGAAGGTGAGATGGTAGGGTCCGGTGACCCATTGACCGAAGGTAATCTAGATTTGAAACAGACCCTAGATCTGAAAGATAGACAGACCGTCGAGAATTACATCATTAATGAGATTCAGAAGATCTACACCGCCCAAGGTCAGCCGATCAATAATAAGCACATTGAGATACTGGTTAGAAAGATGCTCTGTAAGGGTCAAATTACCGACCCCGGCACTTCTAAATACATCGAAGGTGAATTGATAGATATTTTAGAGCAACTCGACGAGATTGAAAAGTACAACATCAAATACACCGAAATCTTACTCGGAATCTCTAGAGTATCCCTTAATACCTCGAGTTTCTTATCGGCCGCTTCCTTCCAAGAAACGACCAACGTACTGATGCAAGCGGCTATCAGAGGTCAAACTGATCACTTAAAGGGGTTGAAAGAGAACGTGATTATTGGTAAGTTAATACCTGCTGGTACTGGTTACAAAAAAAGATAATGCCTACCATAAATCAACTAATTAGAAGACCCCGTCAGAAACCGACCGCCAAGGTCAAGGCTCCGGCTTTGAAATACGCTTACAATGCCTTCAAGCGCCGACCGGTCGATAATAAGGCCCCCCAGAAAAGAGGTGTCTGTTTGAAGGTCTACACCGTAACTCCAAAAAAACCAAACTCCGCTCTGCGTAAGGTTGCCCGTATTAGATTGTCAAATGGCCACGAAGTAACCGCCTACATCGGCGGTGAAGGTCACACCCTGCAAGAGCACTCGGTCGTTTTGGTACGGGGCGGTCGGGTAAAAGACTTACCCGGCGTGCGTTACCACGTCGTACGGGGCAAATACGATACCACCGGTGTCGACGCCCGACGACAAGGCCGCAGTCTGTACGGAGCTAAAAAACCCAAGAAATAACCATGCGCGGCAAGAGAGCCAAAAAAAGAGTTTTAATACCAGATGCCAAGTACGATTCGGTTAACGTGACCAAACTGGTTAATTACGTCATGCAACGCGGTCAGAAAAAGACAGCGGAGGTTATTGTCTATCAGGCTTTAGAAAAAGCCGCTGCCACGACCGAAAAGAAACCGTTAGAGGTGCTCAATAAGGCCCTCGATAATGTCGGCCCGTTGTTAGAGGTACGCAGCAAGCGCATTGGTGGGGCTAACTATCAGATACCATTTGAGGTCAACCCTGATCGACGCCTCATACTAGCCTTAAGATGGATCGTTACTGCCGCCCGCAGCGGTAAAGGGGTCAAGATGTCTCAAAGACTGGCTACCGAACTACTTAACGCCTACAAGAACGAAGGTACGGCCGTTAAGAAGCGTGAAGATGCTCACCGTATGGCCGAAGCCAACCGAGCCTTTGCTCACTTTGCCCGTCACTAATATTTAATATCATCGATACCAACCATGGTTGATAAAGTCTCCCTTGATCATGTACGCAATATAGGCATTATTGCCCATATTGACGCGGGCAAGACGACCGTGACCGAGAGAATACTGTTTTATACGGGTATTACCCATAAAATAGGGGAAGTGCACGAGGGTGAAGCTACCATGGACTGGATGGAGCAAGAACAAGAGCGTGGTATCACTATTACCGCTGCTGCCACGACCTGCTTTTGGACACCCACCTTCGGTAACAACACCGACAACCACCGTATTAACATCATCGACACGCCCGGGCACGTTGACTTCACCATTGAGGTTCAGCGCTCGTTGCGAGTACTAGACGGGGCAGTAGTCGTCTTAGACGGTAAAATGGGCGTCGAGCCACAGACCGAGACGGTGTGGCGCCAGGCTAACGACAACAACGTACCGCGTATTATCTTTATTAACAAAATAAACCTGCTCGGGGGCAACTTTGAACTCTGTATCGAGACAATTAATCAACGTCTGGCCAAAAATGCCCTAATTGCCGCCCTACCAATTGGTGTGGGCGATGAGCACCGCGGGGTGGTCGATCTGGTTGAAAATATGGCTATTGTCTACGCCAACGACGAGAAGACAGAGATTAAACAAGAAGAGATACCGGCCGATTTAAAGGAGCAGGCCCATCTTTATCGCGAACGTCTAATCGAAAAAGCCGTCGAATCAGATGAAGTTCTACTCGAAAAATATCTGGAAGGCGAGGAATTAAGCACGGCTGAAATTAGAACAGCCATTCGTAAATCAGTGCTAGCCAATGAGCTTTATCCAATTTTCGTCGGAGACGGACGCACGGCTATCGTAAAATATCTCCTTAATAATGTCGTTTCCTATCTACCGTCTCCACTAGACCTGCCTCCAGCCGTCGGTGAAGATCCAGACGACCCCGAGAAGCAGCTAGAGCGTAAACCGAGCAATGATGAGCCTTTAGCCGCCCTAGCCTTCAAAATCGCTTCGGACCCGTTTGTCGGTAAACTGACTTTTATTAGAATATACTCTGGTATTTTGAACAGCGGTTCGAACATTCTTAATGCCTCCAAAGGCGAGATAGAGCGCATCGGGCGCATCTTCCGTCTGCATGCCAACCACCGTGAAGAGGTCAAAGAAGGTGAGGCTGGTGAAATTGTCGCCGTCGTCGGTCTCAAACAGACCACTACCGGTGACACTCTGACCGACCCGAAAGCACCGCTAATTATGATGGGCATTAAGGCCACCCAATCGGTTATTTCGATGGCTATTGAACCCAAAACCAAGGCCGACCAAGAGAAACTGGGTATTGCCCTGGGTCGTCTAGCCGAAGAGGACCCGACTTTTAGAGTAAGTTCTAACGAAGAGACCGGCCAGACCATCATTGGTGGTATGGGCGAACTCCACTTAGATGTCTTGGTAGACCGCATGCGCCGCGAATTCAAGGTCGAAGCCAACGTCGGTGCTCCCCAGGTTGCCTTCAAAGAGACTATTCGTAAAGAGGTCGAACAGGAGCACAAGTATGTACGACAGTCTGGTGGTCGGGGCCAATATGGTCACGTCTACATCAGAGTCTCACCTAATGAAGTAGGTAAGGGTTTTGAATTCATTAACTCCATCGTCGGTGGAACCATACCAAAAGAGTATATTCCAGCGGTACAGGCCGGTGTGAAAGAGGCCCTAGAACGGGGTGTTATCGCCGGGTATCCGGTCATCGATGTTAAATGCGAACTCTTTGACGGCACCTTCCACGAGGTAGACTCATCGGAAATAGCCTTTAAAATTGCCGGCTCCCTGGCTCTACAAGAGGCCGTACGCAAAGCCGACCCGGTTATACTCGAACCAATTATGGCCGTCGAGGTCACCACACCGGAAGACTTCTTCGGTGACGTCATGGGCGACCTCAATGCCCGTCGCGGGCGCGTTAACAACACCGAAGACCGCGGTTCGGTTGGGGTTAAGGTTATACAGGCCGAGGTGCCACTGGCCTCAATGTTTGGCTACGCCACCCAATTACGTTCTATGACCCAGGGTAGAGCTAATTACGTGATGGAGTTTGCCAATTACGCCGACGTGCCCCGTCATATACAAGAAGAGTTAACTGCCGGTAAACACAAAAGCAGTTAAGACTGATGTGTTGACAGATAAGACCAATCGGGTATAGTATTTAAGGAGTGAGCCGTTTGACTCGAGTGTTTGGGTTCAGAAACAACTTTATATAACAAAAACTAACAGCTTATTATGGCCGAGAAATTTGAACGCAGCAAACCGCACGTTAACGTAGGCACCATTGGCCACGTTGATCACGGTAAAACAACTTTAACCGCCGCCATCACCCAGGTTCTCTCTAAAGAGGGTAAGGCTAAGGCGATGAGTTTTGATCAAATCGATAACGCTCCTGAAGAGCGCGAGCGTGGTATTACCATTGCTACCACTCACTGTGAATACGAATCTGATAAGCGTCACTACGCCCACGTCGATTGTCCCGGCCACGCCGACTATGTTAAAAATATGATTACCGGTGCCGCTCAGATGGACGCCGCTATTTTGGTTGTCTCTGCCCCTGACGGTCCAATGCCTCAAACTCGCGAGCATATCCTCTTGGCTTACCAGGTCGGTGTACCGCAAATAGTCGTTTTCTTGAATAAGGTAGATATGGTTGATGATGCAGAGCTATTAGAACTGGTAGAAATTGAGATCCGTGAATTGTTAACCAAATATCATTTCCCCGGCGATAAAACTCCTATTATCAAAGGTTCAGCCCTTAAGGCCCTTGAAGGTGATGAGAAAGCCGGCGAAGCGATCAAAGAGTTAATTCAAGCCCTTGATGATTACGTTGTCGACCCGGTGCGTGAAATTGACAAAGACCTACTAATGCCGATTGAAGATGTCTTCTCGATCAAAGGTCGTGGCACCGTCGCTACTGGTCGTATTGAGCGCGGTCAGGTCAAAGTTAACGATGAGGTTGAGATAGTCGGTGTTAAACCGACCCGCAAGGTAATCGTTACCGGTGTAGAGATGTTTAAGAAGATGCTTGATTCCGGTCAAGCCGGTGACAACGTCGGTATTTTGCTGCGTGGTATTGAGCGAGAAGAGATTGAGCGTGGTCAGGTTTTGGCCAAACCAGGTTCAATTACCCCTCATACCGAGTACGAAGCCGAGGTTTATATCTTAAGCAAAGAAGAGGGTGGACGTCACACACCATTCTTTAAGGGCTACAAGCCGCAATTCTACGTGCGTACTACCGATGTTACCGGTGAAGTAGAGTTGCCAGAAGGCGCCGAGATGGTTATGCCCGGTGACACCGTCAATCTAGTCATCAAGCTCATCGTCCCGATTGCTCTTGAAGATGGTATGCGCTTCGCCATCAGAGAAGGTGGTCGTACCGTCGGAGCCGGTGTAGTAACCAAAATAATCAAATAGGTACACAAGCAGCTCTCTAAGCAATTAGAGGGCTGTTGTGTCTCTAGCAGAGACTAAATTATAAGAAGATGGCCAAGACTGAACAATCATATAAACAACGTATCCGCATCCGCCTTAAAGCGTATGATCATCGTATTATCGATTCTGCCGCTAAGCAGATAATCGAGACGGTTGAGCGTACCGGAGCCCGCACCATTGGGCCCATACCGCTACCAACCGATAAATCGATTTATACCGTACTGCGGTCGCCGCACGTCCACAAGGACTCACGGGAACAGTTTGAGATGCGCACGCACAAGCGTATGATTGACGTCTTTGACCCCGCTTCCAACACCATCGACAATCTCATGCATCTAGACCTGCCTGCCGGGGTAGATGTAGAGATGAAGATGTAACAATTAACCGATACTACCCTAATTTGGGGACAAGTCGGCTCAATAGTTTGAGCCGTTAATATGGCTCAATTTTTATAAAATGGCTTTCATGATTGCTAGTAAACAAGGTATGACTCGTATCCATCGTCAAGATGGTAGTATTGCTGCGGTCACTGTTTTGAAATGCGAACCCCTGAACGTGCTTGGACAACGGACAACCGCCAAAGACGGTTATTCGGCTACTATTGTCCAATCAGGTAAGACTACCAAAGAGACCCAATCTGATAAAACAAAACTCGAAGATTTCACGGCCGACCAATTAGTTAAAATTGTCGGTGTCACTAAGGGTAAAGGCTTCAGTGGTACCGTTAAACGACACGGGTTCAGCATTGGCCCCAAATCACACGGTTCACATAATATGAGAGCGCCCGGCTCAATTGGTTCCGGTTATCCACAACGAGTCGTCAAGGGTCGACCGATGCCCGGGCGTTTAGGAGCCACCCAAACCACCATCACTACCTTTGTTGAATCGGTCCTAGACAAAGAAAACCTATTATTGGTCAGAGGCTCCGTTCCTGGTAGCCGTGGTACCATTTTAACGGTTGAAGGAGTACAGCAATGAACATCTCGTTAATTAACCAAGAATCAATCGGTGAGATGACATTCCCTAAGTCGCTCGAGCGCGAGGTGTCACCACTATTAATAAGCCAGTACGTGGCTTATGTTCAGAGTGCTACCACCAAGAAGACCGGTCACACCAAAACCAGGGGTGAGGTTAGTGGAGGGGGTAAGAAGCCCTGGAAACAGAAAGGCACCGGCCGCGCCCGTCACGGTTCCTCACGGTCTCCAATCTGGACCGGTGGTGGTGTTGTCTTTGGACCTCGACGCGAACAGGAAAAAACGGTCCGCATGAATAAAAAGATGAGAAGGTTGGCACTGGCAGCCTTATTGACCATGGCCGCCAAAGATAAGCGACTGGCGGTAGCCGAATTTGACGAGACTAACGCTCCTAAACAGATAAGAACCCAACTACAGCAGTATCTTGCTCAAAAAGACGCCGTTCTGGTCATCCAAAGCATGGCTTCACCACTGAAGAAAGCCTCGAACCTCGATAAAACCAAATCAATCTCTATCAATCGTTTTGGGGCGCGACAGTTGTACTCCAAAAAAATGATCGTTTTTGATAAGGAATCATTTGATAATCTGGTAAATCGACTGCAATGAAAGCTCATCTAACCGAAAAGTCGGTCACTCTAGCCAACCAAGATCATCCTTGTTTCACCTTTTTAGTGAATAAGGCCGATACGTCAGCCCACATCAAGGCGCTGGTAAAGACCTTATACCAGGTAGATGCGACCGACATCAGATTTATCAACAACGTTGCCAAACAGGTTAAATTCAGAGGTAAGAAGGGCTCGCGTGGTGCCATCCGTAAGGCCATAATCACCCTCAAGCCCAAGCAGAGAATTGACTTATTTGACGTGAAAGAAGAAAAACCGACCGATGGCAAATAGACTATTAAAACCAACCTCCGCCGGCCGGCGCGGCATGACCGCGCGTGATTTTAGTATGGTCACCGATAACACCAGAATAAAAAGCCTGACTGCCAGCAAGAAAGAACAGGCGGGTAGAAATACTCAAGGCCACTTAACTGTGCGACATCGCGGTGGCGGTGCCAAGAGACTCTTTCGTACCATTGACTTTAAACGTAACCTAGAAGGTCAACAGCAGGTCAAAGCAATCCAGTATGACCCCAATCGTACCGCCAGAGTTGCCTTACTAGAGAATAAACAGGGCGAGAACAGCTTCATCTTAGCCACTACAACCATGAAGGTCGGTGACACTATTAGTCACGGTCCCACGGCCGAGATTAAGGATGGCAACACCCTGCCACTGCAAAACATACCGGTAGGCTTAACCGTGCACAACATTGAGGGCCAGCCGGGTCAGGGTGGCAAGTATGCCCGCGCTGCCGGCACCTACGCCATTTTGCAAGGACTAGATAACGGCTATGCTACAGTTAAACTGATGAGCGGTACCATTATGAAGATAAGCGATCGTTGTCTTGCAACTTTGGGCCAAACGAGTAACATACATAACGCTAGTGTAGTCATTGGTAAAGCCGGACGAAATAGAAATCTCGGCAAGAGACCAACCGTTCGTGGTAAGGCAATGCACCCGGCCGCTCACCCCCATGGTGGTGGTGAAGGTAATAACGGTATTGGTTTACGCAAAGGACCCAAAACGAAGTGGGGAGCCCAGGCTTTGGGTGTGAAGACTAGCAAACGCAACCGTAAAAAGAAACTAAAATAAGCGATGGCCCGTTCAATCAAAAAAGGTTCATACACTCACTACTCAATCTTAGAGAAGATTGGTCGTCTTAGAGCTGGTGATAAAACCGTTATCAAAACCTGGAGTCGTTCATCTACTATTATCCCCGAGATGATCGGTTATCGTTTCGGCGTGCATAACGGTCGCACCTTTACGGAACTGTTAGTCACTGAAGATCATGTGGGTCACAAGCTTGGTGAATTTTCCCCGACCCGTAAATTCACCAGACACGGTGGTCGCATGGCTAAAGATCAGGCCGACAGCACTAAAACTGGTAACAGAACCGAGTGATGATATACAGCTACAACGTTCGTTATCTGCGCATCTCACCGAAGAAGCTACAACAGGTTAGTGCCCTGGTTAGTGGTAGTAACACAAATAAGGCTTTGGATATTTTAGCGGTTCAAAAACAGAAGGGGGCCAGCATGTTATATCAAGCCATTAAATCGGCTCTGAATAACGCTGCTGCCACTAATATTGATTTGAACCACTATCGCATTGTCGGTATCGCCTGTAATAAAGGTCCGGTATTCATGCGTCGTTGGGTCAGATTACGCGGAACATCAACTCCCAAAAGAAAGTACACCACCCACGCCCGCATCGATTTTGGCGAAACCAAACCAAAACAGTCAAAAGTGAAACAGCCCGCTAAATAATTATGGGACACAAAGTACATCCAAGCGGAATGAGGCGCGGTCTGCGGTCTGAATGGCCGTCGAAGTGGTTTTCTAGTGGTACCAAATATCGCGATCAGCTAATAGAAGACATCACCATCCGTAAACAAATCGGAGCCCGCTTCAATCAAGCCGGCATTGAAGATATCATCATCAAGCGCAACGCCAATCTGTTAGAGATTGAAATTAAAACGGCCAAGCCGGGTATTATTATCGGTCGTAGCGGTGCCGGTGCCAAGGGTCTCAAGGTATTAATTGAAGACCAGTATCGTAATTTACCTAAAGCCCAACAGCCTCACATCCGCATTAATATTGTCGAAATCAAGAACCCCGATTTATCGGCCCAATTGATTGCCGAGAATATCGCCCGCTCCATTGAACGCCGCATTAACGTGCGTCGAGCCGTACAACAGGCATTAGAACGGGCTAAAGAGAAAGGCGTGAAGGGTATGAAAATAAGGGTCTCCGGTCGTCTGAACGGGGCTGACATCGCTCGCTCTGAATATGTAAACTACGGTTCGGTGCCTCTTTCTACCTTCAAATCACAGATTGCCTACAGTTTGGTGCACGCTTTAACCGGTTTCGGTATCATTGGGGTTAAAGTCTGGGTCTACCGTGGTATTGATGAGCCATTAAGAGAGAGCTCTAAAAATTAATTATGTTACTACCCAAGCGAGTTAAACATCGTAAACACCAGCGCGGCAGCAACCGCGGCGTAGCCGCACAGGGCTGCCACGTTAACTTTGGGCAGTTTGGTCTGCAGGCATTAGAGAACGGTCAGTTATCATCGCGTCAAATTGAGTCAGCCAGACGCGCTATTACCAGACATATTAAACGTGGCGGTCAGGTATGGATCCGTGTCTTTCCCGATCATCCTCTCACCAAAAAAGGAGCAGAGGTTCCGATGGGGAAAGGCAAAGGCGCCGTAGACCACTATGTAGCCAAGGTTAAACGAGGCCGAGTGTTGTTTGAAATCGGCGGTGTTGACGATGCCCTCGCCAGAGAGTCATTGCACCTGGCAGCGTATAAGTTGTCGGTTAAGACAGCTATTAAAGCGAGAATGACGATATGAAACGCCAAGACGAATTAATTAGTTGGCGTAAAAAGACTCCGGTGGCTTTGCGGGCTGAATTAAAGGAGATCAGACTTGACAGCTCCAAAAAGATGACCCGGGCCAGAATTCTGACTATTTTACGAGAAAAGCAATTGGCAACCAATGAATAAGAAATTACACCTAATTCTAACCGGAGTCGTTGAAGGAGTACGTGAAAACACGGTCCGGGTTAAGGTGGCTCGTTTTAAGCGACATCCGATCTATCTGAAAAAATACACCGTGCACAAAACCTATTTTGCCGTGTTACCAACCGGTTTGACGGTTAGTATAGGTGACGAGGTAAACATTATGAATCGCCCTAAAATGAGCAAGAGCAAGGCCTGGCAAGTAGTTAAAACACCCTAATGGTACAACCAGGTAGTAGACTACAAATTGCCGATAATACCGGAGCACGCGTCATTGAATGCATTACGGTTTTAGGTGGAGCCGCTCGCGATGCCGCTACCGTAGGTGATATCATCTCTGCTAGTGTAAAGGTTGCCTCACCCCACGGTCAGGTAAAGAGAAAGGCCTTAGTCAAAGCGGTCATTGTGCGTCAGAAAAAAACCATGCAACGAGTTGACGGTTCCAATATCCGTTTCGACGAAAACGCGGCGGTCATCATTGATGCCAACAAAGAACCGGTCGGCACCCGCATCTTTGGCCCCATACCACGTGAGTTACGAGATATGGGTTACCGTAAGATAATTTCGCTAGCGCAAGAAGTATTATGAGAAAGATAAAAGTAGGCGATACTGTTATTGTTAGATCTGGTAAAGACCGTACTAAAATTGGCCAGGTTGAAGTTATAATCGCCGGTCGGGCCTTGGTGAACGGTATCAATATAGTCAAGAAACACCAGAAGAAGACCGCCGCCACTCCGCAAGGAGGCATTATTGAAAAGAGTTTGCCGGTTCACGTGTCCAAACTGATGCTGATAGATGCTAAGCTGAAAAAACCGACTCGGGTCAGATTCCAGATAGACGCAGGCAAAAAGGAGCGTCGTTACACCAAAAGCCAGGAATTGGTTACCGTAAAGACCACCACCAAATAATGTCACCAACAAACATCATTACCTCGAAGCCGAACCTCGAAGCTCTCCAAAAAGAGCTGGGCTTGAAGAACATCGAAGCCACCCCTCGAATTAAAGGTGTCGTGTTAAATGTCGGTGTCGGTCGTATCGTGGAAAAAGAACAACGACAAAAGGTAGCCGAATTTTTAGGTAGAATCGCCGGTCAAAAGCCGGTTCCGACCAAAGCTCGTAAATCGGTGGCTGCTTTCAAAATTAGAGAGGGCAACATCGTCGGTTATAAAGTTACCTTGCGCGGCGCTAAGATGTATCGTTTTCTTGATAAATTGATTAACGTCTCTCTGCCACGCACGCGTGACTTTAGAGGTATCAAAAAAACAGCCGTCTCTAAATCTGGTATCAGCCTGGGCATTAAAGACATCGCCATCTTCCCCGATATCAAACCGGAGGAACTAAAAGAGAACCAGGGCATTCAGGTCAATATAATTTTATCTAATATCAATCAAGAGACAGTTAATAAAGTAGCACAATATTTAGGCTTACCCCTAGAAAAAGACAATGGCTAAAACATCATTAATAGTTAAGGCAAATCGACAACCCAAATTCTCAACCCGTAAAGTAACCCGGTGTAAGCTTTGTGGACGCTCAAAAGCCTATATGCGTACCTTCGGTATGTGCCGGCTCTGCTTCCGCGAATACGCCTCACGTGGTGAGATACCCGGTATTAAAAAAGCTAGTTGGTAATATGACAGACCCTATTGCAGATACAATTACCCGCATCAGAAATGCGGTCATGACCCAAAACAAAGCATGTGAAATTTTAGCTTCGTCTTTTAACAGTCGTCTTTTAGAGCTGCTCAAAGAAGAAGGTTACTTAGGTGAGATCAGCCGCGATGAACAGAACCCACGGGTATTGAAGGTAAACCTCCTATCTGATAAGATTCATGGGTTGAAGAGATTAAGTAAACCGGGCCGTCGTCTTTATGTTGGCCACAAGCATATTCCGATTTCACTTTCCGGCTACGGTACTATCATTGTTTCGACACCAAAGGGTTTACTGACCGGAAAGTCCGCTCGACAGCAACATTTAGGTGGAGAATTAATAGTCGAAATAAACTAACAAAGTGTCACGCATCGGTATTAAACCAATTGAATTACCTAACGGCGTTACCGTCAATGAACAAGACGGTCTATTAGAGGTGACCAACGGTAAGAACGTTTTGCCGGTGAGTTTGCCGAAATCACTGGAATTAGTCACTAGTGACCAAACTTTATCAATCAAGAGAAAGAATAACGATCAAGAGACATTGGCCCTACACGGTACAGTACGGATGCTACTAGCTAATGCCATTCAAGGTCTGGCAGAGGGCTGGAATAAGGTGCTTGAGTTTCACGGCTCTGGTTACCGAGCGGCTGTTACTGATCGCGAACTAGAGCTGCATCTGGGCTATTCACATCCGATTGTCTACCACATACCTGATGGCATTGAAATCACGGTCGTGAAGAACCACATCACCGTCAGTGGCTACGACAAGCAACAGGTCGGTCAGGTAGCCGCTATTATTCGCGATTATCGTAAACCGGAACCCTACAAGGGTAAGGGCATCAAGTACCGTGGTGAACACATCATTCGTAAAGTAGGCAAGGCCTTAAAGAGCACCGCCTAATGAATAATACAGCCCGAACAATTAGAGTCAGAAATAAGCTCAAGCTTGTTTCGAGCCGCCCACGATTGAGCATCTTTAAAAGCAACCGTTATCTTTCGGTACAGCTAATTGACGATCAAAACAATAAGTCTATTTTAGGGGTACACGAGAAAAAAATGGCTGGCAAGACTAAAATAGAACGAATCAAGCAATTGGCCCAACAGACGGCCGAACAGCTTAAACAAGCCAAACAGACTAAAGTATATTTTGATCGCGGCAAAAACAGATATCACGGTCAGATTGCCTCATTTGTTGAAGAACTACGACAAGCTGGTATAAATATCTAAGATGTACAATAACGAAAACCGTCACAATAATCAGCGCAACCGACCCCGACCGGTTAGTGAATACGAAGAGAAGATAGTTGACGTGGCTCGCGTTACCAGAGTAGTTAAGGGTGGGCGTCGCATGCGTTTTCGAGTATTGGTAGTCATCGGCAATAAGAAAGGCCGAATTGGAGCCGGCATTGCTAAGGGTTCGGAAGTACCAACCGCCATGCGAAAGGCGATTGAGACTGCTAAAAAGAAGATGTTAGACGTGGTAATTACCGATAGTGGTTCCATACCACACGAGACCAGAGCCCGTTATTCGGCCAGTGAGATTGTTCTTTTCCCAGCTCCAGAGGGTTCTTCACTCGTCTCCGGCGGTACCGCCAGAACGGTTTTAGAGCTCGCCGGCTACAAGAACATTGTCTCTAAGAGTCTCGGGTCAAATAACAAGCTAAACTGCGTCTTTGCTACCCTAGAAGCCCTAGAGAACCTTAAGAAGCGTAATTTAACCCAATGATTGCCTTAGTAAAAATACACCATTCGAAAAAGAGAGTTGGCCGCGGCATTGCTGCCGGTCAAGGTAAGACCGCCGGCCGAGGCACCAAAGGGCAAAACTCACGTACCGGTAAGAAAAGACACTCCGGCTTCACCACCGGTGCCAGCCCGTTGCAGATGCGCCTGCCCAAGATTGAGGGCAATAAGGTGGTCAATCGATATTACAGCCTTACCACCGATAGACTGGCACAGTTTTTCCAAAAAGACGATGCGATTACTATTAAGGAACTGCAGCACCACGGCCTACTACCTCAAAAATTGCCGCCTAAGGCGGTCGTTAAGGTTATCATGGGGACCAAACAAGACTTCGATCTAAAGCTAGATTCAGCTATTGCTCACTCCAAAAGCATAGTCGTTAAAGTTGAAACCGCTTAAAACACTCATCACTATATTCAGAATTCCTGAATTAAGGAAAAGAATCTTGATAGTAGTGGGTTTGCTGGCCCTCACCAGAGTCGTTTCAGTTGTGCCATTACCTGGTGTTAGCGGCCAACAGCTAGCCAATTTCTTTCAAGCCAATCAGGCTCTAAATCTACTCAACCTCTTTACCGGAGGCGGTCTGATGAATATCTCCATCGCTCTAATGGGAGTCGGACCATACATCACCGCTTCAATCATCTTCCAGCTACTGGGGTATATTATTCCTTCCTTAGAAAGTTTACAGAAGGAAGGTGAGATCGGCCGCCAGAAGATTAATCAATACACCAGATTGGCCGCCGTGCCGCTGGCAATTATCCAATCTTTTGGTACCCTGACCCTGCTCCGAAATTCCGGAGTGATAGATAGCTGGAATGCCTCATCTCTGTTATTAATGCTCACCGTTTCCACCGCTGGCACCCTCTTTTTAATGTGGATTGGTGAACTTATTTCAGAATACGGTATTGGTAACGGCATGTCCCTCATCATCACCATTGGTATCATTGCCGGCTTTGAGAACTCATTTGCCCAAACTACCAGAAACGTTACCGCTGGAGGAACTTCTTCACTCAACCTAATCGTGTTTTTGGCCGTAGCTTTAATCACCCTGGCAGTAGTAGTCATGGTAACCGAAGGGGTCCGTAATATACCCATTACTTACGCCAGGAGTACCAGAGGCCGGGGTATGCTGGGCCGAGTAAACTCCACCCTACCGGTCAAGATTAATAGTGCCGGTGTCATACCAATTATCTTCGCCATCTCCTTAATACTGATACCCTCAATCGCCGGCCAATTTTTTCAAAAAAGTGCCACTCTGTGGATAGCCCATACGGCTCAATTTCTCGTAACCGTTTTTGACCAACGTCACTGGTTTTACTCACTGGCTTATTTTGTCTTGGTCTTTGCCTTCTCTTATTTCTACACCTTTATCATCATTAAGCCAGAAGAGATGGCGGAGAATCTGCAACGCCAAGGAGGTTTTGTCCCCGGTATTAGACCCGGTAACGATACGGCCTACTTTATTTATAATGTGGTTAATCGTCTGACCTTTCCAGGGGCCCTCTTTCTGGGTATTATCGCCATCATGCCGATTGCCATCCAAAACATGACGAAAATACAGACAATATCGCTCGGCGGCACCAGTATTCTAATCGTTGTTAGCGTGGTTTTAGATACGATACGACAGATTGAAACTCAAATTGCGGCCAGAACCTACGAACATATGGCATGAGAGCCTGTTCTACACTAGTTTTAATATCAATTATCATTATTTACGCCTATAGACTCGGCTACAACCGGGCGGCCGACAGTTTGAATATTGACGCTAATACTACCACTACCACAGTCTCCACCGGTGCCACCACAACACCGACCGAGACGGAAATTGTCGCCCAGGCGGAAACACTGACCGACGGCGCCGCTACGGTCACCCATAATGTTACCGACGGGGAGACCTTATTTCTGATCGGGTTGAAATATGATGTGCTTTGGACAACCATCGCCAGCGCTAACGCAATCACCGAAAACACACCGTTAAAAACCGGTATGAAATTGATAATTCCACTTAATAAGAACGGCCAGGTTACCAAGACCGAAACCTTGAATATATCTGCTGATGACGGTCAGAAAACTCAAACTGTCGTTAACCACGGTGAACAGACCTGGCGAAAGGATGTCTTAGAAGTTGTACGGCGAACAATGCCAGTAGACTATCATTTAATTAACGATGACCCGTTGTCTATGACCGCCCAAGACAAGAGTGCCGGTACGGCTACGGTTGAGGTGCAACACGGAACACAAAAGTTTATAGTTGAACTAATACAACCCCAAGACAAGGGTGACAATGGTATCTGGTACATCGCTAAAATAAGTAATCTCTAATGAAACGCTTTACTTTTTTGTTTGTGGGGCCACCTGGTAGTGGCAAAGGCACTCAAGCCGAGGCGGTTGCAGACAGCCTGGGGCTGCCACACGTCGATGTGGGCGCTCTGTTGCGAGAATTAGCCGATTTAGACAACAATACCGGACGGTTGATTAAGTCTTTAATGATAGCCGGTAAAACCGTACCAGAAGAGGTTGTTTTAGAGGAACTGCTGGTTCATTTAAAGATGCTTGATTTATCTAAGGGCCTAGTCTTAGACGGTTACTGTCGCACTCAAAAACAGGCTAAGGACCTGCTAAACTTACAGACCCAAGGGGTCATCCCACCCATTGTTGTCATCTCCATTAAGGTTGACGATAATTTATTGCAAGAACGCATCACCACCCGGAAATACTGTGAGTTACGAAACGGCGAGAAAAAGAATATTGACAATAGTTTTAGTGTCATCGACTGCCAGCAGCAAGGGGGACACATCAGCAAACGGGCCGACGATAATCTGACAACCTTTCACGAACGACTAAAGTTGTACCACGAGCAGACAGAACCGGCGATCGCCGACTTAAAAGAGACTTCGAAAGGCCTAATTATGGTTGACGGTACGCCGCCAATTAAGTCGGTTGAGGCAACCATTGCTCAACAGATACAACATTTGTAATGGCTTTAATAAAGACGCCAACCCAGTTAAACCTTATCAGACAGGCCGGGCAGAAATTGGCCCGGGTTTTGGTGGACATTAAGACTAGTGTCAAGCCCGGTGTCACGACCTTGGCCCTTGACCAACAGATAGGCAATCTCATTAGTAAAGAGAGGGCCACTCCGTCATTTTTGCACTATGAAGGTTACCCCTACACTACGTGTATTTCAGTCAACGAACAGGTTATCCACGCTTTTCCCAGTACCTACCAGCTAAAAGAGGGGGACATCGTCACTATCGATGTTGGTCTCTGGTATAAGAGAGTCTGCGTCGACGCTGCCCGCACCTATGCCGCTGGCGCGATATCAGATACCAACCGGACACTATTAACAACTACCCAGAAAGCCTTACAGGCTGGTATTGCTCAAGCGCAGGTGGGCCAGAGAATAGGTGCCGTTAGTAGTGCCATACAAGCAGTAGCTCAAGCCAATAAGCTGGGCATCGTCCGTTCATACACGGGCCATGGCGTCGGAACTGCCGTGCATGAGGATCCTTCAGTACCCAACATTGGGGTAAAAACAGACGGGCCACAGATCAGAGCCGGTATGGTACTGGCTATAGAACCCATGTTTACCCTCGGTTCGGGTGACGTTTACACTGAAAATGACGGTTGGACCGTAGTAACGGTTGATAAGAGTTGGGCGGCTCAATTTGAGGACACGGTTATTGTGACGCCTCAAGGACCAGAAATAGTTACCAGATTATTGCATAAAGTAAAAAAGTCTGATATTGTTTAAGGGGTCTTCACCCATATTTGTTTTTAATGTCCAAATCTGAAATACAATTTAACGGAGAAGTAATAGAGGTTAAACCCAACACTACCTTCGATGTAGAACTAGAGAACGGCAGCATTATCTTAGCCAGGTTGGCCGGTAAACTGCGAGTCCACTACATCCGCATTACCGAAGGAGACTGGGTTACAGTCGAGATGTCTCCTTATGATTTAACGAAGGGCAGAATTGTACGACGTTTAGATGAATATGAAAGTAAAAGACTATCAAGAGAGAAACAAAGTCATCAAACATTAGACGTAGATAATGAAAGTCCGAGCATCAGTTAAAAAAATGTGTATCAGTTGCCAAATAGTTCGCCGCGAGGGTGTCGTGCGGGTGATTTGTAAAAAAAATAAAAAACATAAACAACGTCAAGGCTAATTATGCGTATCGCTGGTGTAAATATTGTTGATTCGGCCCAAGTGCAGAGCGGTTTAACAGCCGTTTACGGTATTGGTCGTAGTTTGAGCGAACAGATATGCCGTGAGTTGAATATTGACCCGTATAAAAAAGTCTCTGCTCTGACCGAGAGCGAAGATCAACTGCTTCGAGCGAAACTCGAAACTCTGAAGATCGAAGGTGACTTACGCTCCAGTATCCAACAGTACATCAAGCACCAGACCACTATGAATAGCTATCGCGGTATCAGACATGCTAAAAAATTGCCGGTTCGCGGTCAGCGGACCAAGACCAATGCCCGTACTAAGCGTGGTAAAAAAATAACCGTCGGCAGCGGTCGTAAACCAACTGCCCAAAAGACCTAACCATGGCCAAAGCAACCAAAACAAAAAAGAAATCAATTGGCCTGGGCGTTTTATACGTCAATGCTAGCTTTAATAACACCATGCTAACCCTCACCGATAAAGAAGGTGACACCTTGGCCTGGTCTAGTAGTGGTAAAGAAGGTTTCTCGGGTTCTAAAAAATCAACTCCTTTTGCGGCTGCTCAAGTTACTAAAACCATTATTGAAGCCATGAAAAAGATGGGTATAACTCAATTAGAGATCATCGCCAGTGGCGTCGGCAACGGTCGTGACTCTGCTTTGCGTATGGTATCTTCTTCCGGAGCCGATATTATTAGCATCGCCGACCGCACACCGATGCCTCACAACGGTTGCCGTCCCCGTAAAAGTAGAAGGGCTTAAATGGCTAGAAATATAAACTCCTGCAAACAGTGCCGCCGGGCCGGTGAAAAACTATTCCTGAAAGGGGAACGCTGTTTGGGTCCAAAATGTGCCTTCACGAGACGCTCCTTTGCCCCCGGTATGCACGGTAATGCTCGTCAACGTCGATTATCAGATTATGGTGTCCAGTTGAGAGCCAAACAGAAAGCCAAACTGATTTATGGCTTACTAGAGAAACAATTCAGACGCTATATCGGTTTAGCCCAGAAGGCTGATAATACGGGGTTTGCCCTGTTGAGGTTATTGGAGACCAGACTTGATAATATTGTCTATCGCACCGGTATGGCCTCTTCACACGCTGAAGCGCGACAGCTAGTCACCCACGGTCATGTAAAGGTAAATGGCGTAAAAAGCAGTATACCCAGCTATCAATGCCGTGCGGGTGATAAGATAGAGTTAGAGAAGGGACACGAGGTAAAAGAGAAACCAACTTCAGAGATGCCTGGTTGGTTGACATCTGACGGCAAAACAGCTACTGTTGGTGAGTTAAGCAGTCGTGATCAGATAGATACCAACCTTAATGAACAACTTATAATAGAATTTTATACACGCTAATATGTTTGACCACGAAATTTTTGTCAAGATGACCGAAGAGTCCGCTAAAGAGGCCACTTTTGAGATTGAGCCCCTAACGGCCGGATTTGGTCACACTATCGGTAACTCGCTCCGCCGAGTCTTATTGTCTTCGTTAGAAGGTGCAGCGGTTGATACTGTTAAGATCGAAGGGGCCGACCACGAATTCACCACCATTCCCGGTGTGCGTGAAGATATTGTGGAAATTATTTTGAACTTAAAACAGCTCCGTTTTGACCTCAAAACAGATGAGGCAACCTTACTGCTCGAAAAATCTACTAAAGGTCCGGTGACCAGCAAAGATTTTAAACCCAACGCCGATTGTGCTCCCACTAGTTTAGATCAGCCGATCGCTAATATAAATGGCAGCGGCAAACTACAGCTGGAAATTGTAGTAAAAAAAGGCCGGGGTTATGTCACCGTGGAACAGAAAGACACCAAATCTAACCCGGTCGGTGTCATCAGTATCGATAGCACTTATTCACCGGTGGTGGCCACTTCTTACGAGGTAGTGCACACCCGTGTCGGTCAAGAGACCAACCTCGATAAAATTGTCTTGCACCTAGAGACTGACGGCTCCGTCTCTCCTAAAGAGGCTCTAGCCGAATGCTCACAGGTACTAGTAGATCACTTTGTCAGAATTGGTGGCTTGCCCGAACAGCAGATTGAACCCATCACTACCACTGCTAAAACAGAAACTGCAACCGCATCTACCGAGCCCTTAACACCAAAGATGAAAATTGAAGAAGCCGGCTTTTCGTCTCGAACCACCAATGCGTTATTGACAGGCGGTTACAAAACCGTCAGTGGGCTATTGCGCTTGAGTGAAATTAAACTAGAGAGCATTAAAGGTTTAGGCGCGAAGGGACTGGCTGAAGTTAAAGAGGCCCTTGCCAGAGTAGATTTGTAATCATGGCCAAACAGTTCAAACTATCCCGCAAGAAAGCTAATCGCGACGCTTTAATTAGCAATCTGGTATCTAGTTTGATTGTGAATGGTCAAATTATGACAACTGAAAAGAGAGCCAAGGCGACCAAGCCGGTGGCCGAAAGAATACTCACCAAGGCACAACAACCAACATTAGCCAACCAGCGTCTGATAAGATCATCAATAAACACGTTGGCAGCCGATTATTTGTTAAAAACACTCAGTCAAAAACTGCCTAAAAAAAATGGCGGCCTGGTGCGTCTAGTGAAAGTCGTCGCCAGAAAAGGTGATGCCGCCGATAGAGCCAGTTTAATAATTACCACAAATGGAAAAGCGTTGGGTTAAGATATCTGCCAAAGAGCAAAAGTTGGGTCGACTAGCTACCAAGGTGGCCGGTCTATTGATCGGTAAAGATTTACCGAACTTTCAGTCTAATCAAGGAGCGCTCACCCACGTGGTAGTCGTAGATTGTCGTGATATTGTCATTACAACCAGACGATTGACCGAAAATGTCTACCACCACACTGGTTATATTGGAAACCTAAAAACAACCACTCGAGCTGAAATGTCACCTACTGAAGTGGTCAGAAAAGCCATCTCTGGTATGTTACCCAAAAACAAAACCCGCCGGTCATTAATGCAGCACCTGCACTGTCAATTAGAACACGATCATCCTTTTAAACAATATCTTAATGAATAAGAGTACGACTCTAAGAGGTACCGGTAGAAGAAAATCGGCCGTGGCCCGGTCGATGTTCACCGCCGGTAAAGGCCTGGTAACTATTAATGGGCGCGAGGCTGAATTACCGGCCAATGCCGCCGCCCCACTTATTTTAGTCGGTAAAAGAGATGCTTTTGACATCAGTATCAAGGTTTCAGGAGGTGGTCTAACCGGTCAGGAAGGGGCGATGAGACATAGTATTGCCAACGCCCTGGTAGATTTTGACGCTGATCTTAGACCGACTTTGCGTAAGGCCGGCTATTTAACACGCGATGACAGAAGCAAGGAGCGCAAGAAATACGGTTTGAAAAAAGCCCGCCGCGCTCCCCAGTGGTCTAAACGATAGCCTGATGCGACGTGTCATCCCACTGACACTTGCCGGTATCGTCACCTTCTCTCTTTTACTCTGGAATATTCTGACTACCAGCCCCATTGGGCACCCCCAGTTGAGCATTTTATTACCCTCTGTTCTCGGTCTAACCCTATTTTCATGGTTGATGTTTATTCGTCTATCTTTCGCCCGTAATAATAACGGCCAATCGACCCTCAAAACACTGATCAGACAGAATTTACTGATTGCAATCTTAAGTGGCAGTCTGCTCTATCTACAAGGCCTACGCGTGTTAACCCTCATAGATGCTATATTGTTAATAGCCGCCACTGTATTATTAGAATTATTTTTTATGTCGGAAAAGACCGATGTTCGAACACCGAAAGATGACTGAATTAAAAGCCACTATTAACCGCTTATTAGCCTCTTCCAAGCTTAGCCCGAGTGAAAAGTTGCACCAGATACTGGGTAGAAAGGGTATTTTAAAGGCTGCCTACGATGAATTGCCTGGGCTGAAGCAGGCAGAGCGAATTGAGCGGGGCCGGCTCTTGAATCGGTTGAAGCATAAAGTTCAGCAGCAACTTGAAGACAATGACCTATCAACCGCTGATCCGGGCTTCGATTTAAGTCTGCCACCATTAGACCTACCCATTGGTACCATGCACCCGATCAACCAAACGATGGATCGGATGGTAGATATTTTTATGCGGTTGGGTTTTGAAATATTTACCGGACCGGAAATTGTATCGGACGAGAATAACTTCGGTCTGCTAAATTTCCCCGCTGACCACCCGGCCCGCGACACCCAAGATAGTTTCAGTTTGGTTAATAGCAAACTGATGCTGCGCACCCAAACGTCAGCCGTCCAAATACCAATTATGAAGAATCATGACCTACCAATGCGTATCATTGTGCCAGGTAAGGCTTTTCGGCGCGAAGTTAATGCCACTCACATGCCCATGTTCCATCAATTGGAAGGGTTCATTGTCGATGAACAGGTGCGCTTCACCGATTTAAAGGGTGTCTTGAGTGAATTTATGAAACAATTTTTCGGTCAGGAGTTAAAAATGCGTTTTCGAACACACTACTTTCCTTTCACCGAACCCAGTGCCGAAGTAGACATCTGGTGGCAGAGAGAGAGTGGCACCGGTCGATGGTTAGAAGTTTTGGGCTGTGGTATGATACACCCCCAGGTTTTAGAGAATGCCGGTATTAACAGCAAGAAATTTCAGGGTATTGCTTTTGGTCTCGGTTTAGAGAGACCCTTCATGTTAAGACATAAGGTCGATGACATGCGACTTTTATATGATAATGACGAATCATTTCTCAAATCATTCTTTCAACTATGATAGTTCCACTCACCTGGTTAAAACAGTACGTTAATATTAAATCAACCCCGGCCGTTTTAGCCGAGCGCCTGACGCTACAGGCCGCTGAAGTTGAGGAGATAATTGAACCGCCACTGCCGGTAACGACCGCTCTAGTGGCTACCGTCATTGATATCAAGCCCCACCCCAACGCCGACCGCTTAAAACTGGTAACCGTGACCCTTAAGGGGACCACCAAAACAATCGTCTGTGGCGCACCCAACGTTGAGGTTGAGATGGTCGTCCCCTTTATACCGGTAGGAGGCTACTATTTTGACAATGAAGAGAATCTGTTGACACTAGGCAATGCAACAATTAGAGGAATAGATTCGGCCGGTATGCTCGCCAGTGAACGTGATTTAGGAATTTCTGATTCGCATTCCGGCCTGATGGTCTTGCCTGATAGCGCCAAAAATAAAAAAACCGTCAGTGGTGCTCTAGAGTTAAATAGTGCGGTCTTTAAACTAGAGATTACCCCCAACCGGTCAGATCTCTTCTCGATAATCGGCCTCGCCCGAGAAGTATCCTACATTGAAAAGACCAGGTTGACGCTACCTAGTTTCGGAACCTTCAGCCACCAAGAATCACTCGCTCTCCTTAAACCAACCGTCAAGACAGACTTCTGTTCGCGTTACTGCACCATTGTTATCAACCACATTGAGAACCAAAATTCGCCCAGCTGGTTGTCGAACAGGTTAAGATTAGCCAGTATACGACCCATCAATGCCATTGTGGATATCACCAACTACGTCATGTTAGAATACGGCCAGCCGTTGCACGCCTTTGATTATGACCAACTGAAACAGACCGATAAGGGTGTTAACCTCGAGGTGAGACCGGCGAAGAATAATGAGACGCTCATCGCCCTAGACGGAGTCAATTATCAGCTAAAGACAACCGACACCGTCATTGCCGATGATGAAGGGGTACTGGCCCTAGCCGGTATTATTGGTGGTACGAGAACGGCCGTTAGTTATCAGACAAAAACCATCTTGCTGGAGTCAGCTATCTTTCACCCTGGTAACACTCGACGCACGGCCAATCGGCTCGGTTTAAGAACCGAATCATTAACCAGATTTGAAAAGGGTCTCGACCCTGATCTACAAATTATCGCTTTAAAAAGGGCGGCTACCTTGATAAACGACATCTGTGGCGGTAAACCAACCGGTAAATTATTTGATCTCAATTTCATTCGCAAAAAAACGGTCACTATTACCGTCTCTTTAGAACGCATTAGACAGCTGGTCGGTATTAACTTTGAGAAACAGTTTGCCAAAAATGCGCTGTCAGCCCTCGGTTTTCAGGTAACTAGTACCAGTCAGTTTGGTTTGCGAGTAACACCACCGTCGTGGCGGTTGGATATTGAACGAGAAGAGGATATTGTCGAGGAACTAGTACGACTTTACGGTTATGATAATCTTCCCAACACCCTGCCAATCGGCACCGCGATTGACCTGCCGCAGACAACGAACGAATATTCATTAACGCGCTCTATTAGGTCATTAGTGACAGCAGCCGGTGTAACCGATATTATTTCACAACCTTTCTTAAGTTCTAAAGATGCCACTTTATTTCACCTCAATAAATCAAGTCTGGTCAAGATTAATAACCCCACTACCGTAAATGAACAGTATTTACGCCCCAATATTACCAGTCTATTATTGCGCCGAGTGGGCACGAACAGTATTGAGAACGAATCACTGCTAATGGCCGAAATTGGCCACGTGTTTAGTCATAGCCAAAATAGAATTAGCGAGAGCGTCCACTTGGGGCTTGTCTCACTGACCAAAGAGCCGGTAGCTCAAGCCCGTCTGATAAAGGGCATACTTTCAAACATTGGTATCGTTACGGAAAAAGAATTCCCGGTAGTCTTTAGTAACAGTTCGGCGACGTCAAGGTTAGTACGACCAGGGCACGAAATAATAATTACCAATAATAAACGGGTGGGTTGGTTGGGTTTGGTAAGTAACACCGTCACCCAGGCACTCAAACTGAAAGGTAACCGTTACGTGGTAGCGGCAGAACTCAACTTAGATGGGCTAATCAACAGCCCCTCATTAATTCAGCTGTACCAGAAGCCAAGCATTTATCCGGCCTCTTCTAGAGATCTGTCTCTTTCATTACCAATGGCTGAACCAGCTAATTTGGTGATCACTCACCTGAAAAAAGGGGTTGATTACCTGAAAGATGTTTTAGTTATTGATGAATACTACCAACCGACCTGGCGTAGTTTAACATTGCGGTTTGTCTTCCAATCGGATAACCGTACTCTGACCGAGAGCAATATTGATGGTAGTCTAAAACAGCTCAAACACAATATTAGTAGTTACGCCGGGTTGGCTATCCGCGAACAATAATGCCCAGGTCTAAAGTTAGTTTAATTTTGTTTGCTGTGGTCGTAGTCTTGTGGCAAGGTCTAACTTTACGGCATGAATTCAGATCACTCAAGGACTCTTTGAATAAACCACAGGTGTTGGGAGTAAGTAGCGATAAACAACTAGTGTTCCCGCTATTGCCAGATTATCCGGTTCTCAAACAGCCGGCACCTAATTTCGCCGCCCGAAATTACACCCTATATGACATCGATAGTGGTCTATTTTTGGTCAATAACGACGCCGAAACACCCGCTCCGTTGGCTAGTACCACCAAGATTATGAGCACCATTTTAGCCCTAGAGAATGGGCGTAAAACCGACATCTACACGGTAGATCAGCGATCGAGTGCTCAAATTGGGTCTACTGTCTTGCTAAGACCAGGTGAACGCATCACCGTTGATAATTTGCTCTATTCCGCCCTATTAAACTCCGGCAATGACGCCGCTTACTCTTTAGGCCATTATATTGGAGCCAAACAGCTCGGCTCTGACGGTAATAACGTCAGTTGGGATAATTCCATTACCGCTTTTGTTAACCTCATGAATAAAAAAGCAGCTCAACTTAACCTCAAAACGCTGCAATACAGAGACCCGGCCGGCCTGGATGATCAAAATGTCGGCAGCGCTCAAGATTTAGCCAGATTAACTGCCTACGCGTTACACAACAAAGATTTTCGCCAGTACGTCAGCACTAAAGAGCTAACGGTAACTAACGTGGAGGGGACCATTGCCCACCCTTTAAAGAACTCTAATCGTCTGGTCTCGGACTGGAATTACCCCGGAGCGATAGGTGTTAAAACCGGTTTTACGCCGGCAGCCAGCCACAATTTGGTAGCAGCCGTACAGTGGCAAAATCACACCCTAATAGCGGTGGTTTTGGGGACATATAGTGACACCAACACCGCCTCGGCCGAGGTGGCCCGTGATATTTTAGATTACGCCCAACGGGCGGTCGAGTGGCGTTAGCTCTTCGACTCTTGGGTCGTGAGAGCGTTGCGAGCCGCGGCCGCTTCGGCTTTTTGTTTGCTACGGTCTTCACCGGTAGCCAGCCGTTTGGAACCGGCTTTAACCTCAACCGTAAAAATTTTGTCATGATCTGGCCCTTCTTCAGATAGGACAGTATAGGTCGGGGTAAGACCCAGCTGACTCTGTAATAATTCCTGGAGTTGGCTTTTAGGGTCGATGTGAAGGTTTTGTTCCAAAATTTCGCCCAAACTACTGATCAGATGTTCGTGCAAAAACTTATCAACCACTCGGTAACCCTGATCGAGATAGAGCGCGCCTAAAAAGGCCTCAAAGCTGTTGGCTAATATCAGACTGCGTGCCTTACCGCTACCACTCTGTTCACCTTTCGATAATTGGAGTAGGTCGTTAAAACCGAGTGACTCGGCCACTTTAGCAATCATCTCACCTTTGACCAAGGCAGCGCGCCAGTTGGTTAACACTCCCTCGGGTTCGTTGTAATTAAGATAGAGATGCTCGGTCACAATTAGCTCCATGACGGCATCGCCTAAAAACTCTAACCGTTCATTGCTCTCTGAACCGGACTGCTTACTTTCATTTAAAAAAGAACGGTGCACAAAAGCCCGCTCAAACAACTCTCGGTCTTTAGGTTGCAGATCTGTTTTTGTGAATAACTCATCTAATGTCATACGCTTTCTTTTAAATACTTTCTAAAGATGGTACCTAAAACGCCATTAACAAATTTGTAGGAATTATCACTACCAAACCGTTTCGCAATTTCAACTGCTTCGTTGATAACTACTTTGGGTGGTGTCTCGTCAATCTCTTTCGGGTAAAGTAACTCGGCGATGCTGAATCTTAACAATACCTTATCTACTCGGGAGACCTTTTCGATTGGCCAATCGGGGGCTGCCTCTATAATTTTGGCATCCAACTCTGTCTGATGATCGTAAATAGTCTTTATAATTTTAAGGCCGAAATCAAGATCCAAATCTCCATCTAGCTCTTCAGCGATACGCTCAAAATTGCCTTGAGCAGCATTATCACGAAAATCGGCCTCAAAGAGTGACTGAAAAATCGCTTGACGAGTCAAATGACGATTGGGCTTGGTGTTCATTACTGTTAATTTGTTACAACGCAAGCAGCACACCGACGATGAGTTGGTACCGGTTTACCACAATTGGGACACTTGCCGACAGCTTGGGGGTGGATCGTTTTTTGCGCGAAAGCCCTTCTGGTTCGAGCCTTGCTCCGTTTTTGTTTGGGTTCAGCCATGGTTTATTTACTACATTTTTTACAATACACGATTAAGGGGGTGTTAAGTTGGATGGCCGCTGCTACCAGTTCTTCGGAATCAACCGTACCATCGGCTGCCGGCCAATCTGAATCTGGCAAACCGACGGTGAAAGGAGTATCGAGTATTAGTGCCAGTTTGATTTTAGCGCCGCACCGGGCACAGATTTCGGGAATTTTGACCTCACCCTTAAGGGTTAAGTTAACTTCGTCGCCACTTAACAGGGAGACGGTTAACGGATATTCAAGATAGTCTATTGGGTAAGTTTCGGTCTCATTATCTCTCCCAATAAACTGGTTGACTTTTAGCTTCACCACCACACCTTACCCGTAAATATGCTGGCTGTCAATCTGTAACAATGAAATTAACAATTTTTTGGGGTACAATGACTACTCTTTGAATCTGCTTCCCGGCTAGATGGAGGGCCACTTTACTCTCGGCTTCGGCTTGAGCTCGTAATTGGGCTTCAGTGGCATCAACGGCAGCCTCAATTGTCCCCCTTAATTTACCATTTATCTGTACGGCCACGATGCAGGTGTTGTTTTGTAAGAGTTTAACATCGGCGACCGGCCACGACTGCTGGTGAACATCATCTTGGTGCTGCCATGACCATATTTCAGATGTCAGATGGGGAGCATATGGAGCCAGTAATAACAGCAAGGTATCAAAATCTGTCTGACTCACTGCCTCTTTTTTTAATTCGTTGAGAGCGGTCATGAGCTGGGCGATAGCCGTATTAAAGTGCAGACTGTTAGTATCAGCCGTAACTTTGGCCACCGTTTGGGCGATTATCGTGCGAGCCTTAGCGCTCGAAGCAGCGACTTGGTCTTGTTGAAGCCTCTCGGCCCATCGTACAATCGCTTCCAGAAAACGGCGCGAACCTTTGATTGTCTCCACACTCCAGGGCTTTTCGTCACTATATGGGCCTAAGAAGAGCTCGTGCAGCCGTAGTACATCAGCGCCGTACTCGGCGATGATGTCATCGGGGTTAGCGACGTTGCCCTTACTCTTGCTCATCTTTTGATGATCGGCCCCCAAGATGACGCCGGCATTGTGTAACTCTAAAAACGGTTCATCAAAATGTACTAAACCCTGATCGCGTAAGAATTTAGTGATGAAACGAGCGTAGAGCAGGTGCAAGACGGCGTGTTCGGCTCCGCCGATGTAACGGTCAACCGGCAACCAGGTTTTCAGGTCGGCCGGTTTAAAAGGTTCCGTTTTGCTGTCGGCACTGGGGTAACGCAGATAGTACCAACTGGAACAGACAAAGGTATCCATGGTGTCGGTCTCGCGTTTGGCCGACTCACCGCAGTTAGGACAATTAACCGCACCAAAAGACTTACTATCGGCTAAGGGTGAGTGGCCGTGCGGTTGGAAGTCAACGTCATCGGGCAATAAGACGGGTAGTTGGTCTTCCGGCACCGGTACCGCACCACAAGTATCACAATGAATTATCGGTATCGGAGCCCCCCAGTAGCGCTGACGCGATATCAACCAATCTCTTAATTTGTAATTGGTCATCGGTTCGGCGAAACCGTGCTTAACGCAGTGATCAATGATTAGCTGTTTGCAGTCACCGGCTCGTTGGCCGTCTACTTCGGCCGGTTCGGTTAAGATACCATTCTGCATATCGGTGTAACAGTATTCCAGCTGGCGCACCTTGGTCGCTTCTGACTCATCGGCCGGTACCAGACAAACTTTCAGGGGGATATCGTATTTTTTAGCAAAGGCAAAATCGCGCTCATCGTGGGCCGAACACTTGACGATACCCGTGCCGTAACTGGCGATCGCAAAATTAGCGACCCAGATGGGTAAGTCTTGGCCATCAAGCGGGTTTTTGATGTACCGGCCGGTGAAAATACCTTTAATTTCGGGCGCCTCTCTGGTTGCCGCTCGCTCTTTAATGACATCGCTACAGAATTGTTCAATCTCTTTTTTGTTCGGTTGTTCTGCAACCAGTACCGCTAGTAGCGGATGATCGGGAGCGATAACGACAAAAGTGTCGGCGTAACAGGCGGCGTAGTGGGCGGAAAAGGTCTCAATGACTAAATCGGAGTCTTTAACCGGAGCACTAAAAAGCAGACCGTCTGACTTGCCAATCCAGTTACGCTGAGAGTTTTTGATGGACTCGGGCCATTTCAGATCATCCAACTTGGTCAACAGTTCTTCGGCGTACTTGGTAATTTTGAAGAACCACTGCCGCATCTGTTTCTGCTCGACCGCGGTACCGCAACGCTCGCACGCCCCGTCGATGACCTGTTCGTTAGCCAGAACGGTCTGACAGCTGGGGCACCAGTTAACCGCCGCCTCCGCTTGATAGGCGAGACCGGCAGAATACAATTGCAAAAAGAGCCATTGCGTCCAACGGTAGTACTCGGTGCTCGAAGTGGTAATCTCTAGCGACCAGTCGTAAGAGTAACCGAGACTGTTTAGCTGTTCTTTGTAGCGCTTGATGTTGCGTTCGGTCGTCTCTTTGGGGTGTACTCCTTTTTTTATCGCATAATTCTCGGCCGGTAGGCCAAAAGAATCCCAACCCATGGGGTGCAACACCGCATCACCGTTCATGCGATGATAACGAGCCAGCACGTCGGTACCCGTGTAAACCTCAACGTGCCCCACGTGTAACCCCTCACCGGAAGGATAGGGGAACATGGCCAACAGATATCTCTTCTTGCTCTTGGCCGAGGGAGTTTTAGTAGCGTAGCTGTTGTGTTTCAACCAATAAGCCTGCCACTTGCGCTCAATCTCGCGGTGATTG
>JAUSJZ010000021.1 GCA_030647115.1 bacterium
GGATGCTCCCGCTTGGGGCCCATCCTTATGGGTGTAGATAACCTGCAGTGGTTCGCGAAAATAGAGGCGCTTGGCCGCGTAGTGATTGCTATTGGTTTTGGGTTGGTAAGAATCAAGCAGATCGAGGGCGGTGAAAGAATAGGCGGTCTTACCGCGGCGGCGGTGGCGAAAGCTGTCTTTGTCCATGGCCAAGAAACCGTCTGTGCCCGTATAAATCTTGACGGCCGGTTGGTTAGAGGCGTGGTGAAAGAGCCCGGCCAGTTCGGGTTCCAGGTCGTGTAAAATGACCTCTTGTTCGGCCAGTTTGGCCCGCGAGCGCTGCAATATCAATTCCAGTTGTTTGGGATGCTCGGCGGTGAAGATAACGGTGCCGGCCTCTTCAATGCTGGTGGTTAACCCTCTTTTAGTGAGCGCCTCCAAAACCAGATAGGTGGCCGGGCGCCCGATGACCGCTTTGGCTGCTATCTCTTTGGTCGAAGACGAACCCAACTCCAATAAGGCGCAGTAGACGCGGGCCTCTTTTTCGGTCAGACCGAGCTTTTCTAAGTCGCGATACAAGACAGTCATTATGGCTGCAGACTATCCGATTCGTCGCTCCAGTGCAACTGGCAGACGATGCTTTTTACCAAATCGTCCGCCAGTCGTTCGTTTATTTGGGCGATTATTTTAGCTTCGTTCAGTTTAACTTGGGCGACCGTTTCGTAGTCGGGCACCAGTATTTTCAGACGCGACTCTTGAAAAGAGACGGCCCGCCACTGCCTCTGACCCAGGTCGTTGGCAATCTGGCAGACATCGGCCGCGGTCAGATTACGTTTGAGGTCGTAGCGGGCAATCGCTTGCTTGATTAACAAGCTGGCGCTACTCCAACCGCCGGGCCGTAGTTTCTGGCGTAGTTTTAATCGTCGGGCCTGTTCGCGTAGTCGTTTATTCATTTTTAAGGGTTACTTTGGGGTTCGGTGTTTTGCGGCTTGGGTTCGGGTCGGGGTTCCGGCCGGGGCTCGTTGAAATAGGCCCGAAAGACATCTTCGGCGAGGGGGATGGCGGCTTCGAAACTACCGCCGCCCCCCTCTATTAAAACCGAAACTACTACCTTGGGGTCGTCAAACGGGCCAAAACCGGTGAACCAGGCGTGGGTGCGGTCTTGATTGCCGAATTGGGCCGTACCCGTTTTACCGGCTAAAGGTTCCTTCAAGGTGTTTAGGGGTCTTGAGGATCCCGAAACCACCGCCTGACGCATCCCTTCGCGCACAATCTGTAATTTACCGTTATCCACCGGTAGGGTACTTTTGACGGTCGGTTCAATGGTTCTGAAGACCTCACCCTTACCGTCGGTTAAGCCGGCGACCAGCCGCGGTTCGAACATTTTACCCCCATTGGCGATGGCCGCCGTGGCCACTGCCATCTCTAACGGCGTGGCCAAGACATCACCCTGCCCGATGGCGATGTGATAGACATCACCCAGATAGATTGGTTGATTGCTCGTCTGTCGTTTCCACTCCTCCGATAAGATAAACCCCTTCCCCTCTTGGTCTAAATCAATACCGGTCGACTTATCGAGACCGAACCACTTCAGCGTCTCTTGAATGCGGCTCAACCCCAATCCGCGCACCCCCTGATAGCCGCCCCCCAACATATAAAAGAAGATGTTGTTCGATTCGGCGATGGCGGTTCTAATGTTGGTAACGCCGTGATCTTTCCAGTCGGGGAAGGTAAAGTTACCGACGGTTATTTCGGGCGGGGTATCAATGGTGTAGTTAGGGCTGACAATGTTGAAGTAGAGCGCACCCGTGGCGATAAGCGGTTTGATGGTCGAACCCGGTGGATACTTACCGCTGGTGGCGCGGTTGAAGAGCGGCTTGGCGGGGTCACCGTACAGTTTTTGCAGCTCATCTTTAGTAATACCTTGAGCGAAGACGTTATTGTCGTAATCGGGTAAGCTGACCAGCGCCTTAATCTGCCCGTTGGTCGGGTCCAGCACAATCACGGTGCCCCCGAGTTCGGGGGTATTACCAAAATCTTTGTTTCTGGTCGCAATCGCCTCTTTCAGTAAATCACCCACTTTCTGCTGCAGTCCGGCGTCGAGGGCTAACTTCAGACCGGCTCCCTCGGTGGCGTTACGATTCTGGTCACTGGCTATCTGATGGGCCACTACCCCCTTTGAATCCACCTCAAAATGTTGGATACCGGGCTGACCGCGCAAATTAGACTCGTAGGTCTTCTCTAAACCCGTTTTACCGACCAATTCAATGCTGCCGTAACCTTGAGATATCTCGGTCTCCCCGACCTGCCCGACGTAGCCCAACAGATGGGCCAAACCGGGTAGCTGCTCGTAACCCCGAATAGACTGTTCCCCCACTACCACCGGCGGGTGGGTGCTGCTGAACTCCTTGCCCAGTAAATACTGCTCTTTGGTCAGGTTCGTGTTGATGAGATAAACGCCGGTGACCTTGGTGCGCAGCTGCTCCATCTCTTTTTTTTGGTCAGCGGTGATGGGAGTAAATATATTGATCTGGTCATAAAGCCGTTCACGCAGCTGATAATCGCGCGGTAGGTCGGTCAGGCGTAACCCCAAAGTCGCCCGTTTGGTGTTATGGGCCAGCACCCGACCGTTGCTGTCGAAGATTAACCCCCGGTCAGCCGGTTGTAAGAGTAAACGGACGCTATTACCCGCCGATAGGTTACGCCATTGGGAACCGGAGGTTACCTGCAGCTGCAGTAAGCGCCCCCCGATAAGCAACAGAATCAAGCATAAACAGAGGGTGAGGGTTCTAAAATGATAAACGGGACGCTCGGCTTCAGCTAGCTGTTCATCTAAACCCGATAGGGAAAAGAGCCAATCTTCCGGCTGATGATCAGACCGGTCAAGGTGTGAACCTAAAGGTGGGGGTGAGAAGGGGTCATTCATTCGTTACCAGCCTCCTCACAATTACTAATACCAGATAGAAACAGAGGGTATTGACCAAACCGGTTAGCAGCAAAGGCCAGCTAATTATTGCTAAAGAGGTCGCGTATGACTGCAAAATGACGTATTGCAGAAAAACGCTCGCTAAAAAAACCAGCAGTAGCGATCGAACCAACCTGATGAGCTTATCGGAAGTACTGAAAAGGGGAGTCGCCGCCAGGAATACTGCCAGTAAAATGAACAGAAAATTACCAAACCGGTGGGACGAGAAGACATCGAGTAGAAAACCACTCAAGACCACCGACCACCAGAGGGGTCTATTAAGGTCGAGGTATAGTAGCAGAACGAGGTAGATTAAGAAGGGGAAGAGGGAACTAAAACCCCAAGTTAACAGATTGGCAAAACTCAACTGGATCACGATCAAGACGACACAGAGGGTGAGATAGCCAATCATTGGGGTGGGGTACGCAAGATCACGAAAACCAGACGTAACTGGTTAAAATTGATAGTGGTGCGTAGTAAGGCCTCTTGTTTGCTGCTGCTTCGGTCCGAGATGAGACGGTCAACCTGCCCGATGACCAAACCCTTGGGGATGGTGCCGCCCAGACCCGATGTCTGCACGATCTCTCCTTCACGAATGGTAATACCCTGGTCAATCTCGGTCAGGTGCAGACCAGTTGGCCCGCCGTTGACCAGACCCAGGGCGCCACTGTCAGTGAGCATGGCCTGCACCTCGGCGTCGGGAGAGTTGATGAGGGTAATGAGGGCGTTTTTGGCAAAGACCTCTTTAACGCGACCGACAAAAATACCCTGGGCCATAATCGGTTGGCCCACCGCGACGCCGACGTTTTGGCCCGCATCAATTAAGGCCTCGCCGAACATGCTGGAGCTGGTACGGCTGATGATGGTAGCGGCGACAGTGTCGTCGGCCGAAGGGCGATTGGTGATGCCCAATTCTTGGCGCAGGGTTTCGTTTTCGGAAGCGGCGGCGGCCAGACCGACCACCTGTTGCTCTAAATTTACCACCCTACTTTTTAAGAGGCCGTTTTCCCGCTGTAGCTCACCGATGTGCGTCAGATTGTAATAGCGGGTGTAGAACCAGTCGGAGCTTTTGGAGGTAAACCGTAACAGGGGGGTAAAGGGGCGATAGATGAGACCGCGCAGACTTTTACTGAAACCGGTCGGCAAGATTAATAATAAAATGAAAAGGAGTACCAGGGTGGATAACGACCGACGTAAGTTAGGCATGGTGGCCCTTATTATACCTTGTTAAACTGGCTCGGTAGAAGCACCTCGCGTAAACTGTCTAGATCTTCCAGCACAATGCCGGTACCGCGGGCGACGCAGGTTAGCGGGTCATCGGCGATATGGACTTTCATATTCGTTTCGGCGGCAATTAGCCGGTCGAGCCCGCGGAGCAAGGCGCCGCCACCGGCCAGATAAGCCCCGTGCTCCATAATATCGGCCACCAGTTCGGGCGGCGCCTCTTCGACGGTGCTTTTAACGGCGTCTAAAATGAGTCGAATGGTGCCCTTCATTGCCTCCCTAATCTCGGTATCACTGACGTTAATCTGTTTCGGCAGCCCGGTTACCAGATCGCGTCCTCGTAGCTGACCGGTGAGGGGTTGTTCGAGCGGTATGGCGCTGCCAATTTTCAGTTTGATGTCTTCGGCGGTCGTCTCACCGAGTAACAGGTTGTGTTTTTCGCGGGCGAAGTCGATGATGCTGTCGGTCAGACGATTACCGGCCACGCGCAGCGAACGGGAGGTGACGATACCACCCAGCGAGATGACGGCTACTTCGGTGGTGCCGCCGCCAATATCGATAATCAGCTGGCCCTGGGCGTCCTGCACGGGCAGGCGAGCCCCGATGGCGGCGGCCAAGGGTTCTTCAATCAGAAAAACCTGGCGCGCGCCGGCATTTAAGGCCGCCTCTTCCACGGCGCGCCGCTCCACCTCGGTGACACCGTAGGGGATGCCGATGACCACCCGCGGGCGGGGGACTAGAACGAAATTAGAGCGGTGCACCTTATCAATGAAGTG
Organism: bacterium; assembly: GCA_030647115.1. Taxonomy (GTDB): domain Bacteria; phylum Patescibacteriota; class UBA1384; order CAILIB01; family JAUSJZ01; genus JAUSJZ01. The sequence goes on from JAUSJZ010000021.1 coordinate 4,945, forward strand.
TTTTAACATCGCCTCGGTGACTTCAAAATCAGAGACGACGCCATCTACCAACGGTTTAATAGCGACAATGTGGGCGGGGGTGCGGCCGACCATCTTACGGGCCTCGTTGCCGATGGCCAGTATCTGACCGGTGCGTTTGTTGATGGCGACGACCGACGGCTCCGAAATGACAATGCCTTTGCCTTTGACGTACACCAGTGAGAAAGCGGTCCCCAGATCAATACCAATATCTTGGGCAATGCCCTGTATCAGCTTCTCAAAAGGCGAAAAACGGAATCGGAAACGGCGCATTACAGATATTTTTGTTTGTTGCGATTATGCTCGTCAATGTTTTTAGCGTAGATAATTTGACCGTCACTCGTGTGCAAGAAATAGAGGTTGTTACTCTCTTCCGGGTTTAGGGCCGCTTCAATACTGGCCAGCCCCGGGTTACAGATGGGCGTTGGCGGTAGACCGGCATTGCGATAGGTGTTGTAGAGCGAATCCACCCCCTGATAATCGTTGCGGGTAATAGTGCCCCAGAAATCAAAATTCAACAAGACGTCGTTCTGCTCCTGGTCATTTTTCTCGCTGGGCTCACTACCAAAACGGGCCTGCTTCTCTTTGAGCAAATTGGTATCGCGGCCGTACTGCACGGTCGGGTCGGCCGTGAGAGCTAGATTAGCGCGGTAGCGGTTCCAGTAGACGCCGGCAATACCGGCCCGCTCCTCGGGTTTTTTAGCTTCACGCTCGACGATGGAAGCGATTATTAAGGTGTCCCGGTCAATATTTTGAGCGGCTTTGGCGCGGTAGTTATCGACCATCTTAGCCCGCACCTCTTTGGCGGTGGTCAGTTTAAAGAAACGATAGGTATCGGGAAAGAGCGTCCCCTCATCTTCTTTAGTGGCCGCCAAAAAATCGGCGGCGTTGGTCACACCCTGTTTTTCCAGCAAGACGCCAATCTGTTCGCGGCGCCATCCTTCAGGTATGGTGATGGTCACCTCTTTATTCTCGGAAGAGAGCTCGAGATAGCGACGGTGTCTTGCTTCACGTCGCAGCTCCCGAATGTAAAAGAGGAGCCCGCCGGTGATAACCAGCATAAAAACGGTTACGGTAACCAAAAAGGTACGCCAACGGTTCATAGCTCTATGTTACCGACATTCTGGGCGGCTGTCATCTAAACAATCATTTAATCTTTTTCAGAAGTGCCAAGAACCTTTTATTGGTCACTCCGAGCAGCCGTAAGTTGTTTTATGATAACAAAGACGGGCAGCTCCTGATTGTGTTCAGGAATGATAAGGGGGCGATTTAGACCTGCTTTCCAGTAGACACGATGGCTGCCCTTCTTACGTTTAAACTGACAGCCCAGTTTGATTAGTACCTTGTCAAACTTTTGCCAGCTGGTGGGAGTGAGGCCGGGCATAATATCTAATTAGGCTGGAACCGGTATGGCAATGGCTGTTGACCGATTGAGCACCTGTGGTGCTTCCCACTGACGTCGAACTTTGGTCCAGCCAAGACCGGTTAAGACCTCATCTAAACGGTCTTCGTCGACTAACTCTTCAAAAAAGAGACTGGCAGCGTCAACGAAGTTGTGGCGCGCTTCCTCCTCGGTGGAGCCGACGCTGGAGAGATCTAATAATGGAGTATAAATAATGAAAGAGCCCTTATCTTTCATCAGGGCTACTGGTAACAAAAACTTGCGGATGCGTACTTTTTTCATATCTGTACTTATATCATAACATTTCTTGATGAACAACAGATTATGAGAAACGCGGCCAGCTTAGCGTTCCAAATACCGCTCCAAAATAATCTGGGCGGCGACGGCATCGGCGTGGCCGCGGGGCTGTTTGGTTTTGGGTTTAGTACGGGCCTGGGCCTCTTGGGTGCTGAAGTCTTCGTCAATCAGTTCGACGGGCACACCGAGTCGCTCCACCTCGTGGATGAACTCATCAAAATCGACCTGCTGTAGCACCGTCAGTTTGGCGGGTTGACCGATTACCACCAACTCCACCTGTTCGGTATCCAACAAGTCGCGCAGCTGTTGCAGAAAGGCGGTTTGGGGGCGGCGCGGCCAGACCGCGACCGGTTCGGCAATAACACCCGAACGCGAGCGGGCAACTCCCACATTTTTGCTGCCGACATCCAAAGCAATGACCTTAATCATGGCTTTATTGTAGGTCTTTTATGCCATAATTGGTATATATGACTAACATCTACGTCGCCCGGCACGGGCAAGATGAAGATAACGCCAACGGTATTTTGAACGGTCACCGTGACAC
>JAUSJZ010000035.1 GCA_030647115.1 bacterium
TGGCTCGGTCTCAAAAGAATTATCAGTTGCAACCCGTGGAGTAAGGGTGGTTTCGACCCCGTGCCCCCCAAATAATCATTAAAAACGAAGATGTTGTTCCGTTTAATTAACGTCCCTTTCATCAATGTCATAGTGTGGCTAATCAACGTCACACCTGGTCACAGCGCCGCCGTCGCTATTATTCTGTTTACCATTTTAATTCGCATCATCTTGCTCGTGCCCAACCGCCACTCCATTTTGAATCAGAAGAAGATGCAGGCGCTGCAGCCCGAGATGAACGAAATTAAGAAGCAGTACCCCGATCAGAAAGAGCAGGCACAGGCGTTGATGGATCTGTACGCCAAGAACAAAATCAGCCCCTTTGGTTCGTGTCTGCCCATGTTGGTGCAGCTGCCGATTCTCATTGCCTTGTATCAAATCTTACAGGCCGGTTTTGGCAATGACACCCTGCAATTTCTCTACCCTTTTGTCGCCCGACCCGAGTTTATCAATTCTAATTTCTTTGGTCTGAATTTGGCGGCCGCCGATCATACCTATATTTTGCCCGTCTTGGCCATCGGCCTGCAGCTACTACAGTCGTTAAGTTTGATGATGATTGGCCTAAAACGCGGGCAGAAACCGCAGGGTATGGGCCTGATTCTGTTCTTAACCGGTATGACCTTCTTGGTCGCCATCAGAGTCAACGCCGGCGTGGTACTGTACTGGATTATTTCGACCATCTTCGGTATCGCCCAACAGTTAATCGTCGGCCGTAACCGGGTTAAATTGGTTCATTCAGACGCTGTGGTCAACGCCGACCGAGCTAGCACCGGTTCGGGGGCGACCGAACCGACCAAAAAAGTTTCGGCTCCACCGACCGCCAAACAGGAGTCGGGCAAGAGTGGCGTGCAGCTGACCATCCGCCGGCCGGGTAAATAGACTTAGCGCAAACTAAATTTCTCTTGTCGTAGTAGTTGGGCTTTGAGAACCGGCCCGCCGCGATTGTAACCGCCGACCGCACCGTCGGCCCGAATGACCCGATGACAAGGGATGGTCAAATCATAATTACGCCGCATAATCGCCCCCACCGCCCGCGCCGCTCTCGGGCTACCCGCCCGCCGGGCCACTTCTTGGTAGGTCAGAGTCGTTCCGATCGGTATAGCTTTGTCAGTCGCTCGTACTCGATCGGTGAAGGTTTCACTGCTCATATACACCCTATTGTAGACGCCAACCCGATCTTTCGCTAATCTGTAACCAGTGGAGGGTTGCGCCGAATTGGTAAGGCACCAGTCTTGAAAACTGGGGCCCCGAAAGGGGCTTAGAGGTTCGAGTCCTCTACCCTCCGCCACGAAACGTGACTAGATGTCACGTTTCGCGCGGAATAAACAATCATCAAATAACGTACTGTATGAACCAATCAATATCAATCACGTATTACAGCAGCTATGCTGCCTGCCTGCCGGCAGGCAGGCGTCAGTACAGATGGACTCTGGCAGATAACGTGGGCTTCGTTGGTCTGGACTGTATAAAAGGAGGGATTTGAACGTGGAGGCGAAGTCCGAATCCCACCCCATGGGTACCCCTTGACAAACATTCACACTGTATATACAATATAAATATGAAAACGGTTATCAATATCAGAACCGATAAAGAAACAAAGGAAAAGGCGCAGCGGTTGGCCGAAGATCTTGGGGTGACCTTGAGTACTGTTATTAATGTATATCTGCGACAGTTTATTCGAACCAAAGAGTTTACGTTTTCGCTGGCCCATCAGATGAGCCCCGAATTGGAAGCAGTAATCGCCGAAGTCGAAAAAGATATTGTCACCGGCAAGAATATATCACCGGCTTTTGATAATGCCGAAGACGCCATTGCCTGGCTGGAAAAACCGGAAAGTGAACGCACATATTCATAAAAGCTTTACCAAGGCTTACGATCGTCTTGATTCCAAGGTCCAGCGATCATTCAAGAGACGGTTGCTTAAATTTCGAAACGACCCGTTTCAGGTTGAACTGAATAACCACCCGCTGAAAGGCCGGTGGCAGGGTTATCGGAGCATTAATATCTCGGGTGATTTTCGGGCAATCTATAAAAATGTTGATACCGATAGGGTGGTTTTTGTCGCTATCGGCAGCCATAGCCAGCTCTACAAGTAGTATAATTACTATTATGAATACAAATGTGGATGACAACCCCGACGATGAGTATCTTTGGGAAGAGGTCATTGACTTTACTGCCATCAAGGAAAATGGAGTTAGTGCCGAAGAGCTACTAAATCTACTTAAAAAATGACCATCACTAGCCCTTCATTTGCTAATGGCACCGACATCCCGGCCCGGTTCACCTGTGACGGGGCCGACGTTAACCCGGCTCTACGTTTTGGTGATATACCAGCTGGTACGATCAGTTTGGCTTTAATTGTCGATGACCCCGATTCGCCATCGGGTGAGTTCGCTCACTGGCTGGTCTGGAACATCCCACCCGCTCTGACTGAAATTCCCGAAGCCGTCACTAAGGCCGATTGGCCGGCCGGAGTTGTCGAAGGAACGAATGACTTTCCCCAAACCGGCTGGGGCGGCCCCTGCCCTGGCAAAGGCAGACACCGCTACCGTTTTACGCTGTATGCCCTAAACACCCTTTTAGAACTCCCGCCAACGACTACCAAACCAGAGCTTTTGGCCACATTATCAGATAAGATTATCAGTCAAAGCAAGCTCTCCGGTCTATATCAGCGTCCCCAATGAAAGATTTATTCAAAAACACCACCGTCCGCGCTTACGTTACCCCCTTTACGGTGGCTACCGTCTCTAAAATACCGGCTGACGCATTGGCCGTCATTAATGACCACCGCGAAACGACAGTCGTCATCGCCACCGATCTCTTGCCACCTGGCACAGATGTCATCAAGAGAGAAGACGGCTGGCAGCTGTTCACCTTTGAGCTGTCCCTGCCCTTTGAGGTGGTGGGCTTTCTCGCCCAAGTGAGTACCGCTCTGGCCAAAGCCGGTATCAGTATCTTTGTGTTGTCATCCTACTCTACCGACCACATCTTGGTCAAAGCTGACCACCGCGACCAAACCATCTCTGTCTTGACCCGGCTCGGCTGCCGGGTAGTTGACGAAACTGTTGGACAATAGCCTGGCGTTCTGGCAGAATCTACTTAAGTAATTATCAAAAATGCAAATAGCTGAAAGCGCTACCAGAACTAAATATCCGTTGAGCCGCAAGAAGATTCTTAAAAAAACCCTGACCGGAACCAGTGGTTGGTTTGGTTTACTCTTTATCATTTGGAGTGCAATTATTTTTGCTACCTCTCAAGGTATGGGAGATGCTGAAATAGGCTCGGTTCTTGGATTGATAGCCGCCATCGGCCTTTTAGTTCTAGTGGTTTTCTTGTTGTTTCAATACTGGTACCAATCTTGGTACTTCGCCACCTATTATTACGATCTTGAAGCCGACAACGTTGTCATCCGCAAGCACCCCATCACTCCTAAAGAAATTACCATTCCATATTCGCGCATTCAGGACGTCTATGTCGATCAAGATCTGTTAGACCGTTTGATGGGTTTATACGACGTCCACCTCTCTAGCGCCACTATCTCATCCGGTTTTAATGCCCATATCGATGGAGTCGAACGAGCGGCCGCCGACGGTCTGCGCGCTGATATTTTAGCGCAAGTTAAGGGCCATCACCAAACCAAATGATTACCGAACAGCAGTACCCCATTCAACTGCGTTGGGTACATAAAGAGATACTCGGAAGTATATTAAAAGAATTTATTTTGGTCGTTTTTGGATACGTCTTTATCTGGCTAAAGACCGGCGATGATTTGTCTGTGAAACAGCAACAGAATATCTTTTATTTTTTACAGAATAATGCCGTTTATCTTGTCCTGTTGCTGCTTGCTAGCGCCGTCATATACCCCATCCTAAAGCGTGCCACTTTCAGTTACGCCCTCGAAGATGACTATCTCACCGTCAGACAGGGTATTATTACCAGACAGGAACGTCATATTCCTTACAATGTCATCCAAAATATTATTATCAGCCGTAACCTAGACGATCTCATCTTTGGCCTCGTGACTATCACGGTTGAGAACGCTTCAGCTGGTGGTGGATACAGCCAGCCACGCGGTTTTAATACCACCGGTCAGCCCGGGTCATCCAGCAACCATATTGTTATTGTCGGCCTGCAAACGGCTGATGCCACCGCTCTAAGAGAAGCGATACTGGCCAAAATGTTGGCCAACCCCGATAGTACTGATTCCGGTCTTTAGTATTGACTGCGGCGGTTTTTTGTTGACAACCTCTGCCACTCTGTTACGTTGTTAGTGGCTGTCACAGCCGGAAAGACTACTAAGATGCCCATTCAAGCGTTTGAGGTTCACGACTTGTTCTGTGAAGCAATGCTGGCCGGTTGGGTAAGTGGAGCGGAACCGGAGGTGTTGCCGCAATTTCCGGGTTTCAAGTGTTACCAGTACGAAAAGGGCTCGTTCACGCTCATCGATATGTTCTGTTCCAGCCGACTGCACGTCTCATTCGGGCAGACCATTGTCTGGTTCGCCGACCAGCCGGTCTGGATGATGAATTACAGCGGTCAGTACCCCAATCGCGCCATCCCTTTTTTGAAAGACGTGTTGCAGATTGCTTATTCCACCGGTAATACCCTGGGTGGTCGAGGGGCGGCCTACATTAGTGGCGATGATTACGTCTACTTCAACCATAACCCAGCTGGTACGAACTTCGCTGACAGTTACGGTACCGAGTACATCTTCGAGAAGACCGACGCTGATGATTTTACCAGAATGCAGGCTTGCGAGATCGGCCACCACCACTATCGTTGTCTCCTGCTGTAGCCCCTTGCCCGCATCCTTCACTACCGGCCCACGCTGGTAGTTTTTTGTATTACCATTCGACATAACGGCGTATAATATGAACAGAAGATTAACAAGTAATTACCTGCCCCAATGAAACATTTACAGATTATGAATGAGCTGACCAAGAACACCAACTTCCGTCAGGTGCTCATCACTGGTGAGCATAGTCAAGTGGTAGTGATGTCGGTAGAGCCTGGTGACGACATCGGTGATGAAGTTCACACCGTCGATCAGGTCTTGATTTTTAGTGGCAGCGCCGGCAAGGCAATTGTCGATGGTGAGGAAAGACCAATTACCGAAAACGAATTGTTTTTTGTACCGGCCGGTACCCAACACAACTTTATCAATACCGGCTCTACTCCAATGAAAGTCCTCTCTATTTATGCCCCGGCCGAGCATCCCGACGGCACTATTCACGTTACCAAAGCCGATGCCGTTGCTGCCGAAGAGGCGGAAGCTACCAAGCACGTTTAGGCCTGTTATAATAAAGCCAGCTCTGAAACTGAACAATTCAGTAGAAAGGATTCGTTATGAGCAGTTCGATCGGTCGAGAGGCGGCGCTGACTGTCGCCCGGCATTACTACACCACACCGGTGTCGTACGGTTTCACCGACCTGGAGACCGCGATACTAGCGGCCTTCGTTACGAACGTCAACCGGCGGGTTTTTCTCTTGCTCCCCTTACCCCCGGCCGCCGCTGCTACCCTCGGTTCCATGTATTCGCGGTTGAACAATCCCCGTGGTCTGCGGGGAATCATCGTTGACCAGTTTCTACCGGCGGCTCTCGCCGGCGAACTGACAGTCGTCCAACAGCCTCCGAGTGAAGGTGGTTTTGGTGGTGATGCCGAGGCCTTTCTCCGCCAGTACCAGATCAAAAACCTGGCTGGTTTGGTGGCCTTTTCGTCAGCAGCGGCCCAACTGGTGCAAGATTTCGTTAACACCGGTGCGGCTATCGCCCAGCAACACCGCCTGTTGGCCAATTCCAGCAAATGCCGTCGCTTCCTCAACACCTGGCTCGACGCCTACGGTCACAACTCCATCGCCCGCACCGGTATGGTGCACATCTGTTGTGAGGGTATCTCGCTATTGGCCGCCAAAAGCCTGGAGTGGAACCGCCCCGGGAGCGGTTTTATCGAGCTCTCCACCCGTTACGTCAATATGCAAGCGGCCGGTCTCTACCCCTTTGAAGATGAGGTGGCCGCTTATCTGCCGGTAGCCGGGCAGATCAAGGGAACGAGTGAGAGTAACCGAAGCTGCTTCGCCGACTACCGCCGGCTGGCCGGAACCGTCTTCGACGGCCCTCTGCCCGCTTTCTACCGTGAACGTTATGCATCGCGCTTCGAGCCCAAAGATCTGGAGCGCGGTATTCAAGGCGAGACCTGCGACGTCTTGGGCAATCTGCTCCCCGCCGCCTGTCTCACCTCCGTCTTCACCGCCGTCAGTGGTGAGGCTCTGCCCATGCTCATTAAGCACCTAAGACAAGACCAAACGGCCGAGAATGAAGTACTGGCCGAGTTGATTGTCGATGAGTGTGGCTTGACCGGCAGTGACCTCTTTGTGCGGCACACCGAGCTGCTGCCCGGCGAGGTTGTCGGTTGGGGTCAGGCTGGTCCGCTTAGGTGGGTGGAACAGGCCGAACTGGCCCGGCTTTGGCTGGAGAGTAAGGGTGAGCCGTGCATCAGACTCTTTCATTACGATAGCCAGATCAATAGTTGCCTCGACCGGGTGCTGTCACTGCGACCCTTCAGCCTGTTGGGTTGTCCTTCTGGCTACTACGACATCACTCATGATGACCAACGTGACGACCACGAGAAGTTGCCCCGCGACTTTGAGTCGAGTGTCGTCTGGTTCGTGGGGTTGATGTCGTTCCGTGGCTGGCGCGATCTACAACGCATGGGGATGGGCACACACCGACGCACCTCCTTTACCCCATCGTTTGGGTTCTATCGTTATCCCAAGCCACACCCCGATTGTCTAGATGTCTGTTTCGCGCGAACGGCCGAACGCACTGCCGACCAGTACCGTCAGCTGGTAGGGTCCGGCATACCGCCACACCTAGCCCAGTACCTGCTGCCGTTGGGTTGGCAAGTCGGCTTCGAGTATGGCTGTAACTTACGTCAAGCCGAGTTCGGTGGTTGGCAGCGGTCGAAATTCACCGTTAACGACGAGGTGCGGGCCGTCTTCACTAGTATGGATCGGCAACTTAGAGAGGTCTGCCGTATCTGGTCTGACGTCTCCCGGGCCGATCTTACTCCGCACTACATCTTTGCCCGCACCGCGGCGGGCGTCTCCCTGACCGACTGATTTTTACCTTCTTCCACTCCACGACCGTGGCGCAAGCTCACGGTCGTTTTTTTAACAAAAAATCCCTCACCGGCGGCAAGGGATTAGTAGCGACGCACCTCCCAAATGAGGGTATTGCGCCGAGGAATCAGACCGACGTAGGTTGAGAAACAGCTGAACTCCACGATATGGTCCAAAAACAGCTCATCCAACAAACGCATTATCTGCTCGTAGCTCTCAAAGTCGCAGTACCCCTGTAGCAGTAGCTTGGCCCTTAGGCCACAAGCTAACAACATCTCCTCCTCTAGCGCCTCCCGCATCGGCTTTGGCACCGTACTGTACTTCAACACTAGACCGAATTCCGAACGCATCACCTCACCCGAAATGGTACCGTGTTGCGTGTGCGGCGCCATCTCACTGATGTGGACTGACCCGCTGGTGCAGACGCGAGCCACCGTCGCCGCCACATTCGTAGGTTCGACGTTGTAAATACACTGGCCGCCGGCCGTAGTAGAGCGGATGCCGACCAAACCCCGGTAGTCACTCGCCAGATATTCGGCCAATGACGTCCAAGATCGTAGTCGGTTGCCGAACAGGCCGTCATGGTAACGGGCATACATCTCTTCTTTCCCG
>JAUSJZ010000038.1 GCA_030647115.1 bacterium
GTCAGTTTATAGGCCGGTTTGCGCGCTTCGGGAAAATCCTCCACCTCAATTATTTTACCGACCCGGATATCTACTTTTTCAAAATCTGTATATTCAATCATTTTTTTACTATTTACTGTTCACTATTCACCATCGAGGCTACTTGATATAAAAAGTGCCCTCGATCGCAGGGCCCTACCGGGCGGTTCCACCTGCTTTCCTAATGGCACTCTCTCGGTTGATAACGGGTCACGACGGCCCGGAGCGCTCGGGGTTGGTAGCCCTTCGTCGCACTCGCTGGTTGTAACCTCAATTTACTCTTTTTACACCGGTACGGCAAGTTGATTGACAGAGAGACTGTTTTGTGCTACTATGGCAGCGTTCCGAAGGAGGCAAGATATGCAAAGTCTCAAAACTGCTCTGATGATGGCACTGTTCAGTGCCTACCTGAAGGCAGGTTGCGAGCACCTCTTCAGCCAGGAGAGTGCACTCAAACCGCTATGGCAGCAAGTTGGCGACTGCGCCGATCTGACTGCTCTGGCTAGGTTGGCTGCCAAGGCCTGGCCTTGTCTACCAGCTTCGCTGCCGACGAGCCACCGAGATCTGCTGCATGAGCTGCGACTCATCAGCGAGATGCCCCAACCGTTAGACGAACCGACTGAATACGGACGTTTGACTGCCTTGCCCAATGTGATCTGGGTCGAGGAGTGGATCGAGGGTTTGAAGCCCTTGAGTGAAGGAGCGTAATGAAAACCTACCGTTTCCCCGTTTGGGGGACCCAGGGCGGCGGGCTGGTTCGCCGCAGCGGCGACCAGTACGTCTTCGTCGAGGCACCCCGAGACGTTCCCAGCCTCGATGTCGGCGATCTGATGCCCTCGGAGTGGGGCGTCATCCCGGCCAACGACCTGGCCGCGGAAGAGCTGGAGGAAGAGGAGGCCTATGTGGTGTGACACACCCATGGCAGCCCAAGACCGAGGACCGCCCGACGACCTAGTCGGGCGGCCTTTTTAATTACGGGTGGCAAATAGATCTATTTGTTATCGAACAAGTATGTCTCGAGGAACTCGGGCAAAACGTGCCAGGTCTTGAGCGCCATACCTAGGTTCTTGTATTTTACGCAATACTGATAACTCACCAGCAAATATTGGGGCCTCATCTCTATTATGTGGTCTATCCCTCCAATCTAGAGTTGTAATTACCGGTTCGAAACCGAGTAGGTTGCGGTATAAACCAGTCCACCCTAAAAATGGTGTCTGAACCATATCTGTCTCTGCTCTGTTTCTTTGACCAAAATAGAGTAAATTACTTACTTCAGCAGCTTGATCGCAGCTCCCCCAACTACGATCAATCTTGTCAGCAAATAATGTTTTCTCTATCTGTAAAATGTTTTTAGAAAATCTAATATTTTCTGATAAACCAATCCCGGCATCGCCGGTAACATGAATGGCCAGACCTCCCGATTTAAGCATCGCATTGCATACTTCATGTAATTCCATGCAGGCATATTCTATCCCCCTGACTTGATCACCGGTTGTAGTGTACTCAGGGCGCATCTGCTCAATGTTGGTACCGGTATCCATAACCATGTGACTACATACCATATCATAATCACCAGTATAAACTTGTTGCCAATTATCTAGGTTGATTGCGTGTAAACGAGCGAGCTCTGATTCACTCATATCTTCTGTAACAAGTGTAGTAGAGTTGTCTACCTCTGCTCCAAGTCTCATTAAGACACTGCTCTGATCTCCTCCAATTTCAGCAACCCTCATCCCCTTGAGTGGTTGGGATTCTATAAATGAATTAACCCCTGCCTCGGTAGAAAGATCAACAAATTCAGACCATTGTTGTTCATTTAAAATATTTAACAGTTGAACTGCGAGAAAACTAGGGTAGTCTACTTGAAATGAGGTATGCTGCATGCGTTCATAGTCCAACGGACCGGCATCGCTCTCTCTCGGCTGGAAACCTATTGTTCGATAAAAAAGCTTGGCTGCCTTGAGGCCTGGTACCATCCGTTCCGCTGTCCTGATAACCGCGGTACGTCTTTCTTCTTCGTCAATGGAATCATCCATACCACCCGCCTCTTCGTATTTCTGTCTAATACTCTCCACATAAACCCTGATACTTTCCATTTCTGCCTGTACCGACTCTGACATGGTCGGATTCGTGTTTTGTAGTTTTTGCCAAACTAAAACTCTGGCATAGGCGACCGTTGTGCCTTCTCTTCGGTTTTGTTCTTGGACAATGAGGTCATTGAACTCTGCCGTACCAATTTCTGGTGGCTCTAATTCTGTATGAGTAAATTTTGATTCACTTTCCATACTTCTATACTATCAGACGCAGCTCTTCTAATCTTTGGTGGCAAATTCCAGATCTTCGACTAACTTGAGCTTACTGCGCAGCGCCTTCACCTCTAGCGCTACCGTCTTAGCAGGGCGGCGTTTTAGCAGCACATCCAAAATTAGCTCGGCTAGCACTTTAATGTCTTTCTCGTGTGCCCCAATAGTGGTAATGGCGGCCGTACCCAACCGAATACCCGACGGCTGCATTGGCGTACCGGTATCGAATGGGATGGTATTGGCATTGACAATTATCCCCACTTTTTCGAGCTTCTCTTGAGCTTGTCGACCGTTGAGACCGGTCGCGGTGATATCCACCAACAACAGGTGATTATCGGTACCGCCGGTGATGATCTTCAGACCGCCCTCACCCAAATACTGGGCCAACGTCTGGGTATTGCGGATAACGCGTTGGATATAAGCATTAAACTTTGGATGCTTCGCTTCGGCCAAAGCCTGCGAGAGCGCGGCAATCTGGTTCAGGTGCGGCCCGCCTTGTACACCGGGGAAAACTCCCCTTTTAATTTTGTCGCCCAGTTCCACTCTAGCGATGATAAAGGCACTGCGGGGTCCGCGTAAGGTTTTATGGGTGGTACTGGTCACGACATCGACGTACGGAAAGGGCGACGGATGACACTGCACCGCCACTAAACCGGCAAGGTGGGAGATGTCGGCCATCAGGTAGGCTTTGACCTTTTTGGCAATATCGCCAAACTGTTCAAAATCTAAAATGCGTGGGTAGGCCGAGGCGCCAACGATTATCAACTGCGGTTTCACTTTTTTAGCCAGTTTCAGTACCTGGTCGTAGTGCAGAAAATTATCTTTAGGGTCGACTTCGTAATTAACTATTTTATAGAGCTGCCCGGGTAGCGTAACAGCGTGACCATGCGAGAGGTGACCACCCGAAGTCAGACTCATAGCCAAAATGGTGTCGCCGGGTTTGAGCAGAGCGGCGTAGACCGCCAGATTAGCCGGTGAACCGGAGAGTGGCTGCACGTTAGCGTACCAATCTTTTTTATCAATCTTCACGCCGTCGGCTTCGCGCGGTATAAATAGATCTTTCAACTGTTTGATAACGTGCCGTTCCAACTCATCCACCACCTTATTACCGGCGTAGTAGCGCTTACCCGGCTCCCCTTCGGCATACTTGTCGACAAAAACCGAACCCAGGGCCGCACGCGTCGCCTGCGAACAGAAATTCTCACTGGCTATTAACGGCAGCGTCTCGTCTTGACGCTTCGTCTCGGCGGCAATTAGTTTGGAAAGTTTAGTGTCCATTTATTTGGGTAATCGTTTAGCGACCTGGTTTTCGCAAGCTCGCACCAGGTTACTCATTAACAGTGAGATGGTCAGCGGGCCGACGCCACCTTTGGCCGGGGTCATGGCCTGGGCGTAACCTTCAAGATTTTTGTGATCGAGTTCGTTGCCGGCGGCTATCAGGGCCGCGCCTTCTTTAGTAAAGCTATCATCAATGAACGGTTCGGCGGCATCAGTACCGGCCAAGACCAGATCGGCCTTAAACAGCGCCTTGTTCACGTCGTCATCTTTATCAACCTGTTCGATCTTGATTTTGAGCGCCTGCGTCAGTTTGGCCAGCGGTTGACCGACCAATTTGCCTTGCCCCACAATCAAATTATGCTCACCCCCTAAATTATACTCTTGCACCAATTTCAGCATCGACCAGGCAGTCGTCGGCAGATATTTATTAGCTCGCTCGGCCTGTTGCTCTAGTGCTTTCAAATTACCGGCGGCTTTGGGCTCAAGTGCGCCTTGGCCCAAACCATCCACATCTTTTATTTTATCGATCTCGGTCAACAGTTCGGTTAGGTCGGCAGTCGAAAACTGCTCAGGCAGCGGTAACTGGATGATAATGCCGTGCGTCTCTTCGTCTTGATTGAGCCACTCGATGGTCTCGCTGATCTGTTCTGTCTGACTGTGCGCCGGCAGTTCGTAAACCGCCACCTCAATACCGAGTGACTTGGCGTGCGCTTTTTTTAGTCTGATGTAGGGCCCCTGGGGTTGGCCCACCACAATGACTGCCAGGGTTGGGTAGATCTGGCTTCGGTGGAGTTTTAGCGATCGTTGCGCCGTCTCGTCATCAACCTCTTTGACTAAATCATTCGAAATTATAGGAGTCGTTTTCACTTCATCTATTTAAGCAGGTTTACAGGTTAGAAGCCAGCCCTTGCCAAACTCGCTCCAGATTGGTAGTCTGGTTTCAGTTCAGTTGTTATCCATCAATATGAAAAACCTAACATCTAGTTAGGTTTTAGGGCACGTAGCTCAGTTGGTTAGAGCGCTACCTTGACATGGTAGAGGTCAGAGGTTCGAGCCCTCTCGCGCCCACCATCCACCGTCGTTCCTACCCACAGTTAGAATCTAGTTGGGGTAGGAACTATGGTGGATTTTGTATTGGGGCGCGAAGTGAAGCAAACTGCTTTGCTTCACGTGAGGGTGAGAACGGTTGGCGCATCTTCCGTAGGAAGGAGCCAACCGAGGGGCGAAGCCCGAGCCCTCTCGCGCCCACCATGTGAAATGACTTAATGTCATTTCACACCAGGCACCAAACAATTAACACGAAACGTACTGATGGCCTCAAGAGGCTATTTTTTATTAGGTATAATTATTACAAGATGCCAAAATTGTTCAAGACCAATGTCACTCATGAAGACATCATGCACGATCTGCAGGTATTGAAAATTATGATTTCTGACTCGTACCAAGAACCATCATATCCTTCCGTACCATATCCACCTTCACTTTTGCTTTTTCTTCGAATTTCCTCTCTATAAAACAGCAGCTGTGTTGCCTAACGGCAGGCAGGCTCACGGCGTTCGCGATAATCTTCTCGTAATGTTCCATTAGGTTATAATTAAAATACGATGACTAAACAGACAATCAAGAACACTACCCACGAGGATATCATTACGACCATGCGCGATATAGTCGATATCTTCTCCATATCTCTAGAGAAATTGAGGGAGGAATTAAAAGAAGAAATCAGAGCGGCTCGATACGAATCGAAGACAACCGTCGACGAGTTAAGAGACGAGTTCAGGTCATTCAAATATGAAATGAAGGATTTTCGAACCGAGACCAACGCAACCCTAAAACAACATGACTTTTATTTTGAAAACATTCAACAGGACATTGTCCTACTCGGCGGGCTCGAGACTCGGGTTGCCCGCCTAGAAAAAGCCCGTTCTTAAGCGCCCGGTGCCACTTTGGCCTTGTCGGTCTTAAATACCAGCTTATCTTTGCCCGCCACATCCACCGTCACCTTGGCTTCTTCTGCTAATTCATTGGCGATAATTTGGGACGCCAACCGGTCGAGAATCTTCTCTTGGATGACCCGTTTCAGCGGGCGGGCACCGTACATTGGGTCATAACCCTCTTTAACAATAAAGTCGATGACCTTGTCGGTTACCTGAAAATCGATGTGCTTCTTCACCAAACGCTCGCGTACCAAATTAATTTGTAGTTTCGCAATTTCGCGCAGCTCAGCTTTAGTGAGAGGGTCAAAGACGATAATGTGATCGACGCGGTTTAAAAACTCCGGTTTGAAGCTATGTTTAAGTTCGTCGAGCACCTTCTTTTTGGCATCATCGTAGGCGACTCGCTCTTCTTTATCAACCCCGTCGTGAAAACCGATGGCTTGGGCATTGAGCATCTCGGTACCGATGTTTGAGGTCATAATGATGATGGTGTTCTTGAAATTGACCGAGCGGCCCTTGGCGTCGGTCAGACGGCCGTCGTCGAGCACCTGCAGCAGCACGTTAAAGACATCGGGTGCCGCTTTCTCAATTTCGTCAAACAATATCACGCTGTAGGGTTTGCGGCGGACTTTTTCGGTCAGTTGGCCCCCTTCTTCATAACCGACATAGCCCGGTGGCGCCCCGACTAGTTTGGCGGCCGAGTGGCGTTCCATATATTCGCTCATATCAACTCTAATAACAGCATCCTCGTCGTCGAAGAGCTGTTCGGCGAGGGCTTTGGCCAGCTCGGTCTTGCCGACACCGGTGGGGCCCAGAAAAATAAACGAGCCGATGGGTCGTTTCTCTTCGTTGATACCGGCGCGGGAACGTCGAATAGAATTAGCCACCGCTTTGATGGCCGCTCTCTGCCCAATGACCCGCTCGCCCAGCTCATCTTCTAAATGACTCAACTTCTCGGCCTCCGAGGCCAGCATACGCTTGACCGGAATACCGGTCCACTTCGAAACAATCGAGGCGACGTCTTCGTCGGTGATCTCCTCTTTCAGCATTTTGGAGTCGTTGGGGATTTTGCGCAAAAACTTGTTCTGTTCTTCGAGCTCGTCAGTTAGCGCCGGAATCTTCTGATACTTCAACTGGGCCACTTTCGCCAAATCTCCCTCACGTTCCAGCCGCTCAATGTGGGCTTTAGAGCGATCAATCTCTCCTTTAAGTTCGCGGATGCGACTGATGACTTCGCGCTCGGCCTTCCACTGGGTCTCAATAGGAGCAATCTCTTCGCGCAAGACGCCAATTTCGGAGGCAATTTCAGTCGAGCGGTTGCGGCTCTCGGTATCCTTCTCTTTGCTCAAGGCCTCTTGCTCAATTTCGAGCTGTAACAGCCGCCGTTTTAGACCGTAGAGATTCTCGGGCTCGCTTTCGATGTCGATGCGCAGAGCAGAGGTGGCCTCGTCGATGAGATCAACCGCTTTGTCAGGTAAAAATCGGTCAGATATGTAACGATCTGACAGTTCGGCGGCCGCCAAAATGGCACTATCGGCGATACGTACCCCTTGGTGCAATTCGTATTTCTCTTTGAGCCCCCGTAAAATGGCGATGGTATCATCAACCGATGGTTCACTGACGTTTACCGGTTGAAAACGACGCTCGAGAGCCGAATCACGTTCAATGTATTTTTGATATTCCTTCAGGGTGGTAGCACCAACCAGACGCAGCTGCCCGCGGGCCAAAAACGGCTTAAGCAGGTTAGCGGCGTCGAGACTGCCCTCTTGGGCCCCCGCCCCAACCAATGTATGCAGCTCATCGAGAAACATGATGTACTTATCTGGTTCGGCGGTGACTTCTTTAATAACCGCTTTGATACGAGCCTCAAATTCACCCCGAAAAGCACTACCGGCCATAATGGAGCCTAAATCGAGCGTAATAACGTGTTTGTTTTTGAGGGTATCGGGTACGTCACCGGCGACGATGCGCTGGGCCAAACCTTCAACAATGGCGGTTTTACCGACCCCCGGCTCACCAATCAAGACCGGGTTGTTTTTAGTGCGACGCGACAGCACCTGCATGATGCGCCGAATCTCTTCATCGCGCCCGATAACCGGGTCTAAATTACCCTGTTTGGCATCCTCGGTTAAATCACGCGTAAAAACCCCTAAAGCGGTCTGCTGTTCGGTGCGCACTCCGGGTGGTTGCATGCCACCCAGCCCCATGGTATTGCCCGGAAACTCCATTTGTTATGCGGTTACTTGTAGCTTTTTGCTACCACCACCCAAGATGGGCATGGTAACGACCAGTTG
>JAUSJZ010000043.1 GCA_030647115.1 bacterium
CAGGCGACTCTGGTGGTGGGAGTGGCGGTGGTGGTGGCTACAACAGTTAAACTGGTGGCTCGGTCGTTATGTCAGCCGACGCTTTGCCAGCCGGGCCGAAGCCGATAATCAATTAACCTATCACCTAGCGTTAATCGCGCAAGGGTTTAGCAAAGGTGATGGAGTGCAGTTGGGTAATGGCCATCAAAATTGGAACAGTGGCGGCGCGCCGGCGGTGGTGAGTATTGTCATGCCCGTTTACAACCAGCGCGCTTTTATGGTCGAGGCTATCGAGAGTATCGTCAGCCAGACTTATCCTTACTGGGAGTTGATAATCGTTGACGACGGTTCGACCGATCAGCTCGAGGCAGTCTTGGGGCCTTATCGAGCGCACGACCGCATCGCTATTTATCATCGTAATCACGCCGGTTTGCCGGCGGCTCTGAATTTTGGATTTGATCAGACCCGCGGCGACCTGTTGACTTGGACTTCAGCTGACAATTTCTTGTTACCGACCAATTTAGACCAAATGGTCAATTTTTTAAATCGACATCCAAACGTTCAGGGCGTTTACACCAACTACCTCTTGTTGGATGAGAGAGGGGAACCGTACCGTCGCCCCGTGCCCGGTTTCTATCAGAGCTTTACCCACCCTAATAAAGTTGGTCTTTCGGCTGACGTCGGTCAATTGAATACCAGCGCTAATTTCATCGGTGCCAGTTTTTTGTATCGACGGTTACTGGCTAAAGTGGTGGGTCAGTATAGTGATAACCTGGGGGTTGAAGATTACGATTTTATGATGCGGGCTAACTCCCTCTTTACCCTGTCACACCTCGACAGTGATGCTTATCTCTACGGTTATCGGCTGCACTCCAACTCACTCACTGGGGCTAATTGGCAGAGTAGACACATTAACCGCCAGGTAGCAGACCTACAGCGCTTCGATGCCATCATCAGGCAGCCGCTTTATCGGTTACCTTGTCTGGTACGGGAATATGACCCCCGACTACGGTTAACGGCCGGTGCTATCTGGGTGTTAATCGTGACCGTCTCGAGTCGGCAAGAACTGCAACGACTGCGGGGCCTTAAAAGGGGCCAGCGGGTGGTGGTGATCGCGGCGGTGACGGCGGGCGATTCAACCGCTTGGCTGCCCGAACTGGCCGCCTTATGTGATTGGATAGTGCTGCGGCACCAGACGAGTGGCGCCAAGCATATTTTGTCGGCCCGAATTTTGATTAACGCCAACCCCGACTGGCAATCCCCTTTTGTCAAAACTTTAGCGTACAGTACCGTAGCGCAACGTTATCAATGAACCCCCTACCACCGCTTATTTCTATTATATTGACCGGTCATCGGTCAGACTGGCAACTCTACCGGGTTTTACGTTCGCTGCAACGGCTGCGCCAGACGGCGGCAGCGGCCCAAATTACGACCGAACTAATTGTGGTGCTCAACCGACCCCAAGAGACCGCCCTTAAAGCGTTAGAGCTGTGGCAGCAACAGTGGTCGTTAGACTCTCTGACGGTAGTTGATCTGGCTGACACTCAAGCGGTGGGCCGGGTGGGTTTTTTACTCGCCCGCGGTCGTTATATAATGCTGCACGATGATGTAGGCTATTGTTCGGCTAACTGGTTGGTAGCGGCTCGGTACGCTATCGAGCAAGATGCCCCCCGAGCGATTATCCATTCCCAAGGGCTGTTCGATTTCTCGACCAAAGTTTGGCGACAATTTAGCGATCAGCAGGGTGGCGATTTTGATATTAGAGAGCTCTTATTGGGTGAGTATTATCAAGGTCCGGTTTTGGTAGAGCGGGCTTACCCGGAATACTGGCCGTTACCGCTCATAACGACCGAATCGATCGCCCGCGGTTATACTCATTTTGTCGCTCCCGCCACGGCCTTTTATCAAGTTAAGCCAACCCGACGCGGCCGGTCAGGGCCGGCCTCGCTCACCCCATCCTCGGCCTTTTTCGATAACGAACGTATCTTTGGGGTGACAGCCGGCAAGAAATTAACAACCAAGGTAGCCGCTCCCGTATCGGTCACCACTCCCGTATCGGTCACCACCCCCGTCGAAGAATCGATCACCACCGATATTACCGAATTAGGTCAAATTGACCCGCGAGTTTTGAACTGGCGCGAACTCACCACTTCAGTAGCGTCAGTGGAGCCGACCGTTGTCGCCACGGCCACCGCTCTCTACGGCTGGTTGGTCAATCGCTGGGTGCCAAAGGCTAATATTAGCCATCTCTTTATCTTGAACTGGATCACTACCGGCGGAGCCGACCGCGAGATATTGGCCTATATCGAAGCGTTGGTCAACCATTACGGTCGGCGGGTCGCTGTCATTACCGCCGAACCGGCTATTAACGAGTGGCGTTACCTATTACCGGCTCAAGTGCTTTTTATCGATCTGGGCAATCAGTTAGCAGGTCTCGCTAGCGCTGCCACCGCTGATGCCACCGCGACCAAACCCCTTATGACTGTCTTGGCGCGGCTTTTGCTGCAACGGCGGCCGGCCGTGCTGCACTTAATGGGGTCGCGCTTGGGCTGGCAGACCTTAGCCACGGCCGGCCGCGCCATCGCCCAGCACACTAAAATATTCGTCACGGCGTTCTCCGATCAATACGATACCCACGGTCAACCGACCGGGTACCTCTCTAATTATCTACCGGCTATGCGGCCCTATCTGACCGGTGTTATCACCGATAGCGAACATTACCGTCAGTGGTGTGGTCGTCTCTTTGCCCTCAACCCCCAACGGGTGCATTGTGTCTATCCGCCCCAAGAGCGGTTGGCGGCCGAGACCGATTATCAAGCCAAACAGGTGCTCTGGGCCGGTCGTCTCGATGCCGGCAAGCGACTTGATGTCTTACTGGCAATCGCCGCTAACCTGCCCGACTACAATTTTTATGTCTACGGTCGACCGGTACTAAAAGACGCCCCGTCGGCGCTGGCGGCCCTACAACAGCAACCGAATATCCACCTGTTAGGGTCTTATCAAAATTTTGCCGAAATTCTGGTACGGCCGTATAGCCTCTTACTTTATACTACCGACCGCGACGGATTGCCTAATGTTATTCTAGAGGCGATGGCGGCCAAAATACCGGTGGTAGCCCCCAATGTTGGTGGTATTACCGAAATGATTAACGAGGCGACCGGCTATCTGATTGCCGATAATGAGGATGTTGCCGCTTACTGCCAGCAGATCAGAGCGGTCGGCG
Source organism: bacterium (assembly GCA_030647115.1). Classification (GTDB taxonomy): domain Bacteria; phylum Patescibacteriota; class UBA1384; order CAILIB01; family JAUSJZ01; genus JAUSJZ01. The sequence continues at coordinate 3,203 of JAUSJZ010000043.1, forward strand.
GTAACCCCGAATTAACCAGTCAGAAAATAGCCCAGGCTTATGAACTCATTTTGAACCGGCACTCGCAGGCCCGTTTTGTGGCCGCCCTGACAACTATACCGGGCTATGTAACTGGCAACACCCAGCCCTAGTGCTTGATGTAGATAGGTAATTTTTTGCCAAACCGGTCAGATTGAGGTTACATGAAGATATGTCTACTATTTTAACGGGTGATCGCCCGACCGGGCCGTTGCACCTCGGCCACTACGTCGGCTCGCTCAAGCAGCGGGTCAAATTGCAGTCCGATAATGAACAGTTCATTATTATCGCCGACCAGCAGGCCCTGACCGATAACGCTACCAACCCGGGCAAGGTACGGGCCAATATTACCGAAGTGGCGCTTGATTATCTGGCGGTCGGCATTGACCCGACCAAAAGTACCATCTTTATTCAGTCGCTCGTGCCCGAACTGTCCGAGTTGATGATGTACTACTTGAACCTGGTCACGGTGGCGCGGTTGCAACGCAACCCGACGGTGAAAGACGAAATCAAGCAGAGAGGGTTCACCGACAGTCTGCCGGCCGGTTTCTTGGTCTACCCGGTCAGTCAGGCGGCCGATATTACCGCTTTTAAGGCCGATTTGGTACCGGTCGGTGAAGATCAGGTGCCGGTGATTGAGCAGACCATCGAGATTGTCCGCCGTTTCAACACTGTTTATCACACCGAGGTGTTGGTGGAGCCTAAAGCCTTGCTATCCAAAGTCTCGCGCCTACCTGGCACTGACGGTCAAGGCAAGATGAGTAAATCGGTCGGCAATGTGATTTCGCTCAAAGATAGCGCCGACGAGATTCGGAATAAAGTGAAGAATATGTACACCGACCCGGGCCATTTGCGGGTGGAAGACCCCGGTAAAGTGGAGGGTAACCCGGTCTTCGCCTATTTAGACGCCTTTGACCCCGATGAACAGGGGCTAGCCGAGCTGAAAGAGCAGTATCAGGCCGGCGGTTTGGGTGACACTAAAGTGAAAGAACGTTTAGTCGAGATTCTGTTGGCCGAACTTGACCCCATTCGGAAGCGCCGTGAAGCAGCGGCCCAAGATATGGCGGCCGTGAACCAGATGTTGCAAGATGGCACCGTTAAAGCACGCGCCGTCGCCGGGGCTACTTTGACCCAGGTACGCGCCGCCATGCAGCTTGATTATTTTTGACTACTACAGCGGTAAAGGCTACATTAAAAGTGAGGTGAAGCCATGCTAGAGATTGAAAAGAAGTTTGACCGGTTGACACCTGAACAACGAGCCCGTCTGATCGAGGGCGCGCAGTTTGTAGCGACGGTTCATAACGTCGATGTCTACTACGACGACGCCCGGTACAGTCTGACGACGCAAGACCGCTGGCTGCGGCAGCGCAACGGTGCATGGGTACTGAAGCTGCCCCTGCAAGACCGCTCTGACCCCAATCACAAAGCCGACTTTGACCACTACCGCGAGCTTGAAGAGCCGGTCAAGATTGCCCAGGCGCTGGGTCTGGTTTGGCCGTCCGTAGTGGTGATTACGGACCGAGAGCAACTGCAAATCATGTTGGCAGCGATTGGCATTGTACCCTTCGCTACCATCGACGCTACGCGCGAAAAGTATTGTCACGGTCGGTTTACCATCGATATCGACCAGACGACATTCGGTTACGAGTTGGCCGAAATCGAAGCCGAAGCCGCCAACGAAGATGATATCGAGGCTACATCAAAAGCGGTGACCGACTTCGCCCTTACCTGTGGTCTTACAATGAGGCCGGTTAGAGGTAAGTTGCCCGAGTTCCTGTTGCGACATAACCGAGATCACTACGACGCCCTAGTGCGGGCCGGTGTCGTTACCCACTACGAGTCGTAGACCCACAGAAAGGGGTTAGAAGATGGATATTATCCAGCCCGGTACTTCGGAATACGAAGAGGCCGATCTATTCCTGTTGATGGCAGCGACGGTTAGCAATAACTCGAATGGTTGTTATCATTCCCTTTGCGGTGCCGTGGTGGTGTCGCGAGCCGGTGAAGTCATCGGTTCTGGTTTCAACTCACCACCGCAAGGTTTGGAGAGTCAGCGCCGTTGTCACCTAACAGACGCCGATTTTTCGGAGCGATTCCACTCTGACCGTACCTGCTGTGTCCACGCCGAACAGCGTGCCATCATGGATGCTTTGAGACATAATGCGCACTTACTGCCTAATGCTCGTCTCTACTTCGGTCGCTGTGACCAAGTCGGACAGCTCCAACTTTCACACGATCCCCGTTGCACCATCTGTAGCAAGCTAATCCTGGACGTCGGGATACGTGAAGTGGTGTTGTCACGGGAGGCCGGAATCACAGTTTACCTCGCCGTTGAGTTCAATGACCTCTCCTTTGCCTATTAGGGGGCCGCGCGCCCTCTTTTTTTATAGCATTTAATTGCTACCATACTAGAATACTATAATCCTTGTCAGTTTCTGTTACACTATTTGTGAGCATGAAAAACACCAAAGAAAGAGGTATTTTACGTTATTTAATTTATAAAGACACACGAGCTGACGAATATGTTGGTGTCTGTGTTGATATTGGTTTGATTAAAGTTGGTACAAACAATGCAAATGTTAAACGAGATCTAATAAATGCTTCAAAGGGTTTTGTGAGAACGGTCTGTGAGCAAAACCTATCTAACGGTCTGCTTAACCAGCAACCACCCCAGCAATATATGGATATCTTTAATGAGATTGTTGAATCGTATAAGTTGAAAAGAATAAACCAAGCAACGAAAGACATTATTAATGAGGCTGACACTTTCAGTAGGACACTTCCTAGTCTATGCCTCGCAACTTGAGGAACTGGAGTTTTGAAGATGTACGCAAGTTTTTAGAGCAAAATCATTTTGTTTGTGTCAATACTATTGGTTCGCACTATTATTATCGGGGGCGAGTTGATGGCGAGGATAGATTAGTAGAGGTGCAACGGCACCCAAATGGCACCATACCCCCAAAAACTCTAAGGCATTATGTTATTTACCAGTCTGGTATGCCCGAAAAAATATGGTTGGAATGGGTTAGTGCCAGAAACAACAAAAGAAAGCAAATTATTTACAGCGGGGCAGAACCCTGGCAGAAATGAATTTTGATTTAATCCAACTGGTGACGGTGGCCGGGTATGTCGGTATCGCGGCCATTATCTTTGCCGAATCGGGCATTATGCTCGGTTTCTTTCTGCCCGGCGATAGCCTACTCTTCACCGCCGGTCTGCTGGCGGCGCAGGGGCTTTTTAATATCTGGTGGCTGATTATTATCACCTTCGTGGCGGCGGTCTTGGGCGATAGCGTCGGTTACGCCTTCGGCGCCAAGCTGGGCCCGCGTGTCTTTAAACAAGAAAATAACCGGCTCTTCCATAAAGACAATCTGGTCAAGGCCCAGGCCTTCTACGACAAACACGGGCCCATTACCATTGTCGTGTCGCGCTTCACCCCCTTTATCAGAACCTTTGCCCCCATCTTGGCCGGTGTCGGCAAAATGAACTA
>JAUSJZ010000046.1 GCA_030647115.1 bacterium
GCGCTACCAACTGCGCTACGCCCCGATAATTGAATTGTACTATGACTGTAAAGGTGCAGTTGGTACGCGGAGCCGCCACCAACTGCGCTACGACGGAAATTGAACTTTACTGATCCGTCGCAGGCGCAGCCGCTACGACGACTAACGGACTTAACTATGTCCGTCGCAGGCGGAGCCGCTACGCCCCGACGAGTGCCTAGATGGCACTCGTCGCATATGGGTAAAGAACATGCTTCGAGACCAAAAGGCTACCTATTACACTAGCCCTTTTCCCCCTCTCTGCCAAGACAATTGACACTCACACTATAATCTGGCTACAGTAGTAAAGCCGTTAAGGAGACAGCATGACTGACGAAACAGCATCCGTCTACTGTTACGTATCTGATGCCCACTGCATGGTCATCTTCAAGGTCGGTAACGATCTGTATGACTACCGGGGCAACCAGTTGAAGTGGCCCGACTGGAATGAGATACAAGAGAAAGGTCCGCCCCGGCAGATCAACCCACCGACTCACCTGCTCGATAACCTGCAGAAACGGCTGCACTTCGCCGACCTCAACCTGGTACCGGTCACCGTCTAGTTGACCACCCCCCTCGCGTTCGCCCAACCCGGGCGACGTTTTTAATTCTTGACCTGTGGATTCTTTGGCTACATAAAAGAACAGCTGATGTCTGGAGCCGACCTCAACCACAACGGTTGGCAGGCGGCGAAAGACATCAGCTGTTCTTTTGGGAACCAATCGCTTAAGTGACGTCCTAGTTACTAGGTGGGAGACCGCAGCTTGACGGCGATGTTGTCGACTCCGTCAGGCAATATAGGTTACCCGATGTCCAATAGTTTGATAACTCACATTGGCGATTGGCTGTCTTAACTATAGCACCCTTACATGAACAATTGATTAAATTGTTAGCTCGGTTTATCTACCCCTACTATTACTGATATACTGAACGCATAACTATGGATCAAAGCGAACTTCACCCCCGCTTTGCAATTATTGCCAGTACCCAAAAACTGACAGATCGTTTTTTGTACACCGGTTCTCTGCCCAACGAAGGCAATTCGCCCCTGTCATTGCTGTACTCATTAGAAGTAACCCGCGCCTGGTTCCCCTCTTCTAAATTAATATCCACCATCACCGCCGTTTTGAGTGAGCGTTTCGGTACCATCCAACGCTCGGCTAACCCCTTGAAATCGTTTGAAGCCGCCATCAAACACATCAACGAGGAGCTCTACGCGCTGGCCGAACAGGGTGAGACGGAGTGGATTGGCCACTTAAATGCCCTCTTGGCTCTGGTCAATAATAACGAAGTGCACCTCTCGCAGACGGGTACTTCGACGGCTTACCTCTTTCGCCAGCGTCGCATCAGCCAGGTAACCGAAGCTGACGCGGCCGAGGCGGAGCCGCACCCGCTCAACACCTTCTCGAACATTATCAGCGGTCAGTTGGTTGAGGGTGACCGCATTGTGCTCTCTAACCAAGATCTCTTCGCACTCGTCTCGCTCGATCACATTCGCGCCGCGGTGACCGACCAATCACCTTACGTCGCTGCCAATCAAATTTCGCGTTCGGTTAAACGAACGAAGGTAACTTCGGTATCCTCAATTATTATCGCCATTGAAAAGGCATCTATCTGGCAAGAGGCCGGGGACGAACCGTTAGTCATCAACTTAGAGGAGTCGTTACAGAGCTGGCCCAAGGCCGCTTGGAAGAAGCTCAAACCGGTGGCTATTAAGGTAGGTGAGTTAAGTAAAAAGGCCTGGCATACAAGCAAAACCGGGCTGGCTAAAGCGCATCAAAAATGGCGGGAACATTACGGGCCCAAAACAAAGGAATTGTGGCAGAAGAGCTCGGCGGTAGTCTCAAAACAGGTGAGTAAGATTGTAAAAATAAAACAACCCGTCGCCACCGATGACAAATTGGGCCACTGGTTGGCCCCTTACATCAAGAAGTTAGAGCCCGTGCAGCGGGTCTTAGAAAAAGCCGACCACCAGATTGGTCAATCATTTACCAAGGTCAGACCGCTTTTGACCGGTCGCAACAGCCGCTACATTATAATTACGCTGGCTCTCATCTTTCTAATCTCGTCGGGTGTCTCGATTCGTAAACGCCATAACGTGCAGTTAATTAACACGAACCGGTCGGCTAACGACACCATCTTGAGTGAAGTGCAAGAACTGGCCGGCAAGACGGACGTCGCCATCCAGCTGGACCAGAAGGTGGAGGCCGAAAGGCTAATTGTCGAAGCCCAAAAGAAACTGGCCACCATTGCTAACCCCAATGAGAGTCAACAGCAACAGTACGACAGCCTACTTAAAATAGTGCAAGAGAAAGGGGATAAACTCACCAACACCCGTCGTATCAGCGTCGCGACCAATTACAAAGCGCCCGCCAATACCAACATCATCGTCGCTACCGACAAAGGTCTGTTCGCGCTGAACACCGACAGTAACACCGGTCGCTACCTGGCGCGTGATCTGTCGCAGAGCGAACTGGAGTTTACGTTAGAGCAAGGGGCCGATAAACCGGTTAGTGCCTCATATGACCGCGAGAAAGATGAGGTCTTCATTCTGACTACCAGTAAGAGGATATACGGCGTGCGTTTGGAGAACAACGCCATCAAGGTACGTCGCCTTGAAAACCCTTTGGGTGATTTTGCCGACGGTAACTTCATCGGTACTTTCGGTGAAAACTTATATCTGGTTAACGCTAAAGACGGCCTGCTCTGGAAATATCCACCTTCAGGCGATAACTACGCCAAGGGGGTTAATCAGGTTGACCCGGCCCACGTCTCGTTGCAAGGAGTGACCGCAGTGGCGATTGACGGCTATATCTACACCCTGCATCCAAACGGCACGGTTGATAAATTATTACGCGGTGAAAAGGCGACTGACTTTGCCGTTAAAGATCTACCCGCATCGAACCACACCAGCAATTTCACCGATTTGGTAACCGGGGCCGATACCGACACGCTGTACCTCTTCGATCGTGACAACGAAAAGACCTTCAGTAGTCGGGTGGTGATGCTGGGTAAGGACGGTAAATACAACGGGCAACTCGCCTTTAGCGAACAGTTGAAAGACGTCAAAGATTTTTCGTTAGACGAAGTCAACAAGCGTTTCTGGATTTTGACCGGCAATACTATTTTGGAGTACAAGTACTAAATTTCGTCAGGGGCGGCGATGCCTAACAATTGCAATGATTGAGCGATGGTAGTCGCGACGGCCTGACAGAGCAAGAGGCGAGCCGCCGTTAGTTTAAGATCGTCGTTATTAATAATTAAGTTGGAGCCATAAAAACTGTTAAATTTCTGGGCTAAAACGAAGACCGCTTCGGTCAGTAAGTGAGGCATGGCCCGGTCGCTGGCTTCTATTTGAGCCGAATGGACCTGATAGATGGCCGACAGCAGCTCCCTCTCTGCTGGTTGAGACAACAGGGGAATGGCAGATTCTGCCGTCAATTCGGGCAGTTTCAAGTCGGCGGCCTTTCGCTGCAGACCCTGCAGACGGGCGTGGGTGTACATGAGGTACGGCGCCGAGTTACCTTCTAAATTAAGCGCTCGCTGCCAGTCGAAGATAATATCACTCTCGCGATTGTGTGATAGATCATTATATTTAATGGCCCCAATGGCAATGGCGGCGGCCAGTTCGGTAGCCTGGGTTTTGGGTAAGGAAGCGTTTTTCTCGGCTACCAGTTTGGCGGCCAGCTTAACGCCCTGCTCAATTAGATCGCTTAAGAACACTCCCCGACCCTGCCGCGATGACATCTTACCCTCGGGCAGACGATAATGCCCGTGCAAGGCAGCGGTTAGGCGCTGGTCAGCTTCGGTATCATTTTTCAGCCAACCCAACTCGACCGCGGTCGCAAACAGTTGGGCCAGGTGGAGTTTCTGTTCAATACCAATGTGGTAAAATACCTTATTAGCCCGCCACTCTTGTAAACGATATTTCAGGGCTGCCAGGTCTCGCAACAGATAAACCGAGGCTCCGTCGCTCCGAATGAGCACCGTTTCCGGCAAGTCGTGTTGCTTCAGCATCAGCACTTCGGCCCCCTCACTTTTTTTAACCAGACCATGGGCTTTCAGTTCGGTCATGATGTCAGCCAGCATCTCTTTGGTATAAAAGCTCTCCCCTTTCAAACCGGTCTCCGGCACGTTGTCATCTTGGAACGATACCCCCAGTAACTCATAAATACGCTCGTATTCGGGCAAACTCCAATCAACCAACTGTTGCCACTTTTGTTTGGCCGCCGGGTCGCCGTCTTCTAAACGTTTGAACCAGTCACGGGCGACATCGTCTAGAGTCGGGTCTTGTTTTGCCTCCTCGTGAAACTTAACGTACAACTGCTGCAACTCGTGAGTCGGGTTCTGGTTGATTACCCGCGGTTCACCCCACTTATCCACCGCCACAATTAATTTTCCGAATTGAGTCCCCCAGTCACCCAAGTGATTAACCTTGATTACATAGTGACCTTGCGCTTGCTGGAGTTTAGCCACGGCGTCACCAATAACGGTTGAGCGTAAATGCCCCACCGAAAAAGGCTTGCCGATGTTGGGCCCGGAATAATCGACCACCACTCGTTGACTGCGTTTGGAAATTTTTGGCGGTGCAACAACCAGAGCCCGTTTTAAGATCTGCTGCCACGCCGCGTTAGACAGATTGATATTAATAAACCCCGGACCGGCAAGACTGACTTTTTGGATGTAGTCGCATTTTTGCTGGGCAAGTTGGTCTTTAATCGCCTGGGCCACTTCACGCGGGTTTAATTGCTGCTGTTGGGCTATCACCAGCGCGCAGGGTGTGGATAAGTCGCCTTC
>JAUSJZ010000041.1 GCA_030647115.1 bacterium
GTCGCCGCCACGAGCTTGGCGCGGCGGTCACGGTCTAGTTCACTCATCACGTCATCTAAGAGCAAGACGACGTCGTTGGTAGTCGGCTCGACCCCTTTTTGGGACGATAGGTAATCAAGCTCAATTAGTTTTAAGGCTAGGGTCAACGAGCGCACTTCACCGCGCGACGCCCGCATCTTGACCGGTATCTCACCCATGGTGAAAATAACATCGTCTCGGTGCGGCCCGCGTACCGTCTGCCCCCACAGAATCTCCCGCTCGCGCACAGCCACCAACTCATCTTCAATACGGTCACGGTCAGTCGGGTGGGTCTCTAACCGCAAACTAACCGCGGTGTCGTCTTGACTGATGTCAGCGTAGTGGCGCGGTAGTGATAGCTTAGCCAAAGCTAAAAAGGCGGCTCGTTTCTGCCAGATATCACGGCTTAAACGGGCGACCTCGCTATCCCAAAAATTCAGTTCGACCGGCTGGCTCAAGCCGTCTTTAATTCGTTTTAAGAGTTTGTTGCGTTGCAAAATAACGTGTCGGTAGGTCAGTAATGACTCACCGTACTCGCGGTCTGACTGGGCCAAAACGACGTTGAGCCAGTGCCGGCGCAAGGCTGGGGAGCCGGTGATTAGCTGCAGGTCTTCGGGCTCGAACAGTACCGTCTTAACTGAACCGATCATCTCTTTGGCCAGGCGTTTAACGCCCGCTTTTTGAAACTGTTTTAAATACGGCTCGCGCTGTATAAAGAGGGTGTTATCGTCTAACTCAACCCGAGCGTACGGCTGTTGCCATCTAATGGTCTCGCTATCCCTTTTAGCCCGCCAAGACCGGGTAGTTGAGATTAGCGCAATCGCTTCTAAAATATTAGTCTTGCCCGAGCCATTGGGCCCCACTATCAAATTGAGGTCGGTGAAGTTATAGGCCGACCCGACGTGGTTACGGAAGTTAGTCAGTTTTAAAGAGGTGAGCATTAGGCGCCCACGCGAATGGGCATGACAATATGTTGGTAGTTGGGTAGGTCGGGGTTGACCACTACCGCCGGTTTGGTGGCACCGGAACACTTAATTATGACTTTGCCCGGGCCGGCCACCGTCATGACGTCGTTCAAATAGCGGGCGTTGAAAGTAATATCTAACTTCTTCTCTTCGGTGTGATGCATTACTTCGGCGTTTAGAGCCGATACCTCCTGGCCATATTGTGAGGCCACCGATTGTAGTCGCACCGTCTGATTGTCAATGGTCAGCTGCACATTATTGGCCTGGGCCGACGAGAAGACCGTCGCCACCTTGAGGGCATTACTCATTTCGGTCGCGTTGACCACCAGGTCGGTGACAAAAGTCTGCGGAATAATTTTGGCGTATTCGGGAAAACTGGCCTCTATTAAGCGCGAGATGATGGTCGTATCGCCGACGGTGAGTTGAATTTGATTGTTGTTGATGACCACCTGAACCTGATCGAAGTTCTCGGCGCTGATGACCCGAATGAACTCGTTAATGGCCCGGGCCGGTACGATTATGTTCAAACCCTCGGGGGTCATAGGTAAGGCGATAATATATTCGGCGAGCCGAAAACTGTCAGTCGCCGCTAACTGCAACATCTTATCGCCCCCGCGCCACAAGACCCCAGCCAGCGCCGGTCGCGCCTCGTCGAGGGCACAGGCTACCACCACCGCTTTGAGAGCCCTTATCAGTTCGTCGCGATTAACGACAAAACTGATACCTTTCTCAATGGTCGGAATAGTGGGATATTCGGTCGCCGCAATGCCGGGGATATCGGCTTTGTAAGAGTCACTGATAACGGTGAGGGAGTTTTGATTGGTCGAGATATTAAGCCGTTCGTCGGTATTACTGTTAATAAAGTCGGTGAAAGTGCGGGCTGGTACCGTAATCGCCCCGTCAGTCTCTACCTTGGCGCCGACATAGGTAATAATGCCCAACTCTAAATCGGTCGCACTTAAACGCAGCCGCCCGCGGTCGGTTTCAAGTAGCACGTGGGCTAAAACCGGTAAGGTAGCGGCATTACCAACCACGCGACTAACTAAGCCGAGACCGTGGCGCAAATTTGGTTGGGTTGCGGATAACTTCACCTTATTATTATAGCGGTAATTAATTATTAGTTGCTCTAGGACTGGTACCTTCATACTACTTAATCGGTTGGGTTAAAGTCGTGTGGACAAGCTGTGGATAATTTGGGGATGAGTGGGACACATATCCATACCCTCGAACCTCGCAGTGTTTTAGGCCCGAGATCTTACCCACTAAAGTTAGAATCCATCCACCGTTTGTACCCCCTTAATCCACAGCCGATGTTGATAATTCACCAACCAATTAGTCTGTTTCAGGGTCGTGCCCTGGGGTTTGTCCACTTCTCCACCGCTACTACTACCAACACTACTGTTTTTATTAACCCTTAAACTACTTGATAGAGCTTAGACTTTAAATCTTTAATCTCGGAGAATAAGTCATCGTTCTTTTTGAGTTCATGCTCGATCTTCATATAGCCATGCATAATAGTGGTGTGATCACGTCCACCCAAATAACGACCAATATTAGGGTATGAGAGACCGAGCTCGTTTTTAAGTAGATACATTAAGATTTGACGCGGTCGCACGTACTCTTTATTACGACGGGGCCCCAAAACATCACTCTTCTCGACGTTGTAAAAACCGCAGATGAGGTCATTTAATTGATCGGCCGAGAGTAATTTTTTCTTTTTATTCTGTTTGACTAAACTTTTAAGGGCATCTTGAATTACATTTACCGACGGCTCAATATTGTGAACCATTAAATGAGTTTGGATAGAGGTGAGGGCTCCTTCGAGTTCTCGAATGTTACTTTCAACATTAGCGGCGACGTAACTAATAACTTCGTCGTCTAAAACAATACCCTTCTCTTCACACTTGACCTTCAAAATAGCGCAGCGCATCTCAAAATCGGGGGCTTGGATGTCGGCAATCAAGCCGGCCGAGAACCGACTCGACAGCCGCGCCTCGAGGCCCGGTATGTCTTGGGGCACCTTATCGGAGGTCATAATAATCTGCTTGTTCTTTTGGTAGAGGGCGTTGAAGGTGTGAAAAAACTCTTCTTGGGTGCCGCTCTTACCGGCGATAAATTGGATGTCGTCGATGAGTATCAAATCGACGTTGCGGTACTTCTGTTTAAACTCGTCTTTCTTGCCACCCGATATCGAAGAGACAAACTCGTTCATAAAGTTTTCACAGCTGACGTAAATTACTTTCTTACTCGGGTCTTGATGCAAAATTTCGTTACCGACGGCCTGCATTAAATGGGTCTTACCTAAACCGACTCCGCCGTAAACGTAGAGCGGGTTGTGGTCTTTGCTGTGTTTGAAAGCGACGGCTTGGGCGGCGGCGTGGGCGAGGCGGTTAGTATTGCCGACGACAAAATTCTCAAAGGTATAGCGGTTGTTGAGGTTGGATATTTCAGTCGCGCGGTGCCAGGCGATATTAGGTTTAGTCTGATTCTCTCGCTCTTCCAATAGGCTGGTCTGGTTGGGATCCACAATCTGTTTCGTTTTGGTGATGCGACTTTGGGGTAGAACGGTGTAGGCTAATTTTTTGATTTGGTGATCGAGATGTTTGTTCAGAATTTGGACTAAACTGGGCTCGAAGTTTTTCTGAATCCAGTCAATGGTGAAGGCGTTGGAGACGCCGATGCTGACGCTGATGCGATCTACTTTTAATAGTATCGAATTGCCAAACCAGGTCTTAAAATTGGCCCCGGAAACGGTCAGCTCTAACTCACCTAAGACCGCTTTCCATAAACTATGTAATTCTTCTGGTGTCATTTAAAGTTAATAGCTACCACAAACATTGTAACATACTTATCCACAACAGGGGTTTGGGTAAATGAAATATATCTACTCGCTCGCCCGGGCGATCCCTTGTCAGGCCCGCGTCCGTTAGATCAAAACTTTTCTATTGCTAGACAGAGCAGATAATTTGCTTACGCATTCCAAAACTGACGTTTTGAATGCTGCAGCAAGTCAACTACCAACTAGACAGAAGTTTTAATTACACGTCCGACGAACCTGACATTCCCGGGCAGTTCGCTCGTAGATATATTTTCATTTACTTAATGCCTACTTCAAAAAACCAAGCCGGAGGGGCTTGGTAGATGAGGTGGAACAAGGGAGCGATTTTCAGAACAGGGGTTGGGTGGGGTCGATACCGATGAGGGTCTTGATGAGATCGAAGTCGTCTTGGTCGTCGTTCTCGGGTGGAACCGTCTTGCCGTTGACGAAACGGCGGCGACAACGATCATCACTACTCGGGTTTTGGGCACGTACGACGACGAGGTTGGCTTGTCCGGTGACCTCGTTCCAACTGACCAGTTCCCATTGCAGGTCGGTAATGGCCTCAGAGAGCGGCTCGTCTACAGCGAAAGGGTACCAGTCTTCGGGTATGGGTGACGATTCGGCCAGATGCTCGTAAAGCTCTGACAGATTCAAGCCCGTGGTGCCGAGCATATAGCCACCAAGCGAACAGAACCAGTTTGTCTCTTCCGTGTTGTCAGCGTTGCGCTCCAGTAGAAGAAAGAGAAAAGAGCGGCCGCAACTGCGCTGAACCGAGGTTATTTGATCGTTGACTCTGACGATGGCTGACCCAACTACATTCGATTCATGACTGGCGGGGAATTGCAGACGCATAATGATTCTCCTTCACTATTACTGTAGCCAGAAAAT
>JAUSJZ010000042.1 GCA_030647115.1 bacterium
TCTTGGGTAACCCGCAAGATCTCCTCTTCGGTCGTCAGGCCGTCTTTAACCTTGCGGCGACCATCCTCAATCATCGAGGTCATGCCGTCTTTTTGGGCAATCTGTAGCACGGTCGTGTAATCTTCTTTTTTGATGACGGCGCGCTCAAATTCAGCCGAGGGTTTGATGACTTCCGAAATAATGGTACGGCCGGTATAAACGGTCTGGCCGGCGGTGGCGGTGGCCTCTTTATCAATCAAACGCACCAGACGTTGAGCGATAATGAGGTTAATTGAGCCCGAGAGAAAGAACGGTTCAATACCCATGTCAGCGAGGCGTGGCATCGCCATGACGGCGTTATTGGCGTGGATGGTGGTCAGAACCAAGTGGCCGGTCAAGGCGGCGTTCAGCGCGATGCGGGCGGTCTCCTCGTCGCGAACTTCACCCAACATGATGATGTCGGGATCTTGTCGCAGCGTGGCGCGCAACGCATCCGAGAAGGAGTAGTTTTTGGAGTGATCCATCTGACTCTGCTCAATACCTTCGAGCCGATATTCAATAGGGTCTTCCAAAGTGATAATCTTTTTGGTCAGGGTATTCAGTTTATTCAAAATGGCATACAGGGTGGTCGTTTTGCCGGAGCCGGTGGGCCCGGTGATGACAATCATGCCGTAAGGCTTGCTCATGGACTCGTTAATCAATTGTAGGTCGCGTCCCGAAAAACCGAGCTGTTCGAGTTGGAGCTGCTTAATATCTTGGCGCAGAATACGCATGACGATACTCTCGCCGTACTGTGAGGGCAGTGAGGAGACGCGAAAATCGACCACCTGCTCACCCACTACCATGGTAAAACGACCGTCTTGGGGTTTGTCGCCTAAATCCAACTTCAGGTTAGCGTGTAATTTGATGCGACTAATGAGTGGCTTGAAATTGGCGGTCGAAAGGTGGATGGCGGGCTGCAAGACACCGTCGATGCGAAACCGAATGACGATATCCCCCTCACCGGGCTCAATGTGGATGTCAGACGAACGCAGATTAACGGCGGCGGCGATGACCACATCTAGCAGTTCGGTGGTCGAGACGTTGGCGGCGAATTTTTGCAGGTCGGCGAGCGTGTGGACCAGCTTGGCGTAGTTGTGTTGTTCGGCCTCTTGGGCCTTGGTGGTCTGTTGTTTAGCTAAGACCTCTTGTTGCAGCCGTAACTGATCGTACACGTTGACGAGATAGTTGAGACTGCTCTGGCTAATGATGACCAAATTAAGGGTCAGTTTTTGGCTGGTGGCAAACTGACGCAACCAGGCGATAGTCTGTTTGTTTTCGGGGTGAACAAGGCCGACTTTAAGTTTGTTGGTCTGTTTTAAATAAGGCACAACTTGATAACGCCTAATGTCATTCTCGGTCATAGAAGAGAGAACCTTAAAATTGACCGGATAGCCCTCGAGGTTCTCGTAAGGGTAATTAAAAGAGGTGGCTTTTTCGCGCGCCAGCTTCTCTTCGGTCTGACGTGATAGTCGTGATAAGGTCTGTTGGACGGTGGCCATGGTTACATTGTAGCAGTCACATCTTGCAAAAATTGTCAGTTTATGTTATTGCTAAGGGACGGAGGTCGACATGTACCAGGTTTTTTTCCAGGTTGTTATTGGGGAGCTAGCCCACGGAGAGACAGTAGTTGACCGACCGAAGTCACACTTACCCCAGCATCCCGAATTGAATAATGACCCCGAGCTGCTGGCCCGAGCGTTGAAACGAGTGGTCATACCCCCCGACAAGGTCTGCTTACCTGATGAGAAACTATGTTTCGAGATTGACTTCGAAGAAGTGGTGGGCCTGACCGATTGTGTTACCTGCCAAGAAGACGACCGCTACGTTTGGGCGGTACCGCTGCAACGCACCCAGTACCGTCGCTACGTCTTAAGTCGTCAAGGAGAACCTTGCAGCAAGGTAGTGATTGTCTTAATCTTCGATGCTTGGTCAACGGTGTACGTCTTGCAGACCGCCTACATCGGCTATTCTCCCCAGAAATACAGTCGCTTCTGGTACGAGCACGCTCTCATCTTCCCCGGCCCGGACAGCATCAGACCGGAGACTCTGACCAACACTAGGCCAGAGGACTGGAACTACGACCCGAGTGATTACCTCACGTGACCTCGCAACCGCCGGGGTCATTTTTAATTTGATAAATATTAACCCTGTCTCACTGCACGAGGCCCCTGTCAACCGCGCAGCCGCTAGATTCAACATGTTCACTACCCCTTCAGCGCTGTGATGATAACGCCAAACAACTGTTGTTGTTTGACTCTAATCATCACAGCCGGCTAGTTGAGTTGAATTACCTGCCTGCCGGCAGGCAGGCGCAGCTGTCTTGATTGACATCACCCGTGACGACGCTCGACTCGGTTAATACTTATCAATCAAAATATTCTAGTGGTCTATCTTGGCGACGCGGCGGCGGTGTCGTTTGGCGGTGGAGAAAGGGGTGGTCAGCCAGGCTTTAACAATGCGAGCGAGCTGCCACTTGGAGATAAAATCACTGCCCAAAGCCAGCACGTTACTGTCGTTATCGGCGCGGCTGTGGCGGGCCTGCTTGACCGAGTAAACGACGGCGGCCCGTACTCCCGCCCAACGGTTGGCGACGATCGCCATACCGACCCC
>JAUSJZ010000011.1 GCA_030647115.1 bacterium
AGCTGACATCGAGTACTGCCGGTTCAGTAGTAGGACGCCAATCGCCTGACTGACTCAAAGCGGCCGGATCGTTAGATCCAGCCTCGACTTGAACTTCACCACCGGCACTCAAATCAGTTAGTGTCTCTGGAATTGCTCCAGGTTCTGTTGGTTCGTTGGGCATTTTATATAAAGAGTGCAATTACTGCACTCATCTAGCCGGGAATGAGGCCTGTCGACAGAAACAGTACCGAATTGCGACTTAGCGCCAAGGTACTGCCGTTGAGGTTCTGCCAAGCAAGACTCCACCACTCCCAGCCAGGTGACTGAAGTATTACGCCTTCATACTTTCGGTCATCAAAATACCACACAACCTGTCAAAAGTCAAGTACTATTGCCTCTTATTTACGTTTGCGACGGTACCAGTAGATGGGCACCAGCCAAGTCAGGGCGACCCAGATGCGTCGAAAAAGCCCGCGACTTTTAGTTTTAGATCTGTTCGTGGAGTTCTGATAGAGCCACCAAGTCAGCTTTTTCAGAATCTGTTCGCGCTCACTCGTGGCCGATTGGGCAATATCTACCGCCCACCGGTAAACTCCCTCTTGTTCACTCTCCAGCCACTGACCGTTCAGATACAAGAAGACCAACAGGGCAGTAGTAGCGATGCGTTTGTTACCGTTAGCAAAGGGGTGATTCTTAATGAGAGCGTAAAACATGACGGCCGCCTTGTCGGCCAAGGTCGGGTAGAGTTCGATTCCGCCATAGGTCGCTTTAGCCAGCGAGAGCGCCGAATCAAGTAGGGCCGGGTTATGCTGTTCAAACGAAGGAATCGGTTCTTGGTATTCGGTAAAAAAAGATTGGGCCAGACGATGGATGATCTCTCTTGTTAAATCCACCGAGAGATAGACCGTCGCCGTACCCACTTAACCGTCTCCTAATTTCTTCAACACCTCGCCGTATTCTTTAACAATACGATCTACCGCCGCCTCCACTTTCTTATCAATATCTTTCGGAAGCTCGTGCTTCACCTTGGTTTTTTGGAACGCATGCTTGCGCTGCTTCTTAGACTTGGGCATCGGTCTGTTTAATAATTGAACCCTGTGCTTGGTCAATGACCTCAAAACCGGCTTCCTTTATTTGCTGCCGTAGTCTATCAGCCTCTTCATACATACCGTCAGCCCGGGCTTGATCTCGCTGTTTATTTAGAGCCAAAACCGCTTCGGGTATGGTTGACTCCGCTTTAGGTCTCTTAGATTGATTGATTACTCCAAACAACAGCTCATCGGCCCGCCTGATAGTGGCGGCTAAACCGGGCTTAGCTTCTTTTATATATAGGTGTAGCTCTGCAATAGCTTGAGGATAGTCTAGGTCTTCGCTCACAATCTCTGTTAATTTGTCGATAAAGTCCTTATCGGCCGGGTCATCGTTGGTATGATTAGCTTTCTCAATCATTCGCAAACGGGCCACCCGTGCCGCCTGCAAGGCCTCCCAGGTGAAATTCTGTTTCTGGCGGTAGTGTGTCAACAGCACCAGATAACGCAGATCGAGCGGGTCAAAGCCCTTCGCCGTTAAGTCGGTTAGGGTCAGCCCATTACCCTCGCTCTTGCCCATGCGTTTACCCTCTACTAACAAATGTTCAATATGTAACCAGATTCTGACAAACGGTTGCCCGGTCAGAGCCTCGGTTTGAGCCAACTCGTTCTGATGGTGCGTCGTTAGATTATCAATACCCCCGGTGTGGATATCAATGGTATGGCCAAATAGTTTAGTAGCCATGGTCGAACATTCGATGTGCCAACCAGGGAAGCCTTTACCCCAGGGTGAATCCCACTCCATATCACGGTGACTATTAGGTTGTGAAAACTTCCACAAGGCAAAGTCACTGCTGTTTTTCTTCTCCGGGTTTTTTTCTACTCGGGCGCCTTCTTTTGAACCAGCCAGATTGAGACGGGCCAACTGACCGTATGTGGCAAATTTACTCGTATCAAAATAAACTCCGTCACTGGTCTGGTAGACAAAACCTTTCGCTTCCAGCTGTTGAATAAAGATAATCATATCTGGTACCAGAGCCGTTGCCCGCAAGACGTGATCGGGCTTGATTAGATTAAGGGCTCGATACCCGGTTTCAAAAATGGCAATAGTCGCAGCGGCAATCTGGTCTGACTTCTTATGCTCTAACTTAGCCTGTTGTTGTAATTTATCTTCACCGGTGTCGGCATCAGACGTTAAATGACCGACGTCGGTATAGTTGAGCGCCCGTGTGACTTTCAGATTGTTGGCTCTTAACGCCCGTACCAACAGATCATCTACTATATAGGTACGCCAGTTGCCGATAGTCGGGGCATTATAAACCGTCGGCCCACAAGTATACAGAGTGAGCCCATGATCTTGGGGTACCGTCTCTAGTTTTTGGGTAGCCGTGTTGAATAATTTCATATTAATTCTCGTCTTCCTTCTAATGCTCTAACTAACGTGGTCGGATCGGCGTATTCGACATCGCTGCCCATGGGTAGACCACGAGCGATGCGAGTCACCGCACAACCGCTCTCTAGACCGTCTAGCTGCTCTTTAAGATAGGTGGCAGTTGCCTCTCCCTCAATTGACGGGTTCATGGCTAGTATTACCTCAACCGGTTCAGCACTCTGCTGTACCCGCTCTAACAACGTGGTCACTCGTAGCTGTTCGGGGCCAATACCTTCTATCGGTGATAATACTCCACCCAGAACGTGATATAAACCGTGGTACATACCCGAACGCTCAAAGGCGACGACATCGAGTGAATCTTCAACGACACAGATTAACTCTGATTGTCGTTTGGAGTTTAGACAGATAGAGCAGAGTTCGGCGTCGGTAATGAGGCCACACCGCTCACAAGCCTGTAACTCTTCGGTGATATTGCTAATTGCCGCCGCTAGCTCTTGCACGTCGGCTTTGCCTCGCTGCAATAGATAAAAAGTCAGCCGCGAGGCCATCTTAGGCCCCACTCCGGGCAATTTAGAAAAAACCCCAATGAGATCGTTGACGCGCTGCGGCAGGATAGAAGACATAAATCTACTGTAGCAAAAAAGAATTACAACAGGTTCTTACCCTTTCTTCGTTGCCTTTTGTTGCAAATCGGTTTTGGTCTGCGCCAGATGAGGCAGCTCTTTACCCTCTTTCACAAATTCAGCCACCTTTTTAGCTAGATCTTTCTCGGTTAGACCCCATAAGGCAAAGGTACAAGCCGGATAACCGGAGCAACCAAAGAAGGTCTTTCTGGTTCTGGTCTTCTTGGCCGTCAATGGTTTACCACAGGAGGGACAGCTAACCCCGACTTCAGTGACCACGTTTTGAGTAAACTTACAATCGGGAAAACCGGTACAGGCTTTAAAGCGCCCGAAGCGACCCGTCTTGATAATTAACGGTTTGGTGCAGAGCGGGCATTGCTCATCAATCTCTTCATCGGTATTTACTTTGACTATCTCGTCTGTCTTTTTTAAAACAGTCTTAGCAAACGGTTGATAAAAATCACCAATAACCTTCTGCCATTTCTTCTTACCCTCGGCGACGCTGTCGAGGTCTTCTTCCATATGGGCGGTAAAGTCGACATCCACAATTTTGGGAAAATGCTCACTTAACAGATCGATAACCTGTTTACCGACCTCTTGCGGCACCAAGGCCTTACCGTCGCGTTCAATATAGCCCCTAGCATACAGGGTAGAAACGGTCGGAGCGTAAGTTGAAGGACGGCCGACCCCAGATTCTTCGAGTTGTTTGATGAGGCTGGCTTCGGTAAAACGCGGTGGTGGTTCGGTAAAATGTTGTAGATCGTTCAGTTTAACTAAATCAACGGCATCGCCCGTAGCCAGTTTAGGCAGAATAGTCTCACCGGCCTGTTTACCGAGCGCCTTCAAGTAACCCTCAAACAACACCCGCAGACCGTTGGCCTTGAAGAGATGCTTGTTCGCTTCAATTACTACGGCCGTTATCTTTAATTGGGCCGGCTTCATTTGAGTAGCCACGGTTCGACGCCAGATCATTTCGTAGAGAGAGGCTTCGTCTTTGCTGACCTTGCCGGCCACTGTCTCGGGCAGGGTACGGACATGAGTCGGTCTAATTGCTTCGTGCGCTTCTTGAGCCGATTTCTTGGAAGCGTAGTAAGGGGCCTGATCGGGTACAAACTCATCGCCGTACTCTTTCTGCACTACCGCTCTAATCTCCCGTACCGCCGAAGTGGCTAGTTGGACCGAGTCGGTACGCATATAGGTAATAAAACCCGCTTCGTATAACTTTTGGGCCGCCATCATGGTTCTCTTGGCGCTGTAGCCTAAAACCCCGGCCGCTGCCTGTTGTAAGGTGGAGGTTGTCAGCGGCGGGCGCGGACGACGTTGTTGATCGCTCTCTTCAACCGATTTGATCTTCCATTTGGCTTTG
The DNA here is from genome assembly GCA_030647115.1 of bacterium. Classification (GTDB taxonomy): domain Bacteria; phylum Patescibacteriota; class UBA1384; order CAILIB01; family JAUSJZ01; genus JAUSJZ01. The sequence goes on from JAUSJZ010000011.1 coordinate 4,393, forward strand.
GTAACGGCTTCGATTACCTTCGCCGCCGTCTGTTTATTAGGCAAGAGAGGGTCGGTTGCTTTAGCACCAGCCTGACCTTGATATTGGGCGCTAAAAGAGTTACTGCCTTTTTTGAGGGCTGCTTCGAGTGACCAGTACTCGACCGGTTTAAAAGCGTCCCGTTCTCGTTCACGATCGACAATGAAACGCAAAGCGACCGACTGCACCCGCCCGGCCGAAAGCCCCTTATATAATTTCTTCCATAACAACGGCGAAAGAGTGTAGCCCACGAGTCGATCAAGTACGCGCCGACCCTGTTGGGCATCGACCAGGTTAATATTAAGTTCACGGGGTTTCTCAATGGCCTCTAATATAGCCGGTTTGGTAATTTCGTTGAAAGTAATGCGCTTCACGACCGCATCTTTATTAACATCTGTTAGTACATTGGCGATGTGCCAGGCAATGGCCTCTCCTTCGCGATCAAGGTCAGTGGCCAACCAGATGACAGTTGCCTTCTTGGCTAGCTGTTTCAGCGCCGTCACCGATTTCTGGGCTTTTTTGGGAATGATATATTCTGGCTCAAAATTATGGTCAACGTCTACCCCCAGTTTTGACTTGGGTAAATCACGCACGTGACCAAAACTGGCCGTTACCTTATAGTCAGAGCCTAAATAAGATTCAATGGTAGCCGCTTTGGCCGGTGACTCCACAATCACCAAGTTGGTTTTTGAGTTCATAACTAATTTAAATTAACAGTTCTTAAGAGTCTGACAAGAGCGTCACCGTTCCGCCGGGTTCACGCCGCACTATCATATCGACTTCGGCCTCTTGTATCAGTTGCCAAAATTGAGCCGGTCCTATATTTAGGTTAGCAAGAATACTTTCAGGCTCAAAACAACCGCGCTGCAAAACACTAGCTAAAGCGCGATATTTTAGAGGGAGCGACTGTACTTGGGGTCGGACATTACAGAACTGAAACCAATCCTCATAATTACAGATAGTGACAGCCCCGGCCGCAATGAGTTGATTGGAGTAGGCGGCGCTTACTCTGGTAATATCGGCCGGCAGAACAGCCAATGATTTGCTCTGATTCAGGGCATACTCGGCCGTTTTTCTAGTACCAGATTTAACGGCCGCCTCTGGTATAAATAGCCAATCAGCCATCGCCGCCATTAACCGGTTGCGCCACCAGAAGTGTAATTTGCACGGTTTGGCCACAGACCAGTATTCGCTTAAGATCATGGCTCGACCCTGCTTAACCCATTCCTCCAATTCAGCCCGGTGACCAGCGGGATAAATATTGGCCACTCCAAACGGCACCACCGCTACCACCCGACCACCGGCGCTGATAGCTGCTCGCAAGGCCAACATATCGATACCATAGGCTAAACCGGAGACCAATACTCGCTCCCGTGACACCAAACGCACTAATTTCTCGGTCTGTGTCTGTGCGTATTGACTGGGTCGCCGCGGCCCCACGACTACCAGATAAGGACCCGCAATTAATGGCCCCCGCTGCCAGAGCGCCAGTGGCTTAGGGTCAGCTTCAGACCAGTAATCGGTCAACCAATTTTCGGCTATAAATTGGAATTGCGGCCGAGCATGGCGGTAAACCAGACTTAACCGCTCAATTTCCGGTAAAATGCTGTGCAACCAATTTTGCTGCGGCCAGTGCGGTAAAACTTTACCCTGACCAATGAGCGCCAATTCTGACCGTGGCACCTTAGCGATTACTTCTAAAGCCAGCCCCGGGTTGCACGTACTGGCGTGCAATAAGACAAATTCAATTAGACCTATCTCTTCCACAAATTAAGCATAGCGTCCGTTAAATGAACGGCCGATGACGGCTGCCGCACCAACTCCACCGCCCGTTTCAACAGCCGCCCGTACAGTACCAGACCGATGGCTTCTAAATTACCGTGTTGTCTCTTGCCAAGCAGAGTACCGGCTCCCCTCAATTCCAGATCCTTCAAGGCGATAGTCCAACCACTGCCTAGCTTGGCACTATCGGCCACAATCTCCAGCCGCTCGAGTGCCGTTAGGTTTAATGGTCGCTGTTGTCGTTCCTCCCGTTCCCCAATTAATAGATAAGCATAAGCAGTGCGATCTTTACGGCCGACCCGACCTCGTAGTTGATAAAGGTCAGCTAACCCAAATATTTCGGCCCGTTCAATAATTAAGGTATTGGCATTGGGGTTATCAAGACCGTTTTCGACAATGGAGGTCGAGATTAAAATATCCAGCTCATTATTGAAGAAACGGTGCATAATATCGGCCAATTTATTAATGGGAGTCTGCCCGTGCGCGACGGCGTAATGCAAGGTATGCTTCCCTCTTTTAGCAAGCGATAGCCGGTAGGCTCCTTTCAGATTTTCCTGAAGTCGGCGGACCACTCGCGGCAGACTCTGTACTCGATTGTGGATGTAATAAATTTGACCACCCCGCGAGCGTTCTTTGATAATTGCCTCTCTGATGAGGGGCCCGTTGTAGGGCCGTACTACCGTCTCTACGCCTCGTCGCTGACCGGGAGCCGTTTTGATGGTACTCATATTACGCAACCCCGCTAGACCTAAATAAAGAGTTCGGGGAATGGGGGTAGCGGTAACCGACAGTACGTCTAAGTGACTACGTAAATTTTTAAAATGTTCTTTGTGTTTGACGCCAAAACGCTGCTCTTCATCAATAATAATGAGACCAATGTCGGCTGTCGGAATATTAGCGGTAAACAGTTTGTGCGTCCCAATAAAACAATCGGCTGTTAAATCAACTTTGTTGTTCAGACGACTGACCTTGGCTAATTTGATTGGTAATTGAGCAAACCGGGCCGACCAGACATCAAAGTGTTGCTCGACCAAAACGGTCGTCGGCGCCAGTAAGATTACCTTTTTTCCGCTGGCCAGTACGGTCGTCGCCGCTCTGATGGCCACTTCCGTTTTGCCATAACCGACATCGCCGGTCAACAGACGATCCATCGGGCGGCGCTCCTTGATGAGATCTTGGGTCACGTCGGCAATGGAACTTCTTTGATCGACGGTCAAAGTGTGGGGAAATGAGGCAGCTATAATCTGCTGCCACTCGCGATTCTCGGCGTAGGGTTCTCGCTCTACGACAGCCCTTTTGGCCGCCGTTACAATGAGATCTTTAGCAATGCTGTACAGGTCTTCACTGATTCTCTTTTTAGTCTTCTCCCAAGTCTTGGAATAGAGTCTGGTCAACCGGGGGTTTTTGCGACCGTAGTAAGGCATCAGCTCCGCCTCCCGGTCTTGGGGAAAAGATAGTTGATCGTTGGCGGCGAACAGGAGCGTCAGAAAACTTTTGGGGCGCTGTTGCCACTGTCTGATACGGCGGCCGACATATTGGGCAATGCCAAATTGGGGGTGGACAACGTACGACTGCGGCATTATCACGCCATCCTCCGTCAATAAGCGATTATCCTTAACTGTAAGTTCCGACTGTTTTGTCTTTTGGCCATCACTTATCTGTTCCAGAGACTGACCGAAAAAATCTAATCTAAATAACCGGTTTTCATTAACCGGCCATAAAACAAAACGATCGCCACTGACACTGTATTGACCGTAGGTTTCAACGGTCTCACTTCTTTGATAACCGTGGTTAATTAGATACTGTTGTAGCGTAAAGTACTTTGTTTGGTTGAGAGCAATTTGCAACTGTTCATACTTTTGCATATTATTACATATGGTAGAAATAATTGGCTTGACAAGCGGTACTCGAAATGTTTAACTTTACACAAAGAGTCGTTTGCTCTGCCAATGCTCGCGATGTTTTTGCCCCTCCTTTGGCATCGCACGAGCTAGGTCTTACCTAGCTCAAGCATTGGTAGATAGAACGACTCTTTTATTCAACTTTCACACCCATGCTACGAGCCGTACCGGCAATAATTTTCTTGGCCTGTTCAATGTCGCGCGCGCTTAAGTCAGACATTTTCTTAGTAGCGATGGTCTCAAGGTCATTTTGCTTCAGGGTACCGACTGTCTCTTTCTTTTGATCGGCCGCCCCCTTCTCTTTTTTAATGGCCTCTTTGATCAAAACCGCTGCCGGTGGTGATTTTAAAATAAAGGTAAAAGAGCGGTCTTTGAAGATGGTCACCACAACCGGTATAATTGTACCCATTTGTTCTTTAGTCTGTTCGTTAAACTGGGTGACGAAACCGTTCATATCAATACCCAGTGGCCCTAAAGCCGTACCAACCGGGGGGGCCGGGGTCGCTTTACCCCCGGGAATTTGAATTTTAACCTGTGCTTGTATCTCTTTAGCCATAATTACATTTTTTTCACTTGCAGATAATCAAGGGTAATAGGGGTCTCACGACCGAACATCGACACCAGCACTCTAACTTTGCCTTTCTTGGCGTCAATATCGACAATCTTGCCTTCAAAGTTCTTCAGCGCCCCGTCTTCAATACGCACTAAGTCGTCCACTCGCAGATCAATCTCGACGGTTGGCTCCTCAACACTCATGCGTCGTTTGATTTCGGTTAATTCTTTGGCCGATAGTGGTGTCGGACGCACCCCAAAACCGATAAACCCGGTCACGTTAGGGGTATTACGAACCACATACCAAGAATCATCGGTGACGACCATATCTACCAGTACATAACCCGGAAAGATCTTCTTCTCCACCGTGCGTCTCTTACCGCTGCGCATCTCTATTTGACGCTCAATTGGTACTAAAACATCATAAATTTTGTCTTCCATACCTAAAGATTCAATTCGTTGACGCAGACTTTCGGCCACCTGCTCTTCAAAACCGGAGTAGGTATGAATAACATACCAGTTGCGTTCACCCGATTGACGGCCGGTTGAACGACCGATAATGGGCTGCGTATTTTCGCCTTCGTCTGTCAGTTTCGCGATCATTATTAGGTGATGATTGTTTTAATAATATATTGTAACCCGGTATCAATAGCCGCTACCACTAGGGTGGCCACCGAGACACTTAGTATCACCAGCCAAAAACTGCGTAAAAAGCGTTTTTTACTCGGCCACTGTACTTTTTTAAATTCGGTTCTTACCCCCTTAAGATAGGTAGATAAAGAAGCAAAAGGCTTCATGCGATATTGGTAATCTGTATCAAGGTTACGTCTTGTCGGTGACCCATGGTTCTATGATACCGTTTTTTTGACTTAAATTTGATCACCATTATCTTTTTGGTGCGTTTCTTGGCCACCACTTTAGCCGTTACCTCGGTTTTGACAACCGGCGTACCGACCTTGGTTTTAGCGCCATCGATGACCGCCAAAACTTCAGGTAGCTTGAACTCCTCACCCTCGGCTTGAGTCAGTTTGGCCACCTCTAAAGTGTCACCGGCGGCGGCTAAATACTGTTTGCCACCCAAACGTATTACAACCTGTTTCATACTTATTTAACCTATCAGGTTACAGATTACTTGTCTAGACACGCATTTCGCACTTAGCCATTGAAGGCAGATTGCATCCAGAGCGAGCGAAAGCTTTCAATTTGAGTGAGGTGTAACAAATTGTTACATCGAACGAAGAGTGAGAGCTTGCAGCCGTTCTGGTGTGATCTGACGCGATGGAAAAGTGCGAAATGCGTGCTAGAGAATAATGCGCTGGTAACGCACCACGACGCTTTGTACAATACCGAGCAAAATTAAGTTAGTCAACAAAGATGAACCACCGTAACTCATTAGGGGTAGAGTGATGCCTGTCACCGGCAATAGTTGGATATTCATACCGACGTTTACTACTACCTGAACGATAAACAGAGCCGCCACCCCAACACAGAACAGCATACTGAAGTCATCTTGGGCCAAGCGGGCCGCCGTCAGTATTTTGGTAATCAGTAAACCGTAGATAAAGAGGATAAAGACCGAACCGACAAAACCCCAAGATTCGGCGATTGAGGCAAAGATGAAGTCGGTGTGGGATACCGGTAAGAAATTTAACTGTGACTGACTACCGAAGCCTAAACCGCGACCGGTAACACCGCCCGAACCGACGGCGATAACCGCCTGCAAGACGTTATAACCGGCCCCACTGGGGTCAGCCGCCGGGTTGATGAAGGTCTCAATGCGGGCCCGCTGGTAATTTTTGATCAAAGTGGCAAATGGGCCTATTTTAGACCAAGTCATTAAAACGACCGCGGTTAAGGAAATTAGAATGGTGCCGATGACCAACCATTGTCTCTTATTAAGACCGGCGTGAGCCGTCATTATAAAACCAATCAAACCGATGGTCAGCGCTGAACCCAAGTCTGGTTCTTGCATGACCAAGATAACCGGTAACAACACCATGGCACCGACCATCAAAAGGCGTCTAGAATGGATACGATGAATTCTGTCGGCAAAGACAGTCGCCAACAGACAGATTAGTGCTAATTTGGCTAATTCACTCGGTTGAAACTGAAAAAAGCCTAATTCAATCCAACGTTTGGCCCCGAATGAGGAGGTGCCAATAAGCCGTACCAAAAACAGGCTGGCAATAGCAATCAGGTAGATTAGCCACGACCAGGTCTTGATAGCCCGATAATCGAAAAAGCTGAAGCTAAAATAAAATATCAACCCAATACCAAGAGAGATAAGCTGTTTCACAGCCAAAGTGGCTCCCAGTGTAGTTAAGGTGATGGAATAGATCATTACTACCCCACCCACCGCCAAAAACAGTGGTAGTAAAAAGAGCCAGATATCGAACGTTTTAAACTTAGACCACATTAGCGTAAGTCAAAGGTAATGTCTTGGTCAGCCAATTTCACCTCGTAAGTACCGGTAGCGGTGGCCTCTTGCCAAATTAAGTTTACTCTCTTAGCCAAACCGGCCAATAATTCTGGAGTAAACCCGGCTGGCAGCACCATTAACAGAGTCGCCTCTTGCCCGGGTGTTAGCCCAAATTGACGTCTAGCATCTTGCCACGCTCTAATTAGTTCTCGCTCGACCCCTTTCTGTCGCAAACTGTCAGTAAGCGCCGTGTCGAGCGCAATTTCCACTGCTTGATTGACCGCGAACACCGGCTGACCCGCTGGCAGCGTGTCGGCGACTACCATCTGTTCGATATTTAATTCAGCGGCAATTATTAGTAAGTCGTCTTCTGCCAGTGCCTCACCCTTGATAGTCAGACGAGCCAGTGGCTGTCTCACCTTAAGTTTTGCCTGTTGCCGTAAAGTGTGACCGCCCTCCACTATCTCTCTGATGAGAGTCATCTGGCGTAAGACCGCTTCATCATACTTCTCCGATTGAGACCAATCGGCCAGATGAACCGACTCTGGTTCTGACTCGGTACGAACTTCACTCCAAACGGTTTCGGCGTAAAAAGGAGTAAAGGGCGCCATTAATCGCGCCAACCCGTTGAGAATCATCTTTAAGGTGGCGAAGAAAGCGGTCGTTTTGCGATCGCGGCTGCGACGCACGTACCACTGTGACAGATCGGCAATGAAGTCAGAGATGGCTCTAGCGGCGCCCGTAATATCGTAATCATCCATACTTTGAGTAACCACCGTAACCAATTGGTGGTAACGGCTCTCGGCCCACCGGTCTAACAATTCGGGGGCACCGGCTGAAGCGGTCGCCGCATAAGTGTGATAAAAACTAACGACGTTCTCTAAAATTTGTTGATTCTTGCGATATGAAGTTAGCAGATCTTTCTCGACAAAGCGTTTGGTGTTGCCCGGCTGGTTAATGGTGTAGAGATAAAAACGCACGGCATCCATACCGTATTTATCGGCCAGCTCAATGGGGTCAACTATATTCCCCAGACTTTTACTCATCTTCTTGCCGTGTTCGTCGTTGATGTGGCCAAGACAGATGACGTTGCGGTACGGCGGTTCTTGCTTATCCATCAAAACGGCGACGGCCTGCAGGGTATAAAACCAACCCCGGGTCTGGTCGATGGCTTCGCTGATGTAATCGGCCGGATAGCGCCCGGCAGCATCTTCACCCGACGCAAAGGGCATGGCCCCGGAGTCGAACCAGACATCACAGATGACCTCTTCAAAATGGTATTCTCGGCCCTCATCATCTTGTACGACCACGGCGTCGACAAAGGGCCGATGCGGGTCGAAATCGGCCGGCACCAAGGTCGGGTCAACCGCCTTCGCTCGCAGCTCATCAACCGAATCAATCACCAGGTGTTTACCCGTCTCTTTATTAGTCCAGACCGGTAAAGGAGTCCCCCAAAAACGATCACGCGAAAATGACCAGTCGCGCAGCTCTTGCAGCCACTCCCCGTAACGCCCTGTTTTAATATAATCTGGCACCCAATTAACTTGATTGTTGATGGCTATCAGCTGCTCTTTCAGGCCGGACATGGTAATAAACCACGAATCTTTGGCATAGTAGATTAGTTTGGATTTACAGCGCCAGCAGAAAGGGTAGCTGTGTTTATGATCTTGCTGTTTAAACAGACGATCGGTCTCTTTCAAGGCAGCAATGATACCGGTAGTTGCTTCAAAGACGTGTTGTCCCGCGAAATCAGTTACATCAGCCGTAAAATGACCCGCCTCATCAACGGTATGAATACGAGGCAGATTTTGTTTGACGGCTTCTTCGTAGTCTTCAACACCGTACATCGCCGCCGTGTGCACAATACCGGTACCCTCATTGGTGGTGACAAATGGGGCCGCAATTACTTGGTAGACTTTGTCTTGTTCAGCCAGTTTAGCAACTGCAAAAATAGGCTCATACTGCTTGCCGACCAATTCGTCAGCTTTGACCGATCGAACAATTTCGTAACCCGAACTTAACACTTTGTCGGCCCGGTCACGAGCCAGGTAGTACTGCTCACCGGCTTGATTGGCCAAAACATAATCAATTTCAGCACCAACGGCTAAGGCAATGTTACCCGGTAACGTCCAGGGGGTCGTCGTCCAAGCCAAGAAGTAAGTATTTGGTTCACCGGTAACGGGGAACTTAACGTAGACCGTCTTGTCAACCACGTCTTGGTATTCTTGCGCCACCTCGTGCGAAGAGAGCGGCGTACCACAACGGGGACAGTAAGGTACCACCTTGTGGCTTTTGACCAAACGACCGTCTTCATATACTTTCTTAATGATTCGCCAGAGAGATTCAATGTATTCTCGTTCGTAAGTAATATAGGCGTTCGAAAAGTCAAGCCAGTAGCCCATGCGCTCGGTGAAGTACTCCCAGTCTTTGATGTGCGACCAGACATTCTCGCGGCATACTTGGTTGAACTTGGCGATGCTGGCGCTACGATTGCCCGGTACAATGTTTTCAATCTCTTTCTTATTGGCCAGGCCTAACGCCTTCTCTACCTGCACTTCAACCGGTAGTCCGTGAGTATCCCAACCGGCGCGTCGTTTAACTTCAAAACCCCGCATCGTCTTGTAACGCACTACGACGTCTTTGTAGGCCCGCGCCAACATGTGATGGAGCGCTGCTTTGGCGTTAGCTGTCGGAGGCCCTTCGTAAAAGATGAACGGTTTGGCCCCTTGGCGCTGTTCAATGGTACGTTCAAATATCTGGTTCTGCTGCCACCAGGCTAAAGTCGCCTCTTCTCTTTGGGCCGTTTGGCTCTTCGCTTGCTTATCCATTAAATTAAATCTATCAGTTTAGTGCGGCTACCAAAACCACTTTTGATTTCCAGGGAGCTTTTAGGAATATCCAAATAGTCGGCTAATATTTTAATCACCTGCTGATTGGCCGCCCCTTTCTCTGGTAGAGCAGTGGTGGTGATGCGGTAGACGTCAGGCTTAATCAATTCAATGGAATTGGTAGCGCTATTTGGTTTAACGGTAACGGTAAACATGATCTACTTTGCTAAAGCGTCTAAGGCCAGATTAACCTCGGCGTCGGCTTCAACGTTCTCTTCTCTTTTGATATGCCGGTAGTCACAAGACGCCACCGGCTGCTCTTCTTCTTGTTTGACCTGTCGGTAGAGCACGGCCAGACCGGGGTCTTTAACTCGATACTCCCCTTTTAGTTGTTTAACGACCAGTTCGCTATCGAGGTAAAAGGTAATCTTATCTTCCGGTTGGGTATGACCGGCCAGTAGATGCCAGGCCCACAACACCGCCCGATATTCGGCTTGATTGTTCGTAGTCTCCCCGATGGCTCGGTGCTTCTTGTCTGACGTACCGTTGGGCCAATCAATCACCACCCCAATAGCCGCCGGCCCCGGGTTGCCGCGCGCTCCTCCATCGGTATGTACTACAAAATCTGCCATAACGCCTTAACTCTATCGGTTTTTGCCCGATGTCACAAGGAACAAGCGGCCCTTAAAAAGGTACGTGCAGGGCATCGGTTGTCTTCTCGGACTCAAGACGGTTAGGCGGGTTTTTCTGCCACCGTAAGGTATCGCGATAAACCACCAGCGCGTCGGTGATGGCATTAGCGATCTTCCACTGATAAGCCTCATCAACCAAACGAGCCCGCTCGGCATCATTGGAGATAAAGCCGACCAGCAGCGTAATAGTGGGGCCGTCGATAACAAAGGCGGAATTACGGACAAAAACACCTCGACTAGCCGTCTGTTCTAACTGCAGCCGGTCTAATAACGCTTTATCTAACTCCTCTGCCAGGGCCGCCCGTTGCTTATAGTGGTCAGGCCAATCGACGTTCTTATAGTCAATAATAGTAAAGCCGGTGTAGAGCGGGTCGTTATAGTAGGAATCGGTATAAATGGCCAACGCTACGGCCGCCCCGGCCTGTGTAGCCTGTTGTTTGCGCTCTACCGCATCGACAAATTGATCGTCCGCTCGAGCCAACTTGACCCCAATGCCTTCTTTCTCGAGGGCTCTTTTAGTAGCTTGGGCAATGGCCAAATTGATATCTTTACCTTCAATTTGCACCTTGCCGTTTTGGGGGTAAACACCCCCCAGTTCATCACCACCGTCACCGGGGGTAAGAAAAACAATGAACGAACCGGGGTCAACCGTATTATTCTCAACCACCGGTTTTGCTTTCCGGTGGGGCCAGAACCAGACCACTAATATTACAGCCGCCAAAACCAACCAGCGCCCGGGGCGCCATCTCTTATTGGTCTGCGTGCGAACCGATCTGGCAATCACCTCTTGTTTATATCCTTACTGCTACCCTCATTTTAGCACTACGGGAACGGATATTGGCTCTTACTTCGGTTTCAGTGGCTTTGATTGGTTTTTTAGTGAGTACTTTCAAGAGTGGCTCCAGGGTTTCACCGTCTTTTTGTAACAGTGAATAATTACGCCAGGCCTGTTTCACTAACCGATCTTCAAGCGAGTGAAAACTGATTATCATAATAGTCGCCCCCTTTGGTAACGCCGGTACCACGTGGTGTAAAAAAGTGCTTAACTCACCCAACTCATTATTGACGGCGATGCGTAAGGCCTGGAATGTTTTTGTCGCCGGGTGGATGCCCTTTCGTTTTGGTGCCGGCAACAGTTCAGCAATGAATTCTTTCAATTGGGTAGTGGTTCTGACGTTATTTTTCTTGCGGTGCTCCAGCAAATGACTGACAATTTTTTTGGCTTGACGTTCTTCACCATACTCAATCAAGATGCGTTCTAGTTCGTGTCGACTGGCGGTATTGATAATGTCAGCCGCCGTTCGTAGACTCAAGTCGCTCTGGTCGTAGCGCATATCTAACAGGCCGGGTTGCGAGAAGGCGATGCCCCGATCTGGCTCACTTAGTTGGATGCTGGAGAAACCGAGGTCTAGCAAAACCAGCTTCACTTGATTCAGTTCTGCTTCCGCTAAGAGAGCCGGTAAATCGGCGTAGGAACCGTGCAACCAATTGAACCGCTGTGACCACGGTTCGGATTTTTGGGCCAGTTCTTGCCCCGGAGCCTTTGGATCTCGATCGATACCAATGACTCTAATAGCCGAATTATGTTCTAAGATGGCTTGGCTGTGTCCCCCACCACCCAAGGTGCCATCCACCACTAAACCCTGACTCGGTAAAAACGAGAGCACTTCGTTTACTAAGACGGGAATATGGGCTGACTGCATTAGGGTGCTGTGAGCTTGTCTTGGGCATAAAGGGCGTAGTCGAAGATGCCGATTACCTGATTGGTTCGACGGTCAATTTGCGCCTTCAAACGCCGCTCGTGACCCGGCACTTTACCAATAACGTCGATGGTTGTAATACCACCATCAAACGGTACCAGCTGGTCGGTAGACTTATCCTTCATTTGAATTGCCACTGATAGTGGTCCGTAGTCTGGACCCGACTGATTGGTTTTGTAATAACGAATGGTTATTCTGGCGGCATCACTAAACCGGGGGTTGGCTTGTGATAGGTTGAACCCTTTGTCATCGAACTGCATAATAAGCTTGCGTTCAATCGACCCCAAATTAACCACCTGATGCGCAATTAAGGTTGGGCTCGGTGCGTTGTCGAAGCCGTTAATCTCGACCGCGCCGTATTTGATCTCTTGGCCAGGAATTGTCGGTGGCAGGGTGGCCGGCTCCGCTCGAACATATAGTTCGGCCGCGGTCGGTTTAGTGAAAGTAAAAGATTCGTCCGGTTGAAGAACTACCAGTGGGGTGGCCGAGTCTTGGCAACCACCGGTGGTAGCATCCATTGAATCGGTTGCTATCTGGTTAGTAAAGCAAGCCTGATTGCCCGCCCGATAGGTCTCATGTGACATCAGCACCGAAAATGACTGATCGGAGTTGGGCCCGGGTAAAGTAAAAGTTAACGGGGTATCATTTAGGCCGGGTTGGCCCGGTTGCGCCGGTACGACCTGGCTGTCGACCGCGGCGCTAGAGATAGTCGCATTGGGGTTGATGGAATTTTGGTACAAGGCGTATTCTAGACCGGCCTCGGCCGCGGCGTGGGCTCTAATAGCAGCATCGTTGATATTGGCGAGCCGCAGTTGCATGATGGCTAAACGGGAGACGCCAAAACCAACCACTCCAATAATACTGACGACAATCATGGCAATGATAATAGCTGAACCGCGCTGTTTCATAGGCTGCTATAAGTTGATTGATATAGACGGGGTACGATGGTTGTCTGGAACGAGCGCGACTGGGTGACGGCATTGCTGTCTGCATCACGTTCAATGACCTTAAACTTGATCAGCAAACGACGGGCGTTTGGTTCCCCGACCGTCGCCGGGTCAAAACTGATATCACCAATTGAACCGATACTTTTTGGCGGTGTCGCCTCTATCTCAAAGAGGGGTTCCGTTGGTGTTAGCGGTTGGACAAAAGTATTGTCTGCCAACAACGGCCAGCTGTTAATACTACGAAAGCCGCAGTCGGGTTCAGTGGGTTTGATAGGAGTCGTTTCATATTCAGACAGGGTCAGATTGTAGTCGATGGCTTGACCGGTCGCATCGTAATGAGCCGGCTGGGCCGCAATGGCGTAGATTTTATAAACCTCCGGTGGTTGAGTAGCCGGCACACTAAGATAAATAATCTTACTGCTCGTCTCTTCGTACAGACCTTCAGCCGCTGCCAGCTTAAGAGAATTACTACCGTTTGTCTGACAGAGCCGGGTATGGTTCGGACCGTAAACAGGGCTGGCGTAGCGGGCATAGAGAGCAATGGTAGAGACGGCATCAAAACCACTGGCCGCGACTGTTCTAGTGCTCTCACTGTTCCGAATTGAGCGTAAGACCGTGGAGAGCGAGATAAAGGCCGCTGACAAAACGCTGGCGAAGATGGCCGCCGAGATGAGCAATTCAACAAAGGTAAAACCTTTTCTCATGGTCGGGTCTGGTTCCAGTTGGTTAGATAAGACGAGATGACATAACTGTTACCTGAAACCCGACCGGGCCAGGTAACGGTGACCATTACCTGCCAGTAGTCGACTTGGTAATCGGTGACTGCTAAGGTCTGCCAGTTATTGGCGTTGTCTTGATAAGCCAGTCGGGGCAAGGTGTGGGCAGCGTCCTGGAAAAACTCAATCTTTCTGGTATAAGTAATTCCGTCAAGCAAGATATTGGTCGGGCCAACTTGAGCGGGTAATGACTTGTTGGTCTGTATTATCTCATCCCAATTCTCAACGTCAGTGACGTTTGGGCCGGTCACCACCCGAGAGTTTTTGCTACCAGCGTCACGCCAGCTTCTGGCTAGCTCCAAACCCTCGACGGCTAAATTGGCCGCCGTTGCCCGTTCATTGGCTAAAGCGACGTTGTTGGTAACGGCGCTACTAATACCGTAAAAAGTCAGCACTAAAGTAGCGACGATAACGCTGGCAATCAACGTCTCAACCAGACCAAAACCGGGTTGGCTACGGTTAAACATCATTCTTAATTACTCCGGTATGCTTATTGATAGACTGCCGTCGACTGGTATTGTTGGCCGTATTGGTAACCTCAATTAGCAACGATTCGGCCGCAATATTCGTATTCGCGCTGCCTTCGGTGGCCGTGATTTCGTATGGTGGAGCCGTCGAGATAGTGATGGTCATGGTTGTAGCCCCGCTCAAATTCTTGAATTGATAGTCGGTACCGGCAAACCGGTATTCGTTAATAACCGTGTTGACTGCAGCCACTTCAACTACCCGACAGCCCTGCTGGTTATAAACCGCCTGATAAGACGTAGCGGCCGCATTTTGGGGAGCTCGAGCGTAATTTTTGGCCAGCAGATAACAGTGGCGCAACTCACTACCGGTAGTTCTTAAATTCTCGACATCGGCCATTTTACTGATTGATGGATACGAAACGACGGTTAACAAGACCATGATGGTGACCGTGACCAACAGCTCGATTAAGGTGTAACCTCGTCTCATAAGGCTTGTAGATACCAATTTATGACCGGTTGACCCCACAGAAGCGCCAGCCAACCGCCGATTAACAGGGCGGGGGCAAAGGGAACTTTGGCTTGGAGTGACTTCTTTTTTCCAATATAAACTAAGATGAGCCCGTAGACAGAGCCGACCACGAATGAGGCGAAGAGCGCGAAGTAAATATTAGGCAGACCGACCAGTAAGCCAACCAGCGCCGCCACGTAAGCATCGGCCGAGCCCATCGCCTCTTGTTTGAGTAACAGACTGGCAATCAATCTTAATAAAGCGATGAAGAGATAGGCTCCGACACCGGCCAGCAGCACTGTCTGTAAAGCACCGACACCAAACGTATATTGCAGCAGTACTGTCAGCAGCACCGCGAACCAAATTGGCGCATCGGGAATATCCATGGTGTGCCAGTCGTGGATGAAGATTACCGCCCAGTCTACCAATAGCACGAACAGTATAATCACCTGCCACCACTGCCAAACGTTCATTGTTACCAGATAAACCGAGACGAAGAGAGTACCCGTCAACAGCTCAACCCAGAAATAACTGGGAGCAATCTGGCGCTCACACGAACGACACTTACCCGTCTGCCAGACATAACTGATTAACGGAATGAGTTCATACCAGCTCAACCGGTGCTGGCAGTTAGGACACGCCGAACGACCGACCAGTATCTTACGGAAATCGGGGTAAGAGAGCGCTACGACATTTGCGAATGACCCCCCGGAAGCACCGATGATAAAAACGATGACGAGCTCTAACAAAAAAGGTAAGAAGTGCCCTCCCATATAGCTCCATGCTACAATATGGTGGTGGAAAAAACTACCCAGCCAGCTCTAGCCGTAAAGAATCTAACCCATCGTTATACCACCGGTTTGCGCCGTCAGACTACCGTTCTGCATAATATTAATTTCGAGGTTATAACGGGTGAACTGGTTAGTTTTATTGGGGTTAACGGAGCCGGTAAGACTACCCTACTTAAAACACTGGTCGGTATTACCAAGCCCAGTCGGGGCCAGATACAAGTTTTCGGTCAAGATTTGAACCGACCCACCGCCAGGCAGACCATCGGTTTTATGCCTGAAAGCCCAGCCTTTTACGATAATATTTCCGCCCGACAGTTTTTACTGGCCGTCGGCGGTATGTTCGGTCTAGCTAAAGATATCAGTCGTCAGCGCGCTACCGACCTGTTGTTAGAGGTTAGATTGGAACACAACGATCGCCAAGCCATTAGAACTTTCTCTAAGGGTATGCGGCAGCGGCTCGGTTTTGCCCAATCTTTAATGGGTGAGCCAAAACTACTCTTTTTGGATGAACCGCTTGACGGTTTAGACCCGCTCGGTCGCATTGAGCTCAAGCAGAGCATTATCAAACGCCAGCAAGCCGGTCTGACCGTGGTCTTATGCTCCCATATTTTAAGTGATATCGCCCAGATGTCCGATCGCATCGGTATTATCAACCGCGGTCAATTGTTGCACCTGGCTTCCACTAACAGCTTTACCAAAGGTAAAGATTTAGAACAGGCTTTCGTTGACTACATCACCCCCAAACTATGACTAGACTACTGGCCGTTATAAAACTGACTTTTACTACCGTTATGAGAGGGCGGCTACTAGTGGCCGTCTTGATTATTGCCTTGGGTCTGGCCGGCACTAATTTGCTGTTGGCCGACATCTCGCTTCAACAGAACGTTCGTCTAGTAACCGATATTGGCCTCTTAATGGTAACCCTGGTGGCAGTGATCATCACCATTGTCGCCACTGCCAACCTGGTCTTAAGCGAGCAAGAGCGGGGCACTATCTTTCTGATACTACCCAAGCCCATTAGCATTGGCACCTTCATCGGCGGCAAATTTATTGGTTTGGGCGCGGCCTCGCTGATAATTTATCTCATTCTAAGTTTGTCCGTCTTCGGCCTAGCCGCCTTTTGGTATCAACTACCTTGGCTGAATATCGGGATGACGCTGTTATTCGGTTGGTTAGACTTGCTGGTCATTACCGCCCTGGCCACCCTCTTTGCCTCGTTCAGCCAACCCATTTTAGCTACCCTGCTAACGGCTGCTACCTATGTCATTGGTCATTCACTCTCTCTCATCGTCTCGGCGACCGCCAAGGGCGGGCTGATACTCTATTATCTGGGCCGGGTTATTTATTACCTCATGCCCAACCTCGAGAAATTTAACTTGCGTGAGACTTATGTGAGCGCCTCTACCCTACCCGCCTCTTATTATCTCTGGGGACTATTCTATGCCGTTAGCTACATTACTGTCTGTCTAATACTGGCACAACTAGCGTTGAAGAGGCGTGAATGGTAAGCGTCAGACCGTAGTCGAAGTCGTTACTCTGACCTTGTTTTTGCTGTTAGCCGCCCTGACGCAGTGGCAGAGTGATATGACCCTCGGTCGGGTTTATCACCGACAACAAATTAAGCAGATTCCACCGGTTTACTACCCCACCGCCACCGCCATCAGACAGACCGATTTGGGTTTTCATCGGGCTAGTGCCGATTTGGTCTGGTTGGCTCTGATTCAGTATTTTGGGGGCGGTAACCCGAATCAACCTTACCTGTCGTTGGTTGATATGCTCAATACCGTAGTCGATCTCGACCCTTCTTTTGAATACCCGTATCTGTTCGGAGGGGTGATTTTACCCTGGCAAGATGAGCCTCAAGCCGGCCTGGCATTACTCAACCAGGGAATTAAGCAGTATCCAAATAATGGTCTGCTGTATTATTACGCCGGCTCGACCGCTAAAATTCAACTCGACCAGCCGGCTCTGGCGGCCACTTATTTTCAACAGGCCATCGGCAAAGAGAACACCCCGCCGGCCGCTGCTATCTTAGCGGGTGTCAGTCTGACCGAGTTAGACAACCGTGATTTCGCCCGAACCTGGTGGCAGGGTATTTTGGATGACCCCAAACAGACCGAAGTTATTAAAGATAGAGCCAAGGTGTGGCTCGGACACCTTGACCTCACCATTGAGTTGGAGCGGTTGATTGCCAAAACTAACCGCGCCAGTGACGTACCAATCAAGTCTCTTGACGATCTCGTGACCAGGGGTATTCTGAAGTCTATACCGCGCTCTCCACTGGAAGCGCCGTTGATCTACAACCCTACTACCGGCCGGGTCGATTTGGTTAAATAGATACGATCTCCTTTGTTTTAGCATCAGAAAAGAGGTCTTTCGACCTCTTTTCTTTTATCTAACTAATGTTACAGCGTTACGCCGGCTGGATATTGGTAAGCCGCTGGAGTCTCGGCCTCGAGCGTTGCCCCGAGTAAATAAGCGTCACCGGTAGCATCTGTCGTGTAGGTGTACTCATCGGCTGCTCCGAGCGGACCGTTGGTCGGTATAGCACCGTTTTGAGCCGTAGCGGCAATTAGGGTCAGGACATCGGTGTCGAGGTTAGCGGCGGTGGCAGATATCGGTACGGTGTTGTTCTCGGCCTTGTAGGCATCGAGTAACCCCGCTACCATCTTGATATCGCTCTTACGCACGGCATCGTTGGCCTTCTTACGAGCATTTCCCAGTGAAACTACGACCATGGCGGCCAAGATACCGATGATGGCGATCACGATCAGTAGTTCAATCAGGGTAAAACCTTTTTTACGCATGAATGTATTTATTACTTATATGATCTTATATTAATTAGCGGTGGGGGTACCGGCCAAATCACCGGTGTGCTCCAGCGGTGTGCCCAACTGATTAACATGCCACCAGGTTACGTTTGGAGAGACAGCCACTGTTGCCGGAGCTTCTAACTTAGCCATGACCGTGTAGGCTTTAGGGTCACCGCCACTCTGCGTCCAACCAGACTGACCGACCGGTTTGGTTGACCGGTTAATATACTTGTACATAGTACCGCTGGTCAACGGATCATCTGGCAAGGTGCTACCGGCCAGGTAACTACTAAGAGCGGTGCTGCTGTCGAAGAGAGTTTTCAGATCAATGGCATTACTAACGACAGTACCATTAGCCGTAGCTGCAGGTCCGCTAGCAAGAGCACCTTGACCCGGGTAAACCCCACCTCTATCAGATTGATATTGGACCATCACCGTACGCACCTGACTTAAATCACTCTTGCGCCGCGCATCCCGAGCTCGTTGCTGTGAACGGTTCAAGGCAATGAGCGCCGAAGCGGCCAAAATGCCGATTATGGCAATAACCACCAGCAGCTCAATTAAGGTAAAACCCTTTTTCATGGTTTATATATTTAGTTGTCTATTTGCACTTACTATAGCAATTCTCAAAGAGGTTAAAGGTGGAAAAACTAGCGCTACCCCTAAAAGCTCACCCGCAAAGCGAACTACTTGATTAATTACTGAATCAGACTTATTTGGTAGATGGGTATCAAAATGGCAAAAACCATAAAAGCGACCCCGATGCCGAGTAGAACAATGACCAACGGCTCAAGCAGAGTGGCTGTCCCTTTGACGAGAGTATCGTAATCATCTTCGTAGCTGTTCGATAGTTTGGTCAATACCTTATCTAATTCACCCGTCTGTTCTCCGACCAAAATCATCTGGCTCACCAACGGCGGAAAGAGGTTGGATTTAGAGAGCGCCAGCGAGAGAGCGACTCCCCGCTCAACCTGTATTGAGACCTTTTCTAGCATCTTCTTATAAACCAGATTATCCATGGCATCCGAAGTAATTTGGATCGCTTCGAGTAGCGGTACACCGGCACTTATCAACATACCCAAGGTGCGGCAGAACCGGGCCATAAAAAAGACCTTAGTCACGTCGCGAATGATGTATACCCGCAATTTCAGGGTGTCGTAGGTCAATTTGCCCCGTTCGGTCTGGCCGTACACCCGCGCTCCAATAAAGCCTCCGACTGCTACTAAAATAAGCAGCCACCAAAAACCACGCACGAAGTCAGAGACGCCAATTAAGGCCCGGGTGGCAAACGGTAATTGCGCCTGGGCTTCACCAAAGATGGAGACTAACACCGGCACTACCCGTACCATCATGATGATGCCCACAACAATCATGGTAATCATAACAAAGACAGGGTAGAGCATCACCGAGCGTAACCGATTAGTGGCGGCACTGTCCCGCTCGAGCGTATCGGCTAACTGGGCCAACACCACTTCCAACTTACCGGTCGCCTCACCCGAACGAATGGCATTGACAAAGACCCGACTAAACAGTTTTGGGTGCTTAGCCAGGGCCGTTGAAAAACTGTACCCCGTCTCAATATCATCTTGAATGGTGATGATTGTCTGTTTAAGTAATGGGTTGCGCTCACTACGAGCTAACAGACTTAATACCTGGGGCAGTGGCAGACCGGCATTCACCATCGTCGCCAGCTGCCTCGCAAAGAAGGCGCGCTGTCTAACTTTAACCCCACCCAAATGCAATATTTCGGAGAGGGTTTTAGGAGTCTCGAGCGAGAGTACCGAGAGACCGTGGTCGTTTAAGATGTGTTGCGCCGCCTCGAGCGATTGGGACTCCACTAAACCGGTGATAATCTCACCGTTCTTGTTGCGGGCCCGGTAACGATATTGAAATTGAGTTTGGGGCATGTTAGTAAATAAGCATCTTGAGTGATTTCGGGTCTTGAGCCCAGGTTAGGGCGTGATCGATGGTAATCTCACCGTTGTTGACGTACTCGGCTAAAACCTTATCGAGACTAATCATACCTTCAGCGGCCGAAGTCTGAATAATATTAGGCAACTGATGCGTCTTGCCGTCTCGAATAGTCACCCGAACGGCCGAGTTAGCGACCATGACTTCTGACGCCAGAATACGACCGCCGGAGACGCGCGGCACCAACCGTTGGGACGTGATGCCCAGCAACACGTTAGCCAACTGGGATCGAATTTGTTGCTGCTGATTTTCAGGAAAGACATCGACGATACGATCGGCCGTTTGAGACGCCGAGTTAGTGTGCAGGGTAGTCAAAACCAGGTGACCGGTCTCGGCGATGGTAACGGCGGCCTCGATAGACTCGTAATCGCGCATCTCCCCCACCAGCACTACATCGGGGTCTTCGCGCAGCGCTGCCCGCAAGGCTGACTTGAATGAAGTGGTGTCGGTACCGATTTCACGTTGCGAGACGATACTTTTTTTGTGTTCAAACAGATATTCAACCGGGTCTTCAACGGTAACGATGTGAGCGTGACGACGGCTGTTGATAGCGTCGACCATAGCCGCCAACGTGGTTGACTTACCGTGGCCGGTCGGGCCCGTCACAATGACCAAACCCTGACTAAACTCGGTGAACTTTTCGATAATGGGGGGCACTCCTAACTCTTCAATTTTTTTGATCTGGTTGGATAACAACCGCAACGAAGCCGAAATATTGCTCTGTTCCAAATAGACATTAACTCTGAACCGGTAATCGCTGTAAGCAAAACTGAAGTCTAGCTCCTTCATATCTTTCAGCAACTGCTCTTCTTTGGCTTGGCTGGTAATTGACTTGACTAAACTAGTCGCCGCGGTGGCATCTAACACCGGGTAGTCTAGAGGGACCAATTGCCCATCCACCCTTAAAGTGGGCGGTACTCCCACCACGAGGTGCAAGTCGGAGGCCTTATGTTGAATGGCCGCCTCTAATAGTCTATTTAATTCTTGATTATCGATCACTTGTTTCTCTTAATATCTCATCTAAGGTAGTCAAACCTTCTAATACCTTTAAAATACCATCCTGCTTCATAGTTATCATACCAGCCTCTTTAGCCGTGCGCTCAATTTCAATCGCCGGGGCTTTCTTGATAGCCAGATCTTCTATTTTTTCATCCATGGCAAAGACTTCGTAGAGACCGACTCGACCACGATAACCGGCGGCACAGTCTTTACAACCTTCCAATGGTCGATAAAATTCAATGTTGGCCGGTATGCGAGATGCCTCTTTGGGGTTGTTACGTTTGATCTCTTCTAACTGGGTATCAATCTCTTTACGTACCGTGTCGGGCAAATCAAACTTCTCGCGACAGTTAGGACAGAGTTTACGCACCAGTCGCTGGCCCACAATCGCGTTCATGGCCGAGGTAATGAGAAAAGGTTCAACCCCCATGTTAATGAGGCGCGGCAGCGCTCCGGCCGCATTGTTCGTGTGCAGGGTAGTTAAGACCAAATGACCGGTTAAAGCGGCGTGGGTCGCCATGGAGGCCGTTTCGGCATCGCGCACCTCACCGACCATAATGATATTAGGATCTTGCCGCAAGACACTGCGTAGACCCTCGGCAAAGGTGAAGCCGATTTTGGGTTTTATCTGGCTCTGGTTGACCCCTTTCATCTCGTACTCCACCGGGTCTTCGAGGGTAATGACGTTAACTTTCGAGGTAACCACGCGCTGTAGAATAGCGTAAAGAGTGGTCGTCTTGCCCGAACCGGTCGGCCCCGTCGCCAGAATCACGCCGTAAGGTTGTTTGATAGCGTTTAATAATCGGTCTAGCCCCGCCCCCGAGAGACCCAATTTTTCGAGCGTATAAATCTGACCCGATTTGTCGAGCAGTCGCATCACTACCTTCTCACCGTGGACCGTCGGCAGAGTGGAGACCCGAATATCAATCTCTTTCTCACCCGCCACCACGACGTCAAACCGGCCGTCTTGAGGAATGCGCTGTTCGTCTAGTTTGAGCTTCGATAAAATTTTCACGCGACTGACCATGGCCGGTTGGATCTCGGTCGGCAGCTTGATGACTTCACCCAGTTGACCGTCAACGCGGTATCTGATTAATAATTCGTCACTGTACGGCTCAATGTGGATATCGGACGCTCGCTGTTCAACCGCATAGTTGATAATGCCGGCCAAAATTCGCGGCACGCTGCCCTGACGCACAATCACCTGTAACTGCTTAATGTCAGTGACCGGGCGACGAAAGATTACATCCACCTCGCCCCCGACAATTGCGCTCTCATCACTCTCTCTACTAATACCGATATTTTTAATGACCGGCACGTAGGGAACGATCGGCTCGGCCGGAACGCTTGTCTCGGCCGGAACGGTCAGGGGTTGCTCTTCGGCGGGCGTTTTGGATGGCTCATGGTTTGGTAGCGGCTCTTCTTTGACAACCGCGTCACTCAATTTTGGCTCTGGTGGCAATTTGACAGCGGCTGTGGCTGCGGCCGCGGGGTTAGTACCTCCAAAAAAGCCCGATGCCCGCTGTAGTAAACCCGCCACGCCGGCTTTCTCTACCTCACCGGTGATTATCTGGCCGGCCGGACCCACCGGTACGGTCTCTTGCCGGTCGATGGCCGCCGCCGCGTCAGCCGCCTCTTTTGGTTCGGGTGGATTATTCAAACGCTCATCGACAGCCTCTCTTATAGTAAGTAAACGACTAAACTCACTAGCGGGCACCTCAATGACATGCAGGGTAATGCGGTTGCGTCGCTCAATCAACTGTAGGGCCAGTTGTTGTTTATCGCTCGGTCTGTCAGTCGCCACCCAATATTCACCGGGGCTATTAGTATCGACGGTAATAAGATGTTTATCACGGGCGTAGTTTGGCGGCATAGTCGCCAGCACCGACTCAACGACATCTCCACCGACGGTGTAATTGGGTGGAGTAATTGGTTTAACTACGGCCGGTTTGGGTAGAGCGTATTGAGCCATTACCCGGCTAAAGTCGGCTTCAGAGATAAGAAATAATTTGATCTTTTTGCCGACCTGTTGCTGTAGTACCGCCAACGCTTCGTTAACTCGATCTTTTAATAATTCCGGATGTCTGATACCTAGATAAAGTTCTATTGGTGTCTCGGTAAAAAAAACCGCTCCGAACTCCAACGCCAATTCTTTAGGAATACGGTTAAGAGTCTCTGCCGGTATGGCCTCATTAGGAACCTGGGCTTGAGGCAAAGTAGCCACAGCGCCTGCGTTTGCCATCGTTTATTGCACTAAAGTGCCCTTATCCTTATCGCCCGGGCTTGGTTCTGCTACCGGTACTTGGTAGAAAAGCTCGGGTTTAGTAAGATCTTGGGCTAACTGGTCAAGAGTGACATCGGTTAAGGCAGTGGTTGGAATGGCCGGTAAACTACTACCGCTGTTAGTAACACCTCTGGTAAACGACCTAAAGGTAAGCCAACCGAATAAGACCACCGCCAAAACCACGATCACGATACCTTCAAATAAACTTTTTTCTTTGGGGTTCATAGTGTTGGTGTAATTGGACTGCCGATAACGTAAGCAATGGCTTTGATACTGGCTGTCATACCGCCGTTCTCTCGTGGAGTCAAATCGATAGCCGTAATATTCATGGGTCTTAAGGCATCTTGAAAGGTTTTGATGAAATTGACGATGCTTTCATAAGAACCGCTGGCCATGACATCGATGGGGATACTGGCGACCTCTCCTTCGGACCGATTGCCGATAGTTACGGTTACCGGGTCCGTCAACTGGGCGCTTTTAGCCATATTTTCAATCATCGCGTACCAATCTTCCAGCTCTTGGGCCGGCGGGATGGTTTTTTTAAGATCGGCCAGTGAAACAGGCATACCCCCAACAACCCCACTCCCCCCTTTTTCAATCTGGCTCTGGGCCGTTCTCAAGGTCTCAATCTGTTTCTCCAAGTCAGCCCGTTCGGCACTTTTCTGACTTTCGGCCAAAGATAAAGTTTCAATTTTGGGTACTAGCCATAACCAGCAACTCACTAAAATAATAACCGCTAGCAACAGACAGGCAATGATAATTAGTCGCTCTTTTTTTCTCATAGGTTGGTACTTGTTGGTGGTTGGCCGGTTGACTGGTCGAAAGCATCTAATAAACCGGCCGAAGAGCTACTAGAAGAGGTCGAATTAGTAGCCGGTACCTCTGGCGGTACGGTAGTCGACGGAGCTTCGGTAACTGGCGTTTCGATAGGAGCTTCGGTAACTGGCGTTTCAACAACCGGTGCGATTTCCGGTGGTGTCACTGGCTTGATAATTACCGGCTTGTACAAGGCCGTATCGATATCGAACGAGATAATAAAATCGGTGACCAGTTTTTTAGCCGCATTCTCGTCGGCTGAATTAGTAATCTCACCCTGGGTAACTTGATTGATGGTCACCTCTTTGGTCAAGCCGGTCTGTTCGCCGTCAGCCTGTCTAAAAGCTTTCACCACTTTGGCAAAGGTATTATAGTTATCAACCGAACCGGCCAACACAACCTTACCAGTGTCAGCCACGGTGATGTTTTTGTAAGTAACAACCTTCAAACTCTCTTTGGCCAGAGCGCTCAAAATATTGTCGTACAAGAGCTGCTGTTCGTTAGCTTTTTTGATGGCGCTGACAATGGTGTTGACGGTCTTAACATCGGCGGCCACCGGCTTGAGCGCCTCATAATCGGTCTGTGATTGAGCGGCTAACTGGGTCACCTGTTCTAGTTGAGTTTTTAAGGAAAAATAGCGGTAAGTTAGAATACCGCCAAAGACTATCGCCAGTGTCACCGCCGCGATAGCGTACGCCAAAATGGAACCACCCTTCTCTACTCCTCGTTGCAGAGTGGTAACATTGGGCTCGGGTACGGCGCCGACGGTATCTACCTGATGTTCAAACATACCCTCCTGTTAGTAATCTTATTCATTTTACTCATTACTTGGCCCCACTCGCAAGTGGACGAATTAATGATGACAGACCAATGAGGTTACCCTGGGCAAAAGTGGAGTCGTAAAATATTCTAACCAGGTGTTTTTCAGTAGACGTGACCTGACGTTGCACATCAATATTTGTCGCGGCCAACAACCCGTTAATTATTAGTGGATTAGAATCAACTCCGGTCTTTGATCTAATGTTAATCTGACCGGTTTCGGTGAAGTTACCGGCCGAGTCACGCGTAACGTCAAGCGCCACGTAGGCTCCGTCAAAATGAGGGGTTGAACCACCCGGCTCACTAGCCGCCGGGCCGATGAGCGTCTGGGTGCTGTTGCCTAAACTGATAAAGGCCACTTTAGCCGGTGCGGGAGTAGTAACGGTACCATTAAAATCAATGTTACCGCCGCCGGCAAAGACGACTACTTTTTTACCCAAAACCTGTATCGAGGAACCGTCCGTCACGTCGCCGGTTACCGGTTGGGTGAAGATGAGCATCTGACCGTTCGGGTAGCGCCATCTTGTCTGGGGAGCGTTTAAGAAATGACGGATGGTCGTCTGTACGGTAGAGATGGCCGAATTACCACCGGTACTCAACTGGGCGTTCTCTTGGGCCGCTTTGTTAATGGCGTTACGCAGGGCGTCACGTGCGGCCCCCTGTTGTTTGCCATTGACCTGATTGGCTGCCACCGCATTAGTAGAGGTATTCTCGAACAGATAAGTCCCAATTTGAGTTAGCTTGTCGGAGTCACACTCACTCTGCTGTGTAGCCGGTAACCAGGAACATTTATTGGCATTGGTGATGGCACCATTGCTGGTAATGAACATCTGGCCAGCAAAGTGATCGTTCGGCAGCAGTCGGTCACTAATACTGTTCCCGATAAAAATATCACCCTGTTCGACCGAAATGGTCTGCTTACGGGGGCTTTGCTTCAGCAAAAATGATGGCGATCCACCAGGATAAGTCAGCACCGGGTCAGGATATAACAGATAACCGCTAGCCGTAAAATAAGCTTCATTGCCTCCAACGGGAGTGGGTAAATTACGATACAAAATGGTTAAAATAAGATCGGGTTGGTCAGTGTTATCACCACTCGCCTTATCGTTTTGATAACTGATACCGATGTTACCGGTCAAGGGACTATTTAGCTTGCTAATATTGCCGGGGCTCCCGCCCACAGGGTCGATAAGCTGATAGATAATATCCCGATTGCCATCATCATCAATTACTTGACTGATGATATTAGACCGTGGCAGATCACCAAAGAGCATCACCTGGCCGTTAGTTGGCTGCCACTGGGTGGTTGGTTTCAGCCAAACGGCGACGGTATAAGCGATACTTTGACCAGTAAAACGTTCGTTGATTAAATTAACACTGGTGTTAATTGGCTGGGTCGGAATCAGCTGGGTAATTTTATTTGGACCCGAACAGGTATGCAAGCCATCACTATCGCTGTAGGAAGGTAAGGCTGAACCACCAATGTCGCACGGGTCGTGGAAAAAAGTTACCACTCGTAAGACATCCCCTGTCTGGTTGCCACCAGCCAGTAAAAACCCCCTGATAGAGCCCGGCGGCGGCATGGCCCGAACCGGTTGTGGCCCGACATAAAGAACGGTTAGACTAAAAACAGCTAGCAACGCCCATGACAATCTCCTTTGCATACAACTACATAGTAACGCAACAGATTGCATTATGCCAGTTGATGTTCTAACATGGCTTTGTCGCCCACATAGGTGTTATTCGCCCACATAGCTCAGTTGGTGGCGGCTACGCCTACCAACTGAGCGCAGTAGTAATATAATTCGCCCACATAGCTCAGTTGGTAGAGCACTTCCATGGTAAGGAAGGGGTCTGCGGTTCAAGTCCGCATGTGGGCTCCAGCCAAAAGCCAGAGGCTTTTGGCGGTGAACAGTAATTGGTTGACAGTGATCGGAAACAGTCAGCGGTCGTCAGTGTTCAGATACTAGGTTGTATAGTTCTGACGTGGGTTTCTGAAAACTGATTACTGAACGCTGTTCACTACCCCAGTCAGGGTCGGTAGCGAAGTGGTCAAACGCATCAGACTGTAAATCTGACGGCCTCGTGCCTTCGTAGGTTCGACTCCTACCCGGCCCACCAAGCAAAAACAGGCATCAAGCGATGCCTGTTTTTGCTTTTTACCTCTCGATCAGAGCTTGGGTGGCCGTGTCATAGCACTCACTAACCATATCGGTTGGGAAATTAAATGGTTTAATAACGGCACAGTCAATTACCCCGTTGCCGTCATCCACAATCTTCCACTTATCGTTTACCTTGGCCGCCAACAACCAACCGCCACCCATCTCGTCGCCAAAACTGACACTTCCCTTGGCAAAGTCGGCCGTGACCTGACTCAAAGTAATCTTAACTTCGCTCTCGTCTTTCTTATATTTCGCCGCCATGGCAGTTGTAATAGCCGCTTTAATAGCGGTCTGGTCAACCGTCTCCGCCACGGTTGCGTCCGTTGCCGCTGGTGACACCACCTTGCTGTCAGTCGTCGGTACTGACGATGTTGGCGTTACGGTGGCCGTCGATGTCTGTGCGGTTGATTGCAATTTTTTGATGATTGATCGAAAACGCAATTCTTGACCGATAAAGACTAAAATACCGACCACCAAAGCCGTCAATAGTACGGCTGCCCAGGGAAATGAACTCGTCTTAGGGGCTACACTTGTTTCGTTCATACCAATAGTTTTAGTTATCTCTTACTTCTATCTTAGCAACTTATAGTTGACATCAGACAACACAACGGTTAAATTTTAGACGATGAAAGCACTGATATTAGGTGCGGGCAAAGGCTCCCGTTTACACCCGCTGACCTTGTTCACCAATAAGATTATGTTGCCGCTCCACGATCGGCCAATTTTGTGGCACATCTTTGACAAACTACAGCAGCTCAAAATCACCGAGGCGGCTCTGATAGTTAGGCAAGAAGAAAAAGAGTGGTTCGAACAAAAAAAGGAGCTATTGTTACAAAATCGGCCATTGCAGCTGCAAATAATCGCCGAGGATGCTTGGGCCACCAAGGGAATGGCCGGAGCCGTTTATGCCGGCCGTAATTTTGTCAGCCAAGATAATTTTGTCGTTATTCCGGGTGATAATGCCTTCACCGGTGATCTGGCCAAGACTATCGGTAACTTTAAGTCGGGGGCGTTGGTCCACCGCACCCAGGTCAATGACCCGTCTCGTTACGGGGTCGGTATCTTCGAGGGCGATGAAATAGTGGGTATCGTGGAGAAACCGGTTAATCCCCCATCCAACTGGGCCTTAGTATCCCCTTATGCCTTTGATGGTCGGGCCTGTTCCATTATTGAGAAGTTACAACCATCGGCTCGGGGGGAATACGAAATTACCGATCTCTGTCGCACTTATTTAGATAATAAAGAGCTGGTCTGTCCGAAGCTCGACGGCCAGATGTTCGATATTGGCACTTTTGATAGCCTGTTAGCGGCCAACAATTATTTTAAGCAAAACTAGCTTGCACCTCATTAGTTGTTCTGATAAAGTACTTTTGTTATGGCAAAGAAATCTAACCGACAGACGTTCCCGTTTCGGGACGCCGAAACCAAGACTGAAATCTGGCTCGTGACCAACCCCGTTAACAATCGGGTCAAAGGCACGACCAAGTTAAAGTTGAAAAAGTACTCTAAAGAACTGCGTAAGCACGTTGTTTTCGAACAGAAGAAGCGACCGGCCAATGTGCAGCAGGGTGGTAAGAAGAAGCGCTAGTTGTCAGTTTAACGAAGCCTTACAGGCGCCATTTTTTGCGGCGCTGAATTGTTTTTAGTTGAGCTAGACTCTGCTCGGTCAACTGTTGGGCGTCAATAAACTCGGCTTCGGTTTTAGCGGTAGCCTTCAGTTGAACGGCCCGACGTTGGGCCTCTAAAACCGCCTCTTCATTGAGACTGTCCGCTTCCTCACCGGCCGTGACCAAGACCGAGACTTCATCGCCTCTAATTTCGGCAAAACCACCGGTCACGGCGTAATGATGCGGCTGTTTACCCGGCTCATCAATAATCTCCACCACACCGGGTGCCAGACCAACTATGGTCGGCATATGACCGGCCAGTACTCCCATCTCACCACCGACCGCCGGCAGGTTGATTTGGGTAACCGTGCCCTGAAATAATTGGCGGTCGGGGGCGGCGACGGTCAATTTAAAGCTAGGCGCCATTTTTGACCTGATCAATGGTACCTTTCATGTAAAACTCCGGCTCGTTGACGTCATCGTATTCGCCGGCGATAATGGCGGCGAAACCTTTGATGGTTTCAGCCAGCGGGACATACTGCCCGGTACGACCGGTAAACTGCTCGGCAACGTAAAACGGCTGTGACAAGAAACGCTGTAGTTTGCGGGCGCGTGAGACGGTCAATTTGTCTTCATCGGACAACTCCTCCATACCCAAGATGGCGATGATATCCTGCAACTCTTTATAACGCTGTAAAATACGCTGCAGCTCTAACGCCACGCGGTAATGCTCCTCGCCGACGATGTTTGGGTTAAGCGCCGTCGAGGTTGATGCTAACGGGTCAACTGCCGGGTAGATACCGAGCTCGGTCAGCGAGCGGTCAAGTACGACGGTGGAGTCTAAGTGAGCAAAGGTGGTCGCCGGAGCCGGGTCGGTCAGATCGTCAGCCGGCACATAGACGGCTTGTACTGAAGTAATTGAGCCCTTAGTAGTTGAGGTGATGCGCTCTTGCAAATCGCCCATTTCGGTCGCTAAAGTCGGTTGATAACCGACGGCTGAAGGGATACGACCCAATAGGGCCGACACTTCAGACCCGGCCTGGGTAAAACGAAAGATGTTATCGATAAAAAGCAACGTGTCTTGGCCGTCATCGCGGAAGGCTTCGGCCATGGTCATGGCGGTGAGCGCGACTCGGGCTCGGGCACCGGGCGGTTCGTTCATCTGGCCGAAGACCAAGGCTGTTTTATCGAGCACCCCACTCTCTTTCATCTCGTGATACAGATCGTTACCTTCGCGGGTACGCTCACCGACACCGGCAAAGACCGAGTAACCGCCGTGCTCGGCGGCGATACTACGAATTAGTTCGGTAATCACCACCGTCTTGCCCACCCCGGCGCCGCCGAAGAGACCGACTTTTCCTCC
>JAUSJZ010000014.1 GCA_030647115.1 bacterium
TCCAACGCTCCGGTGATCATGATAACGGGTAAGTGATCGGCCGCCTCGGCCAGGTCGAATCCGCTTAACGTTGGGCCTAAATCGATGTCGGTAATCAAGATGCCGTCGTTGGTCTGGTTGATCAGGGTTAGTCCGGCGGCCGCCTCGGTCGTCGGGTGAATCGGAATCGGTGTCAGACGTTGGGGCCAGATACGGGGTAGAGACCGGGCCAGGAGCTCGCAGGTAGTCTCCAAAACCGCCACGTTGTCATCCACCACCACTATCTGAAAACGGTCACACAAGACGTCCATCGACTTTCCTCTCTGGTCGCATTGACCTCGCCCGACTTTAACAGAGTAGACGCTGTCTGTCAATTAGTTGATAATGAAGCTATGCAGAACTCATGGCGAGTCTTATTATTCGGGGTACTGTTGGTGGCGGTAGTTTGGGGTGCGCTGGTGGCGGCGCGCGTCTTATCGACCAAAATATTCAAACTGCAGCCGACTGACCAACCGGTAATTGCGGTCACCATCTACCCCGTTTACAGCCTGGTTAAAGAGGTAGTCGGTGACGATGCCGAACTAGTTTTACTGGTACCGCCCGGGGCCAGTGAACATACCTTTGAGCCGCGGCCGGCTACCATCGCCAATTTAGCGCGAGCGAACCTAGTCTTTAGTGTCGGGCAGGGTCTCGACAATTGGGTCAGTCAACAGGCCGAACAGGTGGGCCAAACCAAAGTGATCACCCTCGACCAGGGGGTAGATTTAATACCGAATGACCCGCATTACTGGTTAAGCCCGACTGAAGCCGCCAAGATGGTTGACGCTATCACTGCTGCTCTCATTAAAGAGTACCCTTCAAAAACGGTGGAGTGGCAGAACCGGTCGGTGCTGTTTAAAGACCGGCTAGAGGTCTTTACGAAAGATTATCAGGCCAAATTCAAAGATAAAGGCAGTCTTGAAATTGCGACCTATCATAATGCCTTCTCTTACCTGGCCCGCGACTTTAATTTTACGGTGGCCACCACTTTTGAAGAGATACCCGGCGAAGAGCCGACTATTACCTGGTTGGCTAATTTTCAGCAGACTATCAAAGATAAGTCATTAAAGGTGGTTTTTGCCGAACCCCAGTCAACCAGGCAGTCGCTCGAGACCATTGCCCAAGATGCGCACGTCGAAGTCAGACTGTTAGACCCCATTGGTGGCAGTGCCGGTCGAACAACCTACCTCGATTTGCTTAAATATAATCTGGATACTATTCTAAGCAGTCAATGAAGACCGTTCTATCACTCACTAACGTAAACGTCAGCTACAACGGTGTCGGTGGCAGCCCGGTTTTACACGACATCAATCTCAAACTGCCGACCGGTGTCATTACCGTTATTATCGGCCCGAATGGTTCGGGCAAATCTACCCTTATCAAAGCCATTCTTAAGTTGTTACCCTACAGCGGCCGGGTGCAGTTTTTCAACCAGCCGGTAGAAGCTAATTATCATCACATCGGTTACCTACCGCAGCGCTTCAGCTTCGATCGCACTATCCCTATTACGGTGTATGAACTGTTAATACTTTCTCTTACAGAGTGTGATTGTGCCGCTGTGACCACCGACCGTCGAGAACGGATTACTAAGGCCTTGGTAGAAGTAGGGGTCGGGTCTTTGATAAATCAGCCCCTGTCCGAATTATCGGGGGGTCAGCTGCAACGGGTGTTACTGGCGAAGGCCATTGTGCATGAACCGCGCCTAGTGATTTTAGATGAGCCCGAGAGTGGTATTGATCAGAAGGGTGAAAAGACGATTTATACCCTACTTAAAGAGCTGACCCAGGCCAAAAAGATGAGTGTGGTTTTAGTAACGCACGATTTAGACTTGGCCGCCCAGTACGCCGATTACGTCGTCGCTTTAGATAGAAAGGTGATTGCGGCCGGCAACAAAGCCGCCGTTTTGAATAAAAAAGTAATGGCCCAGCTTTATGGATACCACTAGTCTGTCGCTGTTACTGACCCTACCGTTTTTCCAACGGGCGGTTTTGGGTGGAGTCATCATCGCTGCCGTAGCCGCTTATGTCGGAGTACAGGTTGTCATTAGACGCAGCTCTTTTTTAGGTGATGCTTTAGCGCATACAGTGCTGACCGGTGTGGCCTTGGGCCTCTGGTGGCAAATCAACCCGTTTCTGACCATGTTGGCCCTCGCTCTAATTATTGGTGTGATATTGGCTAATAATCAATTTAGTAATAGCAAACTGCCACTAGATAACTTACTGGGGGCACTGCTGCCGACGGCCATGGCGCTCGGTATCGTCATAATCGCTCTAATACCGGGCTACCAATCGCAGCTGTTGAGCTACCTCTTTGGCAATATTCTGACAATTGGGAGCCTCGAACTTAGCTACCTCTTGGTGCTGGGGCTGGCTGTCAGTGTCATCACCTACTGGTATCGTCGGCAGCTCATACTGGTTGCTATTGATAAGGATATGGCACAGACCAGCGGGGTAGCGGTCAAAAAGATTGAGCTTATTTTCCACCTGGTATTAGCTCTGACGGTGGTCGGGGCAGTTCAGCTGGTGGGGGTGGTCTTGGTTAATGCTCTATTGATTGTGCCTGCCACCATTACCCGTACCTTTGCCCGTTCTCTGAAAACCATGTTGGTCTTGGCACCGGTGATAGCCGTTATAGTTACTATTAGCGGCATTGCTTTATCGGCCATTAAAAACCTCCCGACTGGGCCCGTGGTGGCCCTAGTGGCGGGAGGAGTTTTAGTGCTGGCTATAGCCCTTTCGTCTCGGCCGCTACGTTGGTCATCTCGGTAGAGACATCTGACAGGTTGGTATTCTGCAGCTCACTCTTGATAGTGGTGCTGTCATTTTTGGTAGAGACCGATTGCAGCTCTTGCGTCACCGTATCGGTCGTACCGGTCTTAGTAGTTGAAGTTGACTCGGTCTGGGATGTAGGAGTAGTGGCATTATCACTACTACTGGGCACGGCCGGTTTCTTGACGATGGCGGCATAGGCGGCGGCCAGGACTATTAATACGACCGCGACCATTGTAACCCAACCCAAGACGCTCTTTTTGGGTGGTGGTGTCAGATCGGTGGCGGCAGTTGGGGTAACGCCTACAGGAGTCGGTTCAACGGTGGGCACCCCATCGCTGCCGGGTGCCGGTTTAGTATTGTTGGTGGCCATAATTATAATTTACTAGCTATTGTTTTTAGGGCATCACGTAAATCGGTCAGGGCGGTCAGGGCATCCTTCACGTCCGTTTGAGCGGTAGTCACTACAGTGTTATCACCGGCGGCATTGCTGATGTTTTCGAGAGCGGTTTTAGCAATAGCTACTAGATCTTGCACGTTCTTTTGGTCATCAACCAAAGACGCCAGTTGGGTTTTTAGATCTACGGCCAAGTTGGCGTCGGTCAGACCGTCGATTCTGGTTTGAATCTTAGCGGTCAAACTGACCAGACGGGCGGCGGCGGCATCGAGACGCTGACTCACTTTGGCGGCGTGCCGTTCGGCTTTTTGCAGGTGCTCCGCTTTAACGTCATCGGTGAGCTTCGTCTCATCTTCATCTTCTAACTCCTGCCGGCGCTCGCGTAGGGCTTCCAGTTCGGTTTTACGCTGTTCTCTAATGGCCTCAAGCTCGTCGGAGCGTCGCTCACGCAGTAGCTCCAACTGATCTTTGTAGTCTTCGTGAATCTGCTCTTGTTCCTGTTTCAAAATTTCTACTTGAGACTCAAGTTGAGTCTTAATCTTCTCCCGCTCCGCTCCGGTCAGACCGGAAAACTTAGCGTACAGCTCCAACAAGGCTTTCGTTTTCTCGCGTTGCAGCTCCAGGCTCTGTTTGGCTGTCTCACGTTTATTCTCGCGAACTTTCTTTATTAGCTCGGCCTGTTGCTTCGCGGACTCTCGCGTCTGTTCAAAGGTTTTTTTAGCGGACTCTCTCGTCTGTTCAGCCGCTTTTTTGGCATCTTCTCTGGTCTGCTCGGCGGCCTTTTTGGCATCTTCTTTAGTCTGTTCAGCCGCCTTCTTCGCTGACTCTTTAGTCTGTTCCTCGGCCTTTTTCGCCGACTCTTTGGTCTGCTCAGCCGCTTTTTTGGCATTCTCTTTAGTCTGCTCGGCCGCTTGTTTCTCGGCTTCGGTCTGGGAGTCTTCGGCATGTACCCGCAACGCCGTTAGGGCGGTTGGCCCCAGGGTGAGTACCAACAGACAACACAGTGAGATATATTTATTGCGCATAGTCTTAGTTAGTTATTTTACCCCAACAGTGTACCATAACTGGGATTACCGTTTGTCGGTGCGAGTCGATAATGCTAGTATCAAATTATGACTAACCCGCTAGCAGAGCAAGAAAACGGTTATAATTTACCTTTTATCAAAGAAGAGCTGTTGGCACCCATCGCCGATGCCTGGGTTTATGTTTCGGCGAAGGTGCAACCGAACGAGCACGTCATGGTCTACTACGACTTTCCGGCGCGTCAGCTGGCTCACTTGGTAGCTAAGCGTTGCCTGAAACTGGGTGCTCGGGTCACTACCCTGGTCAGTGACGCCGAAATGGGAGCAATAATAATGGACCATGCTAAAACTAAAGATATTATGCGGGCCGGCTCGTTTCGAGATAGCCAGATTTACGAGTCCGACGTCGTCTTTGTGATACGGGCACCGGTGCGTTTAGATGTGATGAGTAAGATCTCGGCCGAGCGTCTGGCCGAAGCTACCGTTGCTAGCGAGCACGTCATGTCTGACTATCGGGTCAATTATACGCGCTGGCAGTTAATTTACTGGCCGACCCCGGCTGAAGCCGAACTGGAAAATATGTCTTACGAAGAGTACGTGGCGCTGTGGCTTCAGGCCGGCAACCAACCGTGGGATGCGATTGAAGAGGCCCAAGTGACCTTGGTGAATAAGTTGGATGCCGCTGCTACCCTGACGCTAATTGCCAACCCAAATGATGCTGACGAGCAGCGTCGCACCAAATTAACTATGAGTATCGCCGACATGACGTTTATTAACTCTACCATTGATAACAATTTTCCGGGCGCCGAAGTTTTCAGTTCACCGGTGCGCGATTCGGTCAACGGGCAGCTCTTTGCGGCCGGTCGTTATGACTATCAAGGGCGTATCTTTAGAGATCTGTTTTTCAAGGTAGTTAACGGCCAAATAGTAGAGGCGACCGCGGTCGAAAACAACGACGAATTACAGTTACTACTAAATCGCGACGAAGGGGCGCGTTATTTCGGTGAGGTAGCTTTCGGTACCAACCCGGCGTTGCGACAGCGGCTTTTCAACGGGTTGCTAAACGAGAAGGTGGGTGGTTCATTTCACATCACGCCCGGCAAGGCCTATCAAGACACCATCGCCGACGGTAAACACGTTGACAACGGTAACCGCAGCCAAATTCACTGGGACATCACGGTGCCCATGCTACCTAGCTATGGCGGTGGCCAGGTGCTACTTGATGACCAGATCATCCAACAAGACGGTCGCTGGCTTGACCCCGACCTGGCGGTTTTGAATAGCGGTCTTTGAATACTCTCTTTTTTATTTAAAGCCCGCTATACTTGAACTAATGAAAGTGAACAACGGCCCTCTTTGGATAACCGACTTCGTCTACGGTGGCATGGACGGAGCCGTCACCACTTTTGCGGTGGTCGCGGGGGTAGTCGGGGCCGGCCTGCCGAGCGGTATCATCATCATTTTGGGTCTGGCTAACATCTTTGCCGACGGCTTCTCCATGTCGGTCGGGCGTTTCGAGAGTGGTCGTTCAGAACAAGAACTCGACGCTCATTTTTTAAGCTTACATAAAATGCCCGTGCGACCCGACCTTGACCGCCTGGGCCCCTGGTCCGGGGCCGTGGTTACCTTTGTCTCTTTCATCATCGTCGGTCTAATACCTCTAATCGGTTACGTCTGGGCCAATCTGCGCCACGTCGGGCCGCCTCCATTTACGACAACGATTATCTCCACCTTAACCGCCCTCTTTATAGTAGGTTTAATTAAAGGCTGGGCTCTGGGAGATCGTAAACTGCTGGCCGGTTTGGTATCGATGTTGATTGGTGGCACTGCCGCCGCCGTCTCGTACGGTATCGGTTACTGGCTGCATAATTCTATCGGCTTAACTATTTAGTATGAATCAACCGCTTCAACCCTGGTTGGCCATCGTCACCCTGGTTTTAATAGCGGCCGGTATTATTCTGGCGGCTATCTTTGGGGCGAATGTCAATATCCCTTTCTAGTTTCGGCCCGACCGTCAGTAGCCGGCCTGTCGTAATTTGGCGACTAAAGCACTATACCTTGGATGCGCGGCGTAGCTGCCAATAAATAATCGGGCCTGTTCTTGCATTAATTTATTGGCCTCGATAAAACCGTGGCGCGACCATTCGTTCAAGATGGCCAGACTAATGTTGATATGGCGGGCAGTCGGGGCTCCTTTGATGGCCTGTTGGAGGGCTTCACCCACCGGGGAGAAATCGGTGAAGCTATTGTTTTTGATGGCTTCGTTGGTATAACTCTCGGCGAATTGGAGCTGGGTGAAGGCTAAGGGTAGCGGTTGAGTGAGGGCCAGTCGATACTGTTGGGTAGCATGGGCGAAGTCAAGTGTCTGGGTGGTATCCCCGACTCGATTGTTGCGATAGGCCGATTGCCAATAGCTATAAGTGGTGATAATAGTCAGACAGAGCCAGACAGTAGCGATGCCAAATAAGATGATTGAGAGCCAACCTTTCATTTTGAGTGACCGTGTCGTTTGGGCCGTAGAGTCAGTCGTTAGAAAAGTGCTCACCAAAATAATGAGCAGGCTGGCGGCGATGACATAGTGTAGTTGGATGACAACAAATATTGTTAACCAGACAACGGCCGCCTGTTTCGTAAACCGGCTCTCTCTGAACCAAAAATATATCATTGTCCCCCAAAATAGGGTGCCTATTAGGCCCCACTCCACTAACCAGCCGATGATGATACTGTGTGGGTTCTCTTCTGTCACTACCTGTTGATTGGCTCGGTTGTTAGGGAAGTGTTGGTCGTAATCAAACTGATACAAACTAATTCCTCGGCCAAACCAGGGGTGTTCTGGTACGGCTTGCAACCCGGCCTGCCATAACTGAAGCCTATCAGTCAACGAGGGTAGCCAGCCAGTGGCCGTCAACGGTTGGGTAATGAAAGGGCTAAGCAGCGGCAATATCAAAATTAACAGGAACAGCAACCAGTAGTATGAGGTTTTAAGATGGTGTCTTAAGCTATTACTCCACATTAATGGTACCAATATGATGACGATGATACCGGTCAGTGACTTGGTGGCGATGACCGTTACCCCGGTTATTATTAACAATATCTTGATAAACGGTTGCCACTTGGGTGGTATGTTGGCCCCGGAGACAAAGATAACTACCATATATAGAGCTAAGACGACTCCTAGTAGGCTGCTGGAACCAATTGAGCCGAGTAAGGTACGGTCACGACTGGGGTCATCGAATGATAGCCACTCGACCGCGCTTAGATGAGTGATTTGACCCAAGACACTTAATAACAGACCAACCAAGGCGATGGTACTGGCCATAGTCAGTAACAGGCGCCCTTTGGCGGAGATTTTAGTATTGGCAGCTACCAATAATAAAATAAGCCAGCCCAACCAGGTAATGGCTCCCAGATGACTGGTCTCGCTGCCAAGCCAGGTGAGGTTAGGGGCAATCGTGAAAAAGCTACGGCCGACGATATATATTAATAGGCCGACAATAACGAGACTTGTTTTAGGTCGTAAGAGTACTAACTCACCCTGTCGGTAACTTTGATCTAAGTAGAGCACCAACAGCAGGCCACTGGCCAATAATAACAGCCCGATTTTGAGAGCTTCAAAGCCGCCTAAACCGGGTAGATAGAGTATCGGCACGAAGACGGTTATCAACAACCAAATGGGCATTATACTATTACTATAAGCGGCTATTTCACAA
>JAUSJZ010000025.1 GCA_030647115.1 bacterium
GTACGCACAACCATAACTTGATGATATTGGTCCCGATCGAAACGTGACATCTAGTCACGTTTCGTGGTGTCAGGGGGCAGAATTGAACTGCCGACCTTAGGTTTATGAGTCCTACGCTCTAACCAACTGAGCTACCCTGACGCACTCTGACATTATCTGTTTTCCCCCTAAATATCAATCATCAAAAATTGTGCAATTCATTTGCCAACAAGTTGAGGGGGAGGGATGGTGCGCGTCAAGTCAGGCTCCACTTCGTTTCGCCTGATTTTGACCCGCACGGTGACCGTGCAATGCTGATTAGAAGGCAGCGTAGCACGATCACACGAACCGAGGTTCGAACCCTTATTCTCGACTGTCAAAAAAGAAAAGATCATTATCGATAATAAATCTAGGTAATAATGGTCTTTTCTTTTTTGGTAGCGGGGGAGGGATTCGAACCGCCCAACTCATGGTTATGAGCCACGTATGATGCCATTTCAATACCCCGCTTTAACATCCACTATAATAGCGCAAATCTTCTTTGGCGTCAATTTTTAACGCCCGGGTAAACCGTAATTTATCGCTGCTATTTTACTTGAAAGAACCACTCTGAACTGATAGACTAAAAGCTGATGCCAAAGAAGACAAATGAGACTAACCCGCTCGGTGGTCCGCCACCGTCAACCCAACCGCCACGACGCAGAGTCTCGCTCTGGTTTTGGTTGTTTTTAGCGCTATTAACCGCACTGGCTTTTATGGTACCGACCGACGTCGAAGATGTTGAGCAGGTACCGCTATCCACCATCATCCAGGACGTCAAGGAAGGCAAAGTCGCCCAGTTAACGGTTAAGAGCGATACCACGGTTCGAGCCGAATTGAAGAACGAGTTCGGCCAACAGCTGTTAGAGGCCGAAAAAGAGCCGGCCGCTTCTATATATGATTACGGCATCACCGCTGACCAGACGAACATCAAAATTGATAATAATACCAAGGGCTCCATTGCTCTCTCGGTTTTCTTGAATTTCATGCCGGTACTCTTGCTCATCGGTTTCATCTATTTCATCGCCCGCCAGTCTTCGGCCCAAAATGCGCGCGCCATGAGTTTTGGCCGCTCCAACGCTAAGCTGGCCAACGCCTCGCTAATAAAATTCAAAGATGTCGCCGGTCTGAAAGAGGCCAAGGTGGAATTGATGGAGATTGTCGAATTTCTGCGCAGCCCCAAAAAATTCACCGATATTGGAGCCGAGATACCAAAAGGAGTAATTCTGACCGGACCCCCTGGTACGGGTAAGACCTTGTTGGCCAAAGCGGTCGCCGGTGAGGCATCAGTGCCCTTCTTCACCATCTCGGCCTCCGAATTCGTTGAGATGTTTGTCGGTGTCGGCGCTTCGCGCGTGCGCGATCTATTTACCCAGGCCAAGCGCCACAGCCCCGCCATCATCTTTATTGATGAACTCGATGCCATTGGGCGGCAACGCGGTGCCGGTCTCGGGGGCAGCCACGATGAACGGGAACAGACTCTCAATCAAATTCTGGTCGAGATGGATGGTTTCGGCACCGATACCCACGTCATTATAATGGCGGCTACCAACCGACCGGACATTTTAGACCCGGCCCTGTTGCGGCCCGGTCGTTTCGACCGTCGCATTGTGATTGATGAGCCGACTAGAAGTGAGCGTGAAGAAGTATTACGTATTCATACTTTTAATAAACCACTCGGCAAAGACGTCGATCTCGACAAAATCGCCGCGCAGACCGCCGGCTTCTCGGGAGCTGATCTTAAAAACGTGGCTAATGAGGCGGCCATCCTCACCGCTCGTGACAATCGTCACGAAATTACGCAAGCCGATTTTCACGACGCCGTTGAGAAGGTCTTAATGGGTCCCGAGCGTTCGGCCCGTATGTTGAACGACGAAGAGAAGAAGATTACCGCCTATCATGAAGCCGGTCACGCCATCACCGGTCATGTTTTGCCGCTGGCTGACCCTATCCACAAGGTCTCGATTATCAGCCGCGGTCAGGCCTTGGGCGTTACCTGGAGTCTGCCGACGGAAGACCGTCATCTATCTTCGCGCACTAAATATCTGCAAGAGATCTCGGTCTTATTGGGCGGTCGGGTTTCAGAAGAACTGTTTATGAAAGATATCACCACCGGTGCTAGTAACGACCTAAAACGGGCCACTCAACTGGCTCGGGCCATGGTAACGCAGCTCGGTATGAGTGCCAAACTCGGCGAGCGCACTTTTGGTGACACTGACGAGATGATCTTCTTGGGCCGCGAGATTCACGAGCAACGTAACTACTCTGAAGAGATGGCCCGCGATATTGATACCGAAGTAGCGGCTATTATTGCTACCGCCAAAAAGACTACCCAGACCGTCTTAAAGAAATACCACCAACAGCTGGCTAAACTTGCTGCTAAACTATTACTAGAGGAGTCGGTTGAGGGCTCTTACCTAGATACGCTCATACCCTTGCCCCAAGTGGCTTCTTGATAGACGACCGATGCGGCACAAAATTGCTCAATTATTAAATACGGCTAATTCACTACGCCAGGCGACTGGTATTTTAGTGATCACCGCTTTAGCCAGCAATGTGTTGGGTTTGGTACGTAACACCGTCGTCGCCCGCAACATACCGTTAGCAGCGCAAGATGATTTCTGGACTGCCTTTGTCATACCTGACACTGTCTTTAACGTGCTCATCTTTGGCGCTATCGGCGCCGCTTTCATACCCCTGTTTAGAGGTCTCTTGGTCACCGCTAAACAAGATGATGCCTGGGAGCTCGCCGGCTCCTTTCTGGCCCGCATGTCACTGATGATTGTCTCGTTGGCCGTTTTACTCTTTATCTTTATGCCGGCGGTTGTCCATCTTATCTTCGCCAAGGTCACCGGAGCCGATTCGGCCCTGGTTATTAATCTCTCGCGCATCTTACTCGTCCAGACTATTTTAATGGGCTGGTCGTATATTGTAGGTGGTATTTTGAACGCCAAGAAGAGATTTCTGGCCTACAGTCTATCACCGTTATTTTACAACATGGCCATTATTGTCGGTGCCTTTCTCGCCCCCCGCTTTGGTGGCGATCAGGCTATTACCGTTTTAATCTGGTCAGTGGTGGTGGGAGCCCTGTTGCACCTGTTGATACAGATACCATCACTCTTAGCGGTCGGGTGGCGGTTTAAATATCTCAATTTTAGACCGAATGAATATTTCAGAGAGATAATCTCACTCATGACACCGCGCAGTATCGCTCTGGGTATCACCTCTATCAATGCCGTTGTCTTTACCGCTATTGCTCGCAACTTGCTGGCCCCTGGTTCTTTGAGTATCTACCGTCTGGTCGAAGCCTTTCAGACGGCTCCCATTGCCATCTTCGCCAACGCCATCGCCGTCGCCTTCTTCCCGACCTTAACTGAACACGCCAGCAAAGAGAACTGGACCGAGTTTGGGGCTTCCTTAGAGCGCGGCCTGCGCTTCACCCTCTTCACCCTCATACCGTCCACCGTAATCTTTATTGTCTTGCGGGCCCAGATTATCAGGCTCTATATTGGTCTGGGGCCAAGCATCAGTTGGGAGGAGACGATTACGGCCATCCAGGCCTTCGGTTGGTTCTCAATCGGCATTGTACCGGCCGGTCTGGTTAGCATTTTTGCCCGCGGCTTCTACGCCGTTAAAAACACCATTTTGCCCATGCTGATTGCTATCTTTACTCTAATCTTCGGCGCCCTAACCGCCTACACGCTCTCATTAGCGACTACCTTCGGGGCCAGTGCCTTAACCATCGCCAGTAGCGCCGCCAGCCTGGTGCAGTTTATCGCCCTTTATATTGCTTACATCAGGTTGGTCCGTCGACCGCTACCCGAAAAGGCCATCATAATTACCGGTCTGAAGACGGTAGCAGTTAGCCTGGCAATGGGTCTGGCAATGTGGCTCACCTTGCAAGGCGTGCATATCTTATACACCGAGACCGCTATCACCTCTACCCGTTTTGTAACCGGTCTCTTTGGCCAGACCCTACTAGCTACCATCATCGGCCTCACCGTCTTCTGGCTGTTTGCCCGCCGGTGGCTAAAAGAAGAGAGCGGCTGGTTATTGACCTTTAGACGCAAATAGATGAAATCTCACGCTTCAGATATACCTTTATTGGACAACGACGAGCACTACGAATTGATGCAACGGCAGGTTAATCACGGTTGCATCTTTCTGGCTATCTTTTTTATGCTGATCTACCTCGTTTTTGTGATGTTTTTCTGGATGATCGGCGGCATTACCCATCGCTCTACCAAAAACTTGACCGGTTTGCACGACGCCCAGTCGGCCGAAGATATTCGTGATGAACTGGTAACCAGGTTCGGGCGTTTTGATTTTGGCGGTGCCGCGCAACGGGCCAGAGAGGCGGCCGCCCAGAAGGCGAACGAGGTAAAAGACCAGACCATCGACGCAGCGACCCAGGCGGCTACTGAAGCAGCGACTCAAGCCGCCACCGAAGCGGCTGCCAATGCCGCTGCCACAGTCACTCCGGCCCAACCGGTTGACCAACCGGCCCAGTAACGCTAGAGCACGCTGACTTGTTTTTGGTTCATATAAATTTGCATTATTGCTCATTAATGTATTAGAATTGTCGCATGGGTAGAACAAAAATATATCTAGACAGGAATGAACTGTTTTCATTTTACTGGGAAAAAGGTTTATCTCCCTATAAGATTGCTCCAATTTTCAATTGTAGTTTTTCAACTGTTAGAAACAGGTTAATAGATTATGGTATTGCTCTGAAGGATAATTCAACGGCTCGACAAAAATACCGAAAAACAGACTTTTCTGGTAATAGATTAGAAAAGGCTTACTTATTAGGTTTCAGGGTTGGAGATCTGAATGTATATAAGACAAATAAAAACTCAAAAGTGGTAGTTGTTAGATGTCACACTACCACGCAAGAACAGCTTGACGTGATCAATGGTTTGTTCTCTAAGTATGGCAAGGTGACAATATCAGATAATAACGGCAGCTATCATGTGAATTGCTTTCTCAATGAGACTTTTAATTTCATGCTGGAGAAAAGAATCAATCTCGATCAAATATCAGGTGAAGAGGAATTCTACTCTTTCTTTGCTGGTTATCTTGATGCTGAAGGATATATAGGATTAAACCAAGGCAGAGCAAGATTAAAAATTGATAGTTACGACTCGGAAGTCATGAAATGGATCCACCAAAAATTAGATTTTTATGGCATCAGAAATAAAACTCGAGTCATTAGTCTTTGCTCTGATAAACGAAGCTTTGGCATGGAGCTATGGCGCATCAATATCAATTTTCTCGAAGATCTAGAAAAGCTATTTTTAAGGATCAAAAAGTATTGCTTGCACAGAAAACGTGTAGCACAAATAGCTATTGCTGAAAAAAATATTTTAGCTAGACTAACAAAATGAAAAATAGAATAAGGAACTTTTGTATCATCAGTCATGTTGATCACGGCAAATCCACCTTGGCCGACCGTCTGATTGAACGTGCCGGAAATGTTGCCATCCGCAACATGCGAGCTCAAATGTTGGATTCCATGGATTTGGAGCGGGAGCGGGGCATCACCATCAAACTGGCCCCAATGCACCTGGAGTATGAGGGCTGCTCGCTGAATTTAATTGATACCCCCGGCCACGTCGACTTTCAGTACGAAGTCAGCCGATCACTGGCGGCCTGTGAAGGAGCCGTCTTGTTGGTGGATGCGACCTCGGGCGTGCAAGCTCAAACTTTATCAGTACTCGAGGCAGCCAAGG
>JAUSJZ010000031.1 GCA_030647115.1 bacterium
CGAGTCCTGCAGGTCCTTGTCACCGGCGAAGACGTAGTACTTCGACCGGTCGAGATCCTCGGGCGCACCCTCGTTGAGGAAGCGCCACAGCAGATCGCGACCCCAGGGCGCGAAGCAGGGGCCAGTCTCGTCGAGCGCCCGATCCTGGACCTGGCTGCCCAGGATGCGGGACTCTCCCGGCTTCAGGAACGTCTTGGGCCGGAGGTCGGCCAGGGCTGTCCCATCTGGGACGTTGCGACCCCGCTCGGCACCCGCGATCACCGTGATGCCGCGCTCGGCCAACAGGTGATCCCCGAACTTGGGTCGGGCGTCGAGCTTGGCGCCCAACTCGGCCATCGTGGCCGCGAGCAACTCGGGAGCCTGGTCAAGAGCCTTGAGCAGGAGCTCGACCTGTTGGGTGTGGTCACCCAGAGCGGTGATCAGAGCGGCGGAGCGATCCGGCGCCTCGATCAAACGGGTCTGGATGACGTCTCCGCCAATCCCGCGATCCTTCATCAGTCGGGCGAACTCGCCCGCCTGTTGCGCACTGATAGGCTGCACAGCACTCATGACTGCAATACCTTTCCGCACGTGCTA
Source organism: bacterium (assembly GCA_030647115.1). GTDB lineage: Bacteria > Patescibacteriota > UBA1384 > CAILIB01 > JAUSJZ01 > JAUSJZ01. The sequence continues at coordinate 577 of JAUSJZ010000031.1, forward strand.
AGGAAGACCGTTTGCCTTCCATTTCGTGCGCAACTAATATACCTGAAAACAGGTCAAAAGTCAAGGTCTGGAGCCGACCTCAACCACCCACGGTTGCTGGGTATCAATAGATACTCTCGGTAGATAATTATCGTCAGTTGGTAATCAAGAACAGACCTGGCCGAGCGTCAGTGTGGGAATGTCAGGAAAAATAATATGTGATTAGAGCAACAACTAATAGTGTCTTGAGACAGCCTCAACCACCCACGGTTGCAGATGTCGAAAGATACTATTTTTGTTGCTCTACTACTATTTATCCACATCATTTCGACCCTCGATATATAGCCACACCATATCTAGCGCGTTACAGTAGCTTAGTGCACACTAGTAAGCTGGTCTGATGGTCTGCCCCCAGTGTCAACAGAGTGATATTGCAGTACTCGAAAAACGCGATATTGAAGGTGGGGTAAGGCGTAGAAGGGTCTGCAATGGTTGCCAACATCGCTTCACCACCTATGAACGGGTCGAGATACCACAGCTGGTGGTACTGAAACGCGATGGAGGGCGCGAACACTACAACGAAGAGAAGGTTAAACGGGGCATCGAAGTCTCATGTAAGAACCGACCGGTGCAGCCCGAACAAATTGATAACGCCGTCGAGAACGTTACCCGTAAATTGCGCCAGGGTGATAACGAGGTCGTCTCCACCAACCAAGTGGGGGAGCTCGTCTTAGAAGAATTACTAGCGCTCGATAAAATTGCCTACCTACGTTTCGTCTCGGTACACCGCTGTTTCGCTGACGTCGAGGCCTTTAAAAAAGAGATCCAAAGAATTAATAATTAAACAACTAAAAGGGGAGCCATGAGCGAGTCCGATACTACTACACCAACCGACGACACTACCACTTACGCCGTCGATGACCGTAATCATCTTTATCCGTTAGGTTATAAAATTTTCCTCGATCGTTACGCGGTTAAAGACCCCGAAAAGCTCCATCTCGATATTGGTGATGTCGTACTCGTGAATACCAATTTAGAGACCGGCCAGAAAGAGGTCGGTACGGTTAAGTTGGTTGACCCCCAAACCAAGCAGGTGACCGTGCAGTTAATGGAGGGCGGCAGTGTGACGCGCACCTTTGAACAGGTTGACCGACCGCTCGAGACCAAACCGTCCCAGATGTTAGACCGAGTTGCTAAAGGGGCCGCCTCGGCCGAAAAGACCCCCGCCAAACAGCAAGAGTGGGAAGAGAAGTTTCGCTGGGCCCTTGATGAATGGAAATTCGTGCCGGCCGGGCGTATCTTAGCGGCTGCCGGCACCGATCAACAGCTGACCTATTATAATTGCTACGTCATCCCATCACCCCACGACTCCAGAGGTGGCATCTTTGCTACTCTATCCCGCATGGCCGAAATCTTCTCGCGCGGCGGCGGGGTCGGTATTAACGTTAGTACCTTACGCCCCCGCTACGCTTATGTTAAAGGGGTCAACGGCCGCAGCTCCGGTTCCGTCTCGTGGGCCTCGCTCTACAGCTTTGTCACCGGTCTAATAGAGCAGGGCGGTTCACGCCGTGGTGCCTTAATGCTCATTTTAAACGACTGGCACCCCGACATCTACGAGTTCATCGGCTCGAAACAGAAGGCCGGCCAGATTGAGAACGCTAACATCTCGGTTGGGTTGTCCGATGAGTTTATGGCCGCCGTCGATAAAGATGAAGAGTGGAACCTGGAGTTTCCCGACACCAAATATGAGCGCTACAACGAGGAGTGGAACGGTATTTTGGAGCAGTGGAAGGAGAAAGGTTACCCGACCGTAGTACACCAGACGGTACGGGCGCGCGAAATGTGGGATAAGATCGTCACCTCGGCCTGGGCCAGCGCCGAACCGGGTATCTGGTTTCGCGGTCGCAGTAACCAGGCCAGTAACTCCTGGTATTATTCACAGCTAATCTGCACCAACCCCTGCGGCGAACAGCCTCTACCAGAGTGGGCCGTCTGTAACCTGGGGGCGGTGAACCTAGCCCGGTTCGTTGATGATGAGGCCAACGTCGTCAAGTGGGATGAGTTAAAGACGGTCATCCACTATGCGACTAGGTTTTTGGACAACGTCATTGACGCTACCCCTTATTTCTTTGAGGAGAACAAGCAACAGCAGACCGATGAGCGTCGCGTCGGGTTGAATACCATGGGTTTGGCCGAGATGATGATCAAGTTGGGCGTCCGCTACGGCTCGCCCGAATCGCTAACATTTATTGATGAACTTTATAGTTTCATTGTGCGCGAGGTCTACGACGAATCCACCAGCTTGGCCAAAGAGAAAGGGTCGTTTCCCAAGTTTGAGGCCGCTAAGTTTTTACAGAGCGGCTTTATGCAGAGTCTCGCACCCGAGATTAGAGCGATGGTGCAGGAGCGAGGGTTGCGTAACGTCACTCTCTTGACCCAGGCGCCTAACGGTACTATCGGCACCATGGTCAACACCTCTACCGGCATCGAGCCCTTCTACAGCTGGACCTACTTCCGCAAGAGCCGCTTGGGTCTGCACGAAGAAGAAGTCTCGCTGGTGCAAGATTGGCGCGCGGCCAACCCCGATGCACCCGACCTGCCCGATTATTTTGTCAACGCCATGGAGCTGGCCCCGGAAGATCACATTAAGGTGCAGGCGCAGATACAGCGCTGGGTTGACTCTGCCATCTCTAAAACCTGTAACGTACCCCAAGACTACACCGTCGAGCAGGTTAAAGAGCTCTACGTGCTGATGCACAACCTCAATTGTAAAGGAGGGACCATCTACCGCGATAAGTCGCGTGATGAGCAGATATTAATGAACAGTGATGATGAGCGCGCTAAAAAAGAGATGAGCGCGAACGAAGCGGCCGTCACCACCGAGAGCATGGTCTTGACCGACCCCACCGAGATTGTGCGAGAGCGCTCGTCCCGCACCACTGGTGTCACCGTCAGTAAAGACACTCCCATGGGCAAAGCCTACATCACCATGAACAACGACGAAGCGGGCGAACCGATTGAAGTCTTCACGCGGGTCGGCAAGGCCGGCTCCGACGTCAACGCCATGACTGATGCGATGGGGCGTTTAATCTCACTCGTGCTGCGGTTGAAGTCAGCCGTGGCTCCCAAAGCTCGGGTCACCGAGATCGTGAAACAGATGCGCGGCATTGGTGGGGCCGACTCACGCGGTTTCGGCAAAAACCGCATTCTGTCAGTACCCGACGCCGTGGCCATCGCCATGCTGGAAGAATATCTGGCCACGCCCGCGACTGGTGTCGAGCCGTCAGAGACACCGGAAGCGGCAAGTGTGGGACACACCGTTCTGACTGAACAGGCGCCCGATCAGAGTAGTCTCTTCGGTGGTGAGAGTGGTAAACCGGTCGTAGCCGACCTCTGCCCGGCCTGTGGTAACGCCACCTTTATTAGACAAGAGGGCTGCCAGTCTTGTTTGACTTGCGGCAACTCCAAATGTTAATCTGGTAGCGAACTATATTATTAATCTTTGTTACTATGAACAGAATGAAATTGATTGGTCTCATCATCGTCATCGTCTTAGTCGGTTGGTTTGTTGCTGCCCGACGCCAGACACCGACACCGGTTCAAGAAGTAGGCACCAGCCCCACCGTGGTCGCTCCAGACACCGTCGTCAGTATTGACAGTGATACCACCAAACCGGTCAGCGCCACTACCTACAATTACGACGGAGTAGCCGGTAAAACGGCGTTGGAGCTGCTGAAAGCAAAATACCAGAACGTAGCCACTCAAAGTTCCAGTGTCGGCGATTTCGTGACCACTATTGATGGTAAGAAAGCCGACTCAACCAAAGAATACTGGGCTTTTTACGTCAATGGCTCTTTAGCTAGTGAGGGTGCCGGTACGTACGCCACCAAAGCAACCGATAAAATTGAATGGCGCCTCGAATTGTTGTAGTCTAATGACTCCCAAACAGCGGACCGGTTTATTTATCTTTTTGGCACTAGTAACTTTGTTCTGGAGACTGATACCGCATCCGCCGAATATCGCCTTACTTGGAGCCTTAAGCGTCACGGCCGGTTATTACCTTAAGGGGCACTACCGTTTTAGTATTCCCTTGGCAGTGGCCATTGTCTCCGATCAAATAATTGGTACTTACGCCTGGCAGATTATGGCCAGCGTCTATATCAGTTATGTTTTGTACAGTTTGCTTGGCTGCAACCGGCAACCGAGACGGCTCTCGTTATTGTTTAACCCAATTGTGGGGGCCGTTTTGGGAGCGGTATTGTTTTTTCTCATCACCAACGCCGCCGTCTGGCTCTGGTCGGGTATGTATGAACCGACTAGCGCCGGCTTCCTGCTATCTTACATCAACGCACTGCCATTTTTTAGAAACAGTCTACTGTCAGATATCTACGGAACTGCTGGCATCGTCGCCATCGTATCGGTCGCCAACAGACTGTTTGAAAATTACAATCAGCAATACGTCACCGCTGGCCAAACAAATACCGAACACGTATAGTATATTTAATGACCAGTTCGGGCCCAGAGAGTTTGACGACAGAGCAACAGCAGGCGGTCTCTTTTAAAAAAGGGGCCTGTTTAGTAGTAGCCGGAGCCGGTACGGGTAAAACCCGGGTATTAACGCACCGGGTGGCCGATTTGGTCGCTAGGGGAGTGCCGGCCAAACAGATTTTGGCCCTGACCTTTACCGAAAAGGCCGCTCTAGAGATGCAGGAACGCATCGACCAACTACTACCACTGGGCACCAACGTTGCCACTATTACGACCTTTCACAGCTTTACGATTGAACTCCTTCGTCGCTACGCCCATTTTTTGGGCATTTCGGCCGACTTCGCTCTGTTAACCACCGAAGAGGAGTTGGTCTTTATCAAAGAGCATCTCTTTGAGTTACCGTTGAAAATTCTGCGCCCCGGTAGTAATCCAACCAAATTTTTAGAAGACATCATTGACTATTTCAATCGGTTACGCGATGAAGCCATTAGTTCAACCGAGCTCACGGCGTCCGCCAAATCGGCTGAACTAAATATCGACCTCGAGGCAGACGCCGACCAGCGTAACATCTGGTACGAACTGGCTGATACTTTTGCCGTTTACGACGAACTATTGAAGAACGAAGGTTATCTCACTTTTGGCCACTGCATTACCGAGGTCATCAAGCTCTTTCGCGAGCATCCGGCGATACTGGCCGAGATTCGAAGCGAGTACCATTACTTGATGGTCGATGAGTACCAAGATACCAACTGGGCCCAGACCGAATTGGCCGCCGTCATCGCCGGGCCAGACGGCAATATTATGGCAGTGGGCGATGACGACCAGGCGATTTATCGTTTTCGCGGGGCCGCTTCGGCCAACATCAAACAATTTCTAACGCGTTACCCTAAAACGACCGTGATGGCTCTGACAAACAACTATCGCTCCACTCAAGAGATACTCGATACGGCCTACCGCGGTATTCAACATAACAACCCTGACCGGCTCGAGTTCATTAGTAAAATTGATAAACGACTGTTGGGTCAACGAAAGGGAAGTGAGCCGGTCTTTTTGCTCTACGACCGCCTCTCGTCGGAGCTTTTAGGTATCAGCGATCAAGTACAGGCCTGGCTCAACGACGGTATTACCCCCCAAGAGATCGCCGTTTTAGGTCGTACCCGCAACCAGGCCAACAAAATTACGTTCACCCTGCGCCAGGCCGGCATCGCCGTTAACAATCCGGCCGCCTACCGGTTGTACGACCACCCCTTAATCGCCGGCATCATCGCCTTTGGAGAGCTCCTACTCAACCCCAGCGACAACCTGGCCTTTATGGCCGCTCTTAACCAACGCCCGTTTAACGTGCCCGATCTCATCTTAAATAGCATCGCCCAGCACCGCCCCTACCGCGAAGATTCACTCTTCGATTACAGTCTGACACTGGTTAAACAAGAACCGGCTTGGTTAGGGGAACTGGCCATCAAGAAGTTAAACCGGTTTTTTAGAATCTTTAACCGATTGCAAAAGATTGTCAATGAACGACCCTCGCTGCTACTGCTCAAACTGGTCCACCTGTCAGGGCTCTATGCCAAACTGACGCAGAGTCAAAAACCCGAGGCCTTAGTTGATTTGGAGCGTTTGGGTCAGCTCTTTGAAGAAGCCCAGGCCTTTGAAGAGCGTCACCGTCATACCAATTGGCGGCAGTTCATTCAATATTTACAGGTATTGATCGAAAACGAGGTGGAGACAAATAGTATTAATACTACCGACAGTGACCCGTTTATGGTCAACGTCATGACCATCCACCAAAGTAAGGGTTTGGAGTTTACGGCTGTCATTGTCGCTCACTGTAGTGAGGGCCGGTTTCCCAGTAAAAATTACGCTGCCAAGTTCTCTCTGCCACCGCAGCTACAGCGGGAGAAGATTGGGGATAGCACTCATGAAGCCGAAGAACGCCGTCTGTTTTACGTGGCCACCACGCGGGCCAAAGAACACCTGCTCTACACGGCAGCGATCTACTACGGCGTCACCTCACGCAAAGCTAAAGTCTCTCGGTTTATCTTTGAGACCATCGGCGAGTCGGCGGCCTTGATTAACCCCCAGACAAAAGCGGTCACCGATTATCTGCAGCTGCCCCTGGAACTCAACGAGACGGCCCCTAGGTCACCGGTAGCTGCCGGCGCGCCAATTACCATCAGCCAAACCGACCTTGACACTTATCTTACTTGCCCTTACAAATATCGCTACCGCCAGATACTGAAGATAAAAGTTTACCCATCGGCCGCCATGAACTTCGGCATCAGTATCCACAACACCCTGCGCGCCTTCTTTCACGATCAAAAACAAGGGCCGACTTTAGATCTGGCGCAACTGTACCAAGAATATTGGATTAGCGGCGGTTACGAATCTAAAAAACAAGAGAAGTTGCGCTACCTTGAGGGCTTATCGGCCCTGCAGCAAGCAGCCCCCGAATTGGCTGCTATCAAACCGGACCAGATAGAGTGGTCGTTTAACTTTCCCCTTAAAACCGGTGATCGGGTGCGAGGACGTATTGACCGCTTTGACCGCCACGAAGACGGCACCGTCAGCATTGTTGATTACAAAACGGGCAGCCCCAAAGAAGAAGCCCAGGTGCGCCAAGACCTACAGCTAGGGGTCTATATTTTAGCGGTAGAGACGTTGGCTCAAAAAAAGGTAAAAACGGTCGTGCTCGATTATATTATCTACCACCAGAAAGTCACGGTCGCCCGGGCCGATTTCGCTCTGACCAAAATTATCGACCAGATTGATCGGGCGGTGGTCAATCTCAAACAAGATCTAGCGCGTAATGAATTTACGGCCAAGCCAGACAAATTTACCTGTCAGTACTGTGAATTTAAATCTTTATGTCCGTTCCGCTACACTGGTTAAATGAATACCATACTATTACTATTTCTGGCTTTAATTCTGGGAGCGCTGGTAGTTTTGATTTCCCTCATCATTAAACAACAACGCCACAGTTCCGATAAGTTAGCCCAGGCTCTGTTACCACAGGTCGGGGAGAGTCTGGCGCAGCAGTTGCACGGGGCGAATCAACAGTTGGTTTTGATGGCCGAGCAGGCGTTAAAAGGGAAGTCCGAGACCATTGCCTCTGATTTAGCCAATAAAGAGAAGAATATCCACGATTTAGTCAAACGGGTGCTTGATAGTGTGGAGTCGCAGCAACAGCGACTGACCCAGAGCGATCGGGAACGGGTCGGTAGTTTTCAGGAACTGAAGACCGAGTTAGAACAGCAACGCCGACTAACCGAACAGCTTAAGACCACCACCGAAAATTTGCGTAACGTCTTGTCAAACAACCAGCTCCGCGGTGCCTTTGGCGAACAGGTGGCCGACGATCTGCTGCGCATGGTCGGGTTTGTGCCCGGTGTTGATTACGAGCGTCAGACCGCCCAAGGGGAGGGGAGACCGGATTTTTCAATATTGTTGCCCGACAAGATGCGTCTTAATATCGACGTTAAATTCCCTTATAAGAGTCTGTTGGCCTACCTCGACACCGAAGACGTGGCAGCTAAAAAACGCCATCTGGCCGAGTTTCGACAAGACATTAGAACCAAGATTAAGCAGGTAGTATCGCGCGAATACATTAAGGTGGGGGAGACGGTCGATTTCGTTATCTTACTGATACCGAACGAGATGATCTTCTCTTACGTCTACGACCAGCTCAACGACGTCTGGGCCGAGGCGATGCAGCAGAAGGTGGTCTTAGCCGGGCCTTTCAGTTTCACGGCCATTTTACGACTGGTAAAACAGGCCCACAAGGCCTTTGCCATGCAAGCTAACACGCAGGCCATCGTTACCGCCATCCGCGAGTTTGAGCAGGAGTTTACCAAATATAGCGAATCGTTTGACAATATGGGTAAGCGACTGCAGCTGGTTAATCAATCGTTCGAATCACTCGATACCACCAGACGCCGGCAATTACAGAAGACCATCGACAAAATTCAGTTAATTGAAGGAGATGACCAAACCCCTAAACTTACCGAATAACTTGAGTGGGCAGCGGCTAGACGCGGCGTTGGCTCAACACACCGGTCAGAGTCGTTCGCACTGGCAACGCCAGCTCAAGCAGGGTTTGGTGGCTGACGTTACGGGCAAACCGCTCAAAGCGCATCAGTTATACACTAACAATTTGACCCTGGTTATCAGCCCGGAGCCGGCTACCGCGGTGGTATTGGTCCCCATCAACCTAAACATTATGTACGAAGATGAAGCAATCATTGTTCTTAATAAACCAAGTGGCCAGATAGTGCACCCGGGGGTCGGGCAGACGAGTGAGAGCATCGCCGAGGCCCTAATTAGACATTACCCGGCGATTGTGGCCGCCCGCTACACCGATAGTGCCTTGTCGTACGACCGCGCCGGCATTGTGCACCGACTCGATAAAGACACTTCCGGTGTCTTGTTAGTCGCCAAGACTCACGCCGCCTTATTAAACCTGCAATCACAGTTTAAGGAACGCACTATTAAGAAAGATTATCGCGCTCTGGTTTTAGATGACTGCGAGAGCCAGACCGTTGATCAGCCAATCGGGCGTCACCCCAAATACCGGCGCAAGCAGTCCGTTACGCACCACGAGTCGGCCCGTGAGGCGATAACTCAAATTACCGCTCTTAAAGTCGGCTTAATCAACGGTCACACGGTTAGCTACCTCAAATGTGAACCGTTAACCGGCCGCATGCACCAACTGCGGGTTCATCTGCAGTTCATCAACCACTGCATCTTAGGAGATGTACTATATAACACGAAGCGATCACGACGGGCGACTACCGATTTAAAAGTGTCTCGGTTGCTGCTGCACGCCTACCAAATCAGCTTCGTACACCCCAACACCAATCATAAAATGACTTTTGTCGCTCCCATACCGCGAGACTTATCCACATACAAAGGTATGATTTAATCTTACTTGTTATTTCTGGCTGTGGTAGCATAAGATTATATGAAGAGAGTACGTATCACCATCTCCATCTCGCAGAATATTGCGCGCGAGGTCGACAGTCGTATTGACGGCACCCACATTCGCAACCGGTCACACGCTATCGAATCTTTACTATCAGAGAGCCTGCAGCTGTCATCTGTTAAAACGGCTGTGATACTGGCCGGGGGTAAAGATGCCACCAAGAGAATACCGGCCATCGAAGAGAGTATCAAACAGTTGCGTTCATTCGGCATCTATCAGGTTATTATTGCGGTCGGCTTTTTAGGCAAAGAGATTGTCAATCACTTCGGCGAGAACGGCGAGAAGGTGAGTGGCGTTAAAATTACGTATCATCACTCTAACAACGGTACCGGTGGCGCTCTTTATGAATTGAAAAGCAAACTGAAGCGGTCATTTTTCGTTATCAACGTTAAAGAGCCGACCAAGGTAGATATCGCTAATCTTATTAAGTTTCATACCGAACACAAACCTATCGCTACAGTAGCAATTAGAAGTTTACGTGATCTCGAAGGTTACTACCTCTTTGAACCCGAAGTATTCAATTACATACCGAAAGGTTTCTCTAGCTTAGAAGACGAACTCTTTGTTACACTGACAAAGGAAGGTAAATTACTCTCTTACCCCGTTATAAATTGATGCGCAAGAGGCGTTTTTTCAAATTTGTTCTGTTGTTATTCCTGTTTGGCGTTGCCTTATTATTCGCCATGCCCGGCGGTCCCGATTTGAAAGTAGGTAAGTGGCAGAAATCGCTCAAGCTTCACAAAGGGTTAGATTTGGTCGGAGGCACCCAATTGGTTTATCAGCTGGACACCAGTAATTATCAGGCCGGTAATCAGGTGGCGCTCGAGCGGGCCATTGAAATTATTAGGTTGCGTATCGACGCTTTAGGAGTGGCCGAACCCATTATCCAAACCACTACTTTGGCCGGTAAGCCGGCCATTATTGTGGAGTTGCCGGGCGTCAACGACACCTCTACTGCGCGTGATACTATCGGCCAGACCGCTCAACTCTCGTTTCTAACCACTGACGGCAACGTCGTTTTGACCGGCGCCGAGGTGAAACAGGCCAGCATTATTTATAATCAGATCACCGGTATGCCCCAAGTACAACTAGAGTTGAACGATAAGGGCAAGGAGGCCTTCGCCCAAGCCACCGCGGCCAATATTGGCAAACCGATTTTTATACTGTTAGATCGTACCATCGTCTCTAACCCGGTGGTGCAAGAGGCGATACCCAATGGGGTCGCTTCCATCACGGTTGGCGGTAACGACTCGGCCGCCATTTTCACCCAGGTAAAACAGCTGACTACCCAAATAAACTCCGGTGCCTTACCGGTGCCGTTAGAGTTGGTGCAGGAACGTACCGTCGGTGCCAGTTTAGGCGGTTCAACCGTAGCCAGAAGCATCTTCGCTGGCTTAATTGGCTTCATCATTATCATGATTTTCATGAGCACTATCTACGGTCTCGCCGGTCTGATAGCCTCGTTCACCCTGATGATCTACGGTTTTATCATGCTCATTTTGATTCAGCTGATACCGATAACCCTAACCCTGGCCGGCATCGCCGGTCTCATACTGACGCTGGGCATCACTATTGACGCCAACGTCTTAATCTTCGAGCGCATCAGAGAAGAGCGCCGGGAAGGGGTAGATATCGCTCGGGCCATTAACGATGGTTATAAACGGGCTTGGAACAGCATCAGAGACGCCAATATCTCATCGATAATAACGGCTCTGATTCTCTTTCAACTCGGTACCGGGCCCATTAAAGGTTTCGCCCTTATTCTCATCTTGGGTATTATGGTCGGTTTATTCACCGCCGTTACCTGTACTCGACTCATTATGAATTTCTTTGTCTTGACCAACATTAAAGAGAGACTAATATCATGATTATCAAACGTCGGTTATGGTGGTATCTTCTATCTGGTTTTCTCTTTGGTGCCAGTCTGGTCTCTTACCTCGTTTACGGGTTGCCATTAGGCATTGATTTTACCGGCGGCAACATCGCCGAGATTGAGTATCAACAACAACTAACGGCCGAAGAAGTCAGAGCCAGTTTTCAAGCTAAAGGGGTTGAGACCATCGTCCAAGCGGTAGGGGAGAAGACCTTCAGTGTCAAATTCAAACAGATACCAAATCAGGTTAGCCAACCTGAAGAGGGGAGTGCGCCAAAAACCGAGAATTCAACTCTGCCCCAAGCCAAACTCATCGGTACCATTGTCGGTGATAAGGGAAAAGTCATTAAGTTTGATACGGTCGGGCCGAGTGTTAGTCAGACACTGCAACGCAAAGCGCTCTTGTCAATTCTGTACGCTTCGATTGGTATTATTATTTATCTGGCTTGGGCTTTTCGGTCGGCCGCCAAGATTGCCTCGGCCTGGATGTTCGGTTTAATTGCGGTGATAGCCCTGATACACGATACCACCATCGTTATTGGTTGGTTTAGTATCTTGGGCCATTTCTTTAGCCAGACCATCACGGTTGATACTTATTTCATTACCGCCATTCTGACCATCTTAGGTTATTCGGTCAATGACACCATCGTGGTCTTTGATCGCATGCGGGAGGTGGCTAGAAGGCACCCAGAGCTCACTGTCGAAGAGATTGCCATTAAAAGCGTCTACAACACCCTGGGTCGCTCGCTAAACACCTCGTTAACGGTCTTTTTAGTAATTATTACTATGTTGTTGCTTAGTGGGGGAGCGCTCTTCTCTTTCTTATTGGCCTTGAGCATTGGGGTCTTCTTCGGCACCTATTCTTCAATTTTCATCGCCGCACCGCTATTAGTTACCTGGCACTACTACAAATTGCGACGTCAACGTTAGTTGCAAAATTAGTGAGGGCCCTCTAAACTGAAGTTAATGTTAGTTGCCTTGTTCGGTTTAATTGTCGGTATCGCCATTGGGGCCCTCTTTCCAATTACCATTCCACTCGTTTACGCCCGCTACACCGCGGTGGCCGTTATCGGTCTCTTTGATAGTGTTATCGGCGCGTTACGGGCGAACATGCAGCGCAAGTACAATACCTCCATCTTCGTCTCCGGCGCCATTTTAAACATGGTGTTAGCCATGACCTTAACCTTCCTAGGCGATCGGTTATCATTAGATCTTTACTTGGCCGTAGTAGTAGTCTTTACCATCCGCATCTTTAAGAACATGGCCCAGTTGCGCTACGGGCTACTGACCAAAGCGCTTGGTCGTAGCCGCATTGAACGGGAGATACTGACTCCTAAAGTCTAGAACGTACCGGTAGGGGAGTGCTAAATAACGTCTCTAATAGCGGGGATACACCCCTCGAAGCAGGGTGGAGTAGCCGGTGGTAGCACCGGACTGTTTATTATTATTGCTCTTATTAATAGGCGGCAATCAGTAATGGGTGCTACTGGAGTTGGTTGTAATAGTATGTCGCACAATATACTTTTCGCGACCAGCTACAACGAGCCTGGTTGAATGTTTCAGTTATAGGCTGACTAGAATATCATCTATTATATATGCATTGTTATGAAGTGATCATATAATTACTAGAGTTCATCTGTCTGTGCCCCAGTGGGTACACTCTTTACTCGTAGTTCTCCCCCTCCCCCGCCGAGGTAGTGGGAGTAGGAGAGTGCGCCGCATTTTTAGCCCGGTCTTGTTCCCGAGCAATAGCTAGGTCTAATGGTTCACCAACAAACCATTTAACACCGCCGCGTTGGGAGTGTTCTTTATAGGCTCGGTTACCAATAACGCGTAGCTGTTTCGGTTTGTACTCTTTGGGTTCTTCAGCTAAAACCACCTCTGTTTCACTGACCCCACTCCCCTGCTCTATCGGGGCTGCTGGCACTACTTCGTCTACCACAACCGGTTGCTCAACCGGTTTGGCTACCGGGGTTTGTGGTCGAGCACTCCCCTGCCCTTCTGTTAGGCTACTCCCAAATTTAGTCGACGGCTTGGCGGCCACTGGGCTAGAGCGAAGCACCTCCCCTACTTCCCGGGCTCGCAATCTGGCCTCCATCTTCTCTTTAAAACCGGCCCACTGCTCTATGCCCTCTTCAACGTCTTTGCGGGCTGACGAGTATTTCTGGCGTGACTGGTTGATAATTTGTTCGCGGTATTGATTGTCGAGTTCCGGCGGCGTTAGGGTCATCGCCGAAAAAGCCGGCGGAGCGATACCGTCAATTAATAGTTTGATATAGATATGATATTTCTCCAGGTTCACTAGGTCATCAGCCTCAAACGGCTTCAGTTCTTTCGTCAGTGCTTCAGCGTCGGGAGCTCCAATTCTAAACGAGATTAGAGTACCGACGTTACCGAAGACCGCGTCGCGAACCTCTTCGGGCATCTGGGCTACATATTGATGGGCCAAGGTTAGCCCTAGGTTATACTTGCGAGCCTCCGATAAGATAACCGCGAAAGATTCGGTGGCAAAGTTCTGAAACTCATCGACGTACAGAAAACAGGCCGGTCGCTCTTCTAGGACTACGTCGGCTCGACTCATTGCCGCCAGCTGAACCTTCGTAATCATCATCGCTCCCATTAGGGCGGCGTTGTCTTCGCCAATTTTACCGCGAGAGAGATTGACAATCATAATCTGCTGTCGATCCATCACCGTTCTGATATTCAAAGCACTCTTTTTCTGTCCGACAATGTTTCGAATAGTCGGGGTAGATAAGAACTGACCGACTTTGTTTAAGATTGGGCTGACCGCTTCTGACTGAAACTTCTGGTCCATACCACTAAACTCGTTCACCCAGAAATCTTGGATGACCGGGTCTTTAATGTAATCAATCACCTTCTCCCGAAAGCCTTTTTCGGTTAGCATCTTGGGAATACTTAACATCGTCGATTCGGGGTAGTCGAGCAAAGCCAGCACGGTGTTGCGTAAGATGTGCTCCAGTCGTGGCCCCCACGAAAAGCCAAAGATCTTCTTGAAGATACCGACAAAACCCGACGCCACCATACCCTTGAAGTCCTCCCCTACCTGTTCGAGCAGGTTAAAAGCGATTGGAAATTCGCGATCGGCCGGGTCAAAGACAATGACGTCGTCTAAACGGGCCGGCGGTACAATGGCAATGACCTCATCGGCTAGTTCCCCGTGTGGGTCAACCACAATCACTCCCCTACCCTCCATAATGTCGTCCCGAATCATATTCAGCATTAATTTAGATTTACCACCACCGGACTTACCGATGATGTAGACGTGCTGCATGCGGTCAATTAATTTGATGCCAAACTCCCGCTCGGTATTGCGAAAATCGGTCTTGCCCAGCAACGTTAGCTGGTTGTCGTCGTACTCCCCTTTTATCGGTATGTTTACCGGCGCTTCACTTTTACGACTGCCGGCCCAGGTTAGGTTGGGCGTCTCGACCGACATGTTCGGAAAGTGATAAACAGAAGCCAGCTCTTCGGTATTAAAAATGTTACTCTTTTTCTCGAAAGAGCGATTGATAAAAGCCAACCAATTCTTGGTATCGTTAATACTAATCTCCTTGCCCGAAAACCCATTCATATTGGTAGTGTTGAACTGTTTATAGGCCCCGAGCACACTCTGAATACGCGTCTTGGCGTTAAGTTCGTTGTCACTGATAGAGACGACCCGCATAATTACTTCGTAGCCTAGTTTGGTAGCCTTATTCTCAATGCCCCCCAACGCCTCTACCACCGGCCCGGCCAGTTCAACCGGTTTCGACTCCCCTGCCCCGACCGCCGAGTTGGGGCGAACTATCTCTTTGCCA
>JAUSJZ010000045.1 GCA_030647115.1 bacterium
CCCGGTTTACAGATAGCCGTCGTCAACGGGGAAGACAAGGTCTCGGTGGAGTATTTAAAAGAGACCACTGCCCGCAACAAGGTGACGTTTGCCTCGCGTGGTAAATTGTTACCCGAAATTAAGGATGCACTGGTAGTAGAGGCGACGAACATCTCACTTAACCCTGTCGGCTCCTCTTTTCGGTTGCAGCACGAACTAGAGACGGTACACATTAAATTGCATCTGCCGGGCATGTTCAATGTCATGAACGCCTTGGCGGCCGCCTCGGTCGGGGTCGCTCTGAACTTGAAACTGGGTACTATCAAAAGTGGTTTAGAGAAGGTAACGCAGGTCAAAGGCCGCATGGAGAAGATAGAGACCACGCGCGGTTTTTCGGTCATCGTCGATTACGCTCACACCCCCGACTCCCTCGAACAGGTCTTGCAGACGCTACGACCCATTGTGCGCGGCAAGATAATCTCGGTCTTTGGCGCCACCGGTGATCGCGACAAGACGAAACGCCCGATAATGGGCGCCATCGCCGCCCGTTACGCCGATGTCGTCATACTGACCGATGAAGAGCCCTACACCGAAGATCCACAAACTATTATTGACGAGGTCGCCAAAGGAGTACCACGCGGTCGCCCGCTCTTCGCCGGCAAAAAGACCCACTCCCGCCCTCGACTCGAGATGAAAGTGCAAGACGTGCGCCAGTTTTTGAAACAAGAGCACGGCGGTAGCGGTGAGGGTGACTGGTGGTTCAAAATTTCCGACCGTAAAGAGGCCATCACCAAAGCCATTAATATGGCCACTTTTGATGATTTAATTGTCGTCACCGGCATGGGAGCCCAAAACTATAAAATTGTCGGCACCGAGAAAATCAAATGGAACGACCGTAAAGTAATTGAAGAGATTTTGAAAGAGAAAAAATATCTAACGTGACCCCGCGTAAAGACACTATTTTACTCGTTGACGGCCACGCGCTGATTCACCGCGGTTATCACGCCCTGCCCAACCTGACCAACCATCAGGGTGAGCCAACGGGGGCGATCTTCGGTTTCACCAGGCTTTTGTTGTCGGCGCTGAAAATACTCAACCCCGAGTACGTCGCCGTGGCCTTTGACTCCCGTGGGCTGACCTTTCGGCATCATCTCTACAAAGAGTACAAGGCCGCTCGGGTCAGAGCGCCCGAAGACCTCTATGCTCAAATTCCGGTCGTGGAAAAATTAGTCAAGACGTTGAATATTCCGGTCTTCAAGGTACCCGGTTTCGAGGCCGACGACATTATCGCCACCTTGGCCAAACAGGCCGAAAAACAAAAACTGACCACTACCATATTGACGGGTGATATGGATTTGGTGCAGCTCATTAACGACCACGTCTCGCTCTTTGCGCCGACTAAAGGAGTCTCGGCCCCGACCGTTTATACGCCGGCGACCGTCAGAGAGAAATACACTTTCGGGCCTGACAAGATTGTCTTCTTCAAAGCGCTGCGCGGTGATGCCTCTGATAACATTCCGGGGGTGCCCGGAGTCGGCGAGGTTACGGCCAAGAAGATCATTTCACAGGTCGATTCGCTCGATGAGCTTTATAAATTACTACCGCAGAATCATCTACAGGGCCTAAGCGAGAAGATTGAGGCCAAAATTATCGCTCACAAAGATCAGGCCTACTTGAGTCAACAGCTGGCGACCGTCGATACCAAAGTACCGGTGACCTTGGTCAAAAAAGACTGTTCGGTTCACGATTACGACCGCGAACGGGTAGTGACTCTGCTGGCCGAACTGGGTTTTCGTACTTTGCTGCGTGAACTACCCGACAACATCAAAACCGACTCCGATGTCAGTGAGACCACCATCAACACCCTCTTTGACACGGCTAAACGAACCGAACCGACCGACTACCGTCTAAATAAAGAGCTCCAACCGGTGCTGCGCTCCATGGAGCAACGAGGAGTATTGGTTGATCGAGATTTTCTGAACCGACTGAACGTCAAATTTAACCGAGAACTGCAGCAACCGACCAAGGCAATTTACCAGCTGGCCAAGCACGAATTCAACATCAACTCGACCCAACAGCTGGCGACCGTACTTTACGACGAGCTGAAGCTGCCGACTCATAACATCAAACAGAATCTAACCGCCCTTTCGACCGATGCTAACCAGTTGGAGTTGCTCGAAGAGGCCCACCCCATTATCAGACACGTCGTTGCCTACCGTGAAATTAGTAAATTGATCAACACCTACACGGAGCCCTTGGGTCTGCTAATTGCGCCCGACGGTCGACTCCACACCACCTACGGTACCGAAACCGCCACCGGTCGTATTAGTAGCAAAAACCCCAACCTACAGCAGATACCAATCAGGTCCGATCGCGGCAAAGAGATTCGGCACGCCTTTATCGCCGCTCCGCATCACACCTTAATAGCGGCCGATTACTCCCAAATTGAACTGCGGGTAGTCGCTCATCTATCCAAAGACCCGGTTATGATAACCGCCTTTCGTTCGGGCAAAGATATCCACGACGCCACCTCGAAAGAGATGGGG
Source organism: bacterium (assembly GCA_030647115.1). Classification (GTDB taxonomy): domain Bacteria; phylum Patescibacteriota; class UBA1384; order CAILIB01; family JAUSJZ01; genus JAUSJZ01. Next base: position 2,526 of record JAUSJZ010000045.1, read on the forward strand.
GTTGATCGACGGGTGGCTAAAGTAATCAACTTCAGCATTCTGTACGGCAAGGGGCCGCACGGTTTTGCGCGCGACCTGAAAATAGATATTAAAGAGGCTAAAGAATACATTGACCGTTATTTTAAGACTTACAGTGGCATTGCACGCTGGATTGACGAGACCTTGCGTTTCGTCAGCGATCACGGTTATGTCGAGACCCTGTTCGGTCTACGACGGCCCTTCCCCAGCTTAAAGGGCCGGCACGTGCACCGATTCGCCGCCTTGGGTAGAGAGGCCATTAATATGCCCGTACAGGGAACGGCCGCCGAAATTCTGAAACGGGCCATGATTGCCGTCAACAAAGATGCCGAGCTGAAAGACCTAATGGTACTGACGGTGCACGACGAATTGGTGCTGGAAGTGCCTACCAGTAAGGTAAAAGAGCTGCTACCGCGTCTGCGCCATATTATGGAGAGTACCACCACCTTAGACGTACCCCTTGAGGTAAGTCTGGGGAGCGGCCATAATTGGGGAGAGATTAAAGATTAAGTGGACAAACATTAAGTGGATAAAAAGGGGGCACCCACAAAGAGAGGGCTGATTATTGAGATCGACCGCGCGGCGGTGCGCTCTTTTAGTCTGCTGGCTATTTTAATTGGTAGCGGCTGGCTCATCTTCACCGCCGCGCGCCCCCAAGCCGACATCAGTCAGACTCTGACCTCCACTTTTACCAACACCGCCACCACCCAGGGTGAAACGCAGAGTTCACAGATAGAGGTAAAACCGAACGGAGAAGTTTACATCGACAACGTCTTGACCAAAGAGACGGTGCAACGCACTACCGAAGCCGATGAAATTCGACTCAAACTGATTGATGGTGAGAGTGATTTCATACCGCGACTCGACGTCACCCTGCACCTACCCCAACCACTGCGAGCCGAGACGGGCAAACCCACCTACGACATTTTAGCGGTGCACGGGGCCAACCGACAACGACCGTCATTAATTGACCAACAGACCATTAGGTTTGTCGTCACCGAAATTGAACCCGAGGCCACCGTCACCATCTTCGCGCAGATGCCGCGGCGGTCACTGACTCTTGGTATCAGAGCGGCAATTAATTCGCTCGCCACCGCCACTGACGCCTTTTGGTGGTGGATAAGTGGCGCCCTGCTACCCCTATTGACTCTGGGCTACCTGATTTTCAAACACCGGGTTCGGCTGCAGGCGGTTAATCAAACGGGCGGTGTGGTGGGGCCGCCCTCCAATTTAGCACCGGCGGCGGTCGGGCTACTAATTAACGAACGTATCGGTCACGAGCAGTTAGCCGCCACCCTAGTCGCAATGGCCTGTCGGGGTGATATCCAAATTGTCCAAACCCGTTCTGGTTATCGAGTGGCCCGTAAACGGGTACTAACCGATTTAAGCGAAGCCGAGCAGTTTTTAATTAGTGAGCTGCGTATCCAGATTGGTCCCATTGGTCGACAAGAGATCATAGAGAGTGAGTTAAAGAAGAAACTGTTCAGCCAGAAAATTACGAGCGCCTACATCTCTATTTTCAGCGAACTGGAGCAGCGCGGTTTCTTTGCTACCGATGCCGCCAAGAGAAAGGCGAGTGTGCGCTGGCACGGCCTGCTGGCCATCATTATCAGTATTGTTGGGGCGGTCGCCATCAGTATCACCGTGCCGAGTGGCTCGCTCACCATACCGGCTTGGGCCGGTCTCTTCATCGCCGGCTGGACTATTTTGGTTAAGGCTTCCCAAATACCGCTCTTGACTTCGGTTGGTGCCCAAGAGCGCGCCCACTGGCTCTCTTTCCGAAACTGGCTCTCGCTGCCCAAACCGATGTCCGGCGGGCAAGAGAACGCCAAATTATTCTTTCTGTGGCTGCCTTATGCCATTGCGCTCGGGGTGTTGACCGAATGGATTAGTCGCTTCAATACCGATTTCATTCACATTCCGGAATGGTATTTTAACGAAGACAACCCCGGTTCAACCGAGGTCTTCGTGCGTGATATCAGTGACATTACCGATGAGATCAGTCGCACCCTCACCGCCTCCGCTATCCCTCAAACTTAGAACCGGTTAACAAAAAACGGTCCGCTGTTTCCAGTAGACCGTTGGGATCAGTTGGGGTAGAACCCCCAAGGGCAGAGCACCAGGGAACAAGGGTCAGACGAAGGAGTCGCCGGGAACCAGCACCTGGAGGTCACGGTGCCAGCGCCCATCGTCGAACCCGCTGCAGACCCAGCCGAGCCGACCGTCGCTCCAGTACAGGCACAGAACGTAGCGGTAGCCGTCTGGGCCCAGCAGTATGGTCTCGGTGGCGATCAGGTAGATCTCGCCACTCTCCACCGCCTGCCGGAACCAGTCCGGGATGCGCTCGTCAGCCCAGTGGCGGAAGAACCAGCAAAGCTCATGCTGACTGAAACCACCGCGATCGACTAGGCGCGCCCTAGCCTCGGTGACCAGGTCATCGCCCTTCATGTACTCCTGGCCGTCCGGGTGGACGCAATCCACCTTCTGGCCTTCGAGGTAGGGACGGGGATCCCAATCGTCGGGCAGGGGGCTGCCCAAGTCTTCGATGACCTTCCAGCCCGTGCGCGTGAGTCGTTCCGCGAAGAGCGGCAGGAGGGGTTTCAACTCCGCCAACAGCCGCGCCAGCTCGGCCTCGACTCGCTCGGGGTCGACTTGAGCCAACCTGACTAGCGAAGCTAGCAGGTCAGCCTGCTCCAGTAGAACCTGGAAACCCCATTTGGTCATCCTCGGCTTTCCCGGTTCAGGCCGTTCACCCTTACGTTCAAGCCTGTCCGCCAGCGCATCCGGTTGGCCACGGCCGATGCTCTCGTGCGGGTGCAAGTCGCGGCCAATCACGTACAAAGGTTTTTCGGCATTCATACCGATACTCCCTCTTTCTGCATGTCCAATGGGAGGCCCTGTTGCCGCCCGTCTCATGCGCCACCACCATACTCACTAGCAGACCGGCTGTCAACAGAGAGTCGACTTATTTAATAACTGGTGACCGGAAAGGCCTTAATTTTGGGAATCACGGTCGCTATCACCTTACCCAAAATAAATCGCTTCTCGGCCGCCCCCCACTTGCGCGAGTCGTTCGAGAGCTCTCGATTATCCCCCATGGTGTAGTAGCTGTCGGCCGGTACCACCTCGGTCTGGTCGGGTAGCGTCTTGACTCCAGCATCGAGATAGACCTCGGTTAGCAGCTTACCGTTGATATAGACGTGTTCGTTGGCCACCGACACCGTTTCGCCCGGCAGACCGATTACCCGTTTCACGTAATAGGTACCTTCAGGGTCGCCCGGAAAACGAACCACCACAATATCTCCTCTTTGAGGGTTACCCAACCGGTAACCGATCTTATTTACGGCGACTACGTTCTTATCTTGCAGGGTAGAGAGCATACTCGGGCCATCGACAATAAAGACAGATAACAGATAGATGTGGATTAATAAAAGAGCAAAAACCAAAAAGATGAACCATTTGGTCAGCTCGAAAGCGGCGCGAACAAAAGTTAGACGATTCATGCGTCTCTATTGTAACGTATCTAGGAGCCTTACAATGGTTTCCGAGCTAAACGAGAGACCAGACGGGCGGCTTTGTGGCGGTGAATCAGATGCACTTTGACGGCTTTATCAATGAGGGACTGCGCTTTTTTAGTACGGTCAGTCTTGTCTTTGCCCCCTAAAGTCGCGGCCTTGATGGCCCGCTTTAAATTGGCACGAGCGCGCTCGTTTTCACTCGCGCGTCGCTTAGCTACTTTTAAGGCCTTAATGGCCGATACTTTCACTGGCATATTAGGTTTTACTCTAGCTGAATATTTGTATCAAGGCAACAGCATCTGTACACTAGAGGTAAGAATGCCACAACTGCGACAAAATATTATCACTGGGGAATGGGTGGTGATTGCACCGGAACGGGCCAAACGTCCGAGTGATTTTATTGAAACCCACGCCGAAGACCCCACCCGACTTGACGACTCTCCTTTTGCCGTTGGGTCAAAAGCCTGGCAACACCGCGTTAAAAACGCTGATACCAAATACACCTATACGGTGCAGAACTTCTACCCCGCCTTTGTCGTTGATGCCAAGATGTGCGAGACCCGTAGTTTTTACCCCGAACACAGCTTCTACCGGGCCAAACCGGCGGTGGGCGACCACGAAGTGGTGGTAATTAAAGATGTCGACGCCACTCTCTATTCCCTCTCGGTCACGGTACTCGAAGATCTCTTGCTGGCTTATCAGTCGCGCTTTATCACCATGGCTAAAAACCCGGGTATTGAGTTTATCGCCTGTATTTATAACCACGGTCCCAAGGCCGGCGCCTCTATTCGTCAGGCCCACGGCCAGATATTTGCCTCACCCATTGTCCCCAACTATATCCAGCTGGAGCTAGACGGCTCCCAACGCTACTACAACAATAACGGTATTAATGTTTTTGAAGATCTGGTTACCCACGAAAAGAGGGAGAAGGTACGAGTCATAGTAGAGAATGATTACTTTTTAGTCTTCACTTTTTACGCCGCTCGTTTTCCCTTTGAGACCTGGATTGTACCCAAACAGCCAGGGGGCCATTTTGCGAACATCAATAAAACGGTCCGTCACGCCGCCGCTTCGGCGCTGCATCAGGTTTTGGCCCGGCTCAATCACACCCTCAAGGGGCCATCCGTCAATTTCTGGATTCATTGCCTACCGACCGCCATTGCCGAATCTAAATTCTATCGCTGGCACATTGAAATTGCCCCCCGCGTTAGCGGTTATGGCGGATACGAATTGGGTAGTGGGGTCATTATTGATATTGCCAGCCCCGAAAAGGCGGCCGAATATTTAAAAGATGAAACATAAATCAATCAACGTTGCTTTAGTCAGTGCCGAGGTAAAACCGTTTAGCAAAACCGGGGGTCTGGCCGATGTTACCGGAGCCTTACCACCCGAGTTAACGAGTCAGGGTCATAACGTAACGGTTTTTACACCCTTGCACGGCGGTATTTCAATTAAGAAATGGCGTCTAAAAAGGCTAAAACGCCGTTTTGGGGTCAACATTGATGAGCACCATTACTTCTTCCACGTCTATGAGGGTTACTTAGACGACATCGTCAAGGTTTACTTTATTGACCACTACGAATTCTTTAAAAGTCGCAAGCGCCTCTACGGTTATTTGAAAGACGGTAATCGGCGCTACTTCTTTTTCAACAAGGCCGTCTTAACGGTTATTAAAGAGCTACAGCTACCGATACACGTTTTGCACTGTCACGACTGGCACACCGGTTTAATACCAAATCTGCGACGTCACCCCGATTTTCAGCCCTACTTCGCCGAAACGGCGGCGGTGATGACCATCCACAATATTGCCTTTCAACAGACCCTCGGTCGCCAGCAAATGAAGTGGAAACATAAAGATGACGGTCTAGGTTTGCCGGCTGAAGATGAGGTTAGTATTCGACGCTGTAATTTTATGTTGCGGGGCGTTAGACACGCCGATGCCATCTCGACCGTCTCGAGTCAGTACGCCGAAGAGATTCAGACGCCGGAGTTTGGCAACGGTTTACAAGAGATTTTGCATCGACGACGCCGCCGGCTCTTTGGCATCTTAAACGGCATCGATTATAACCATTTTGACCCCCGCTACGATAAAGACCTGCACGTTCGTTATCATCTCTCCAACCTGCACTACAAGCGGCGTAATAAGTCTTTCTTGCAAGACCAGCTCGGGTTAGAGGTGGATGACAATATCCCTATTATCGGTATGGCGACTCGTATTACCGAACAGAAGGGTTTTGAGCTGTTTTTTGAGGTAGTGGAGCAGCTGTTGGCGATGCACCTGCAAATTGTTATTGTCGGCTCCGGTCAAGAAGAGTACGAACAGAAGATTAGCGCCTTGCACCAGAAATACCCCGAAAAAATCGGTTGCCATTTAGAATTTTCGGAGCAAGCCGCCAGCTGGGTTTACGCCGGGGCCGATATCTTCTTAATGCCCTCTCGGTTTGAGCCGTGCGGTTTAGGCCAGATGATTGCCTTGCGTTACGGTACCATACCGGTTGTTCACAAGGTCGGTGGTTTAGCCGAGACCATTAAAGATTACGACCCGGCCACTAAAAGGGGTAACGGGTTTGTCTTTGAAGGATATACCGGTTTAGAGATGTTGACCGGCATCGTGCGCGCTTTAGAGACCTTCAAATATCGCGACCGGTGGGATAAGCTGATGCGACACGGCATGAAACAGTCTTATTCGTGGGAGTTACCGGCGCGCCAATACGCCAAGCTCTACCGTTTTGCCATGCGCAAACACCGTCATGCCTCGCCGGTCCATTTTGTACCACATCCTAACCTGCATCTCAAAATTAACTCCTAACTATGCAACCATTTCAGCCCTGGTCTTTAGTGTTACATATTTATCAACCGCCTAATCAGCGTCCGGAGACTTTAGATTTGGTCAGCCGTGAGGGCTATTTAGGATTGTTAGAGGCCCTCTTAAGCACCTCGTACCCGGTATCATTGAATGTCAGTGGAGTTTTGTTGGAGCAGTTGGCCAAACAGCAGCCGGCCATTTTGGATTTAATCAAAAACTTAGCCACGAAAGATAATATTACCTTTCTGAATTCGGCCTATACGCACGCTCTATTGCCTCTCTGGCCCCAAGCTGAAGGAGAGTATCAACTGGCCCACAACCGGCTGGTAGTGGCCGAATATTTGGGCAAAAAGCTGAAGTTGACCGGTCTCTATCTACCGGAGTGTGCCTACGCCCCGACCTTAGACGGTCTCATTAAAAAAGATCGGGTCGCCTATACCGTCATTGATGAGATCTCGTTGCGTTCTGCGACCTATCACCCGCTGGTCAGAGCCGAACGGGGCGGCCCCGTCTTAGTGGTTCGTAACCGGGCATTGTCACAGGCTTTGGCGACTTCGGTCGAACAGACAGCCGCTATTTTAGATAAAACCACGACCCCGTTGGTAGCGGTTTTAGACGGTGAGGTCTTCGGCCACTTTGATGCTAATGCGCTGGAGCGTTTAAAAAGCATCTTTAGCCAGTTCGGCAACCGCATGCAGAGCACAAAATTACTGGCAACCGGTAAACCGGTTAAGGTGAAGGTGCGAGCAGCCAGCTGGGAGACCGACCCCTCTGACCTGTTGTGGCGTCGCCCTTTTCCGCTGTGGCAAGATAATAAAAATCGGGTACACCAAGCGATGTGGCATTTTATCAAAGGAGTGCAGCAGGCCTTATACCAGACCGATAGCCTGTTACAGAACGGCTGGGAACGGTTGCACTTCAGTAACGCCATGGCCAGCTGCTGGTGGTGGTGGGCCAACCCTAAACGCACCGCCGGCCCTTTTAAGATGAAGGTCTGGAACCCCGACTTGGTGGTTGAGGGTATGAGTGAAGCTATCAAAGCGATTCGAACCGACCCTAATATACCGCGTAAAACCAAGTGGCATTTAGAGACCGAATACGCCGACTTATTGAAGCTTATTTGGCAGACCCACTGGAAACTTGGCTCCTAAACTGGCAAGGTAGATTTATGGATAGAGAGAAGCTGACGGTCACCATCAGTAAAGATCTGTTTGCGCAAATTGACAGCGTTATTGACGGGCGTAACATTCGCAACCGTTCCCACGCTACCGAATTTCTTATTCGTCAGGGTCTGGGTGAGAACCGTCTACGCACCGCTTTAATTTTAGCCGGTGGCCAAGGTACCCGCTTGCGCCCTTTGACTCTCGAATTACCCAAACCGATGATACCGGTACACGGCCGGCCCCTAATGGCCAACACCATTGAACTACTAGCCCATCACGGCATTAAAAACGTCATTATCTCGCTGGGGTACAAAGGTGAGAGCATTAAAGAGTATTTTGGTGACGGCCGTCGCTTTGAGCTGAACATTCGTTACATTAATGAAGAACAGCCCTTGGGTACGGCCGGCCCGTTGTTGCTGGCTAAAAAGTGGCTTAAAGAGACTTTTTTGCTCCTTAACGGCGACGTGCTGTCTGACATTGACCTGACCGACCTGACCCACTTTCATCGCACCCAAAACGGGCTGGCGACCATGTCACTGGCCTCGGTCGATGACCCCGAGCACTTCGGCGCCGTGCGGCTGCGCGGCAGCCAGATTTTAGAATTCGTGGAGAAACCGGCCAAGGGCCAACAACCCACCAATTTAATTAACGCCGGTTACACCGTCTGCGAGCTGGGAGTGCTTGATTACGTCAAGAAAGGTTACTCGATGCTGGAGACCGATGTCTACCCCGCTTTGGCTCGAGACCACAAACTGTCGGCCTACCCTTTTTCGGGTCAGTGGTACCACATTGGCACACCCGAACAGTACGAACAGGCGCTGCAGGGCTGGCACCAACCGGCTTGATCTTATCCACTTACATCTTATCCACAGTAAGATGTCGTATATTATCGTATAATCGTACTACGAGGTGATACGACAATGCCAACCAACAGCCATACCCTGATCGAACTCGCCCCTTGTGGCGAACCCTACCCCTGCAGACACATGTCCTGTGACTGCGAACCCGGCGAATTCGTTACCCCCGAGGAGTTGGTCTGCCGCCTGGCCGAGCAGCTCGCGCAGCAGCCCTACCACACCAACTCGACGGATGACAACAATGGCGACTAACCGCTACCATTTGCTCACCCACCCTCCCCCGGCGACGCCCTCGGCGTCGCCTTTTCTAAAAATAGCAGTTTCTTAATTAGACGTTTTGGAACCAGTTATTTGCTACAATGTAACCGTGAATAAGCGCTATGTAGTCATTATGGCCGGAGGTACGGGTACTCGCCTGTGGCCTTTAAGTCGTAAACAGCTGCCGAAACAGTTTTTAAAGATCTTCGACGACCAATCGCTGCTGCAAAAAACGGTCGCCAACGTTGAACGACTGATACCGAAAGAAGATATTTTTATAATGGCCAACGCCGAGCGCACCGAGATGGCCCAGAAACAGCTGCCCGATCACCCGCTGGCTAATTTCTTAGTCGAACCCGAGGCCCGCGACAACGGGCCGGCGATTGCTCTAGCCTCGGCGATGTTAAATCACCGCTCCCCGGGCTGTACCATGGCCATCTTATGGTCAGATCATCTGGTGCGCAAACCCGAAAAATTCAGCTCCGTGCTGCAGGCCGCTTTTGACACCGTTGATGAACATCCCGAATATCTAATCAGCATCGGTATTAAACCGACCCGCCCGGCCATCGAGTTTGGTTACATTCGAGTCGGTCACGAATTCAACACCAACACCACCGAGCCGGTCTATACGGTTGACCAATTCGTGGAAAAACCCGATCTGAAAACCGCCGAACAGTACGTCAGTGACTGGAAATATCTCTGGAACACCGGTTACAAGGTCTACCGCGCCCAACACATGCTGAATCTCTTCGCCAAACATCAACCGGTGTTTTACGCCACCCTCCAACAGCTCGCCGCCGCTATCGGAACCGCCAACGAGACCAGCTCGGTCAAGCTGCACTTCGGTAATTTAGAGCGACGTGACATTGAGCGTCTGATTACCGAAAAAGAAGATAAGATATTGGTCATACCGGCCGACCTCGGCTGGAGTGATATCGGTGCCTGGAACACCGTGCATGAGGTCTTAGCCGAACAGAACGGCCACCACCTGGTCATCAAGGGCAATCACATTGGCATTAACGACGAGAACTGTCTGGTTTTTGGCAGTAACAAGCTCATTGCGACGGTCGGTCTAAAAAATATCATCATCGTTGAGACCGAAGATGCCATTCTAGTCGCCCACAAAGACGCGGCTCAAGACGTTAAAGCCATCACCGATCAGTTAAAAGAACAAGGTAAACATTTGTACCTATGAACAAGACCATCTTTAAGGCCTACGATATTCGGGGTATCTACCCGACCGAGATTGACGAGACGGCTGCCACCAAAATTGGCCGCGCCTACGCCCGCTTTATCAAGCCCCAGACCGTGGTGGTCGGGCACGACGTGCGCACCTCATCGCCTTCGCTGCAAAAGGCTCTCATTGCCGGTCTGACCAGTCAAGGAGTCAATATCAAAGACATTGGGGTTATCTCCACCGACATGCTCTATTACGCCGTGGTGGCGCTGAAAGCCGATGGTGGCATTACCGTTTCGGCCTCGCACAACCCGCGGGAATATAACGGTATGAAAATGACGCGCGAGCAGGCCATACCGCTCTCGTCTGACAGCGGTCTGCTCGATATCGCCGAACTGGCCGAAGTAGATGAACTGGGTACCGACAAGGGCACCCCGGGTACCGTGGAGACGGCCGACATTGAGGCCGGTTACCTCAAACACGTGCGCTCTTTTGTTGACCTAACCAAATTGAAACCCTTACAGGTGGTCGTCAACGGTAACTTCGGTATGGCGGGCACCATCATCAAAAAATTATTACAAGACACTTCGATTGTCTTACACCCCCTCAACGATAAACCCGACGGCACCTTCCCTAAAGGACGCCCCGATCCGCTTATTTTAGAGAATCGTCAAGAGACGATAGATTTGATGATTAAGACCGGAGCCGATTTGGGTATCGCCTGGGACGCCGACGCCGACCGCTGCTTCTTTTACGACGAAAACGGAGAGTTTGTCGATGGCTACTACATGACGGCTATTTTAGCCGAACTAATGCTGGCCAAACACGGCCACGGTAAGATTATCCACGACCCCAGA
>JAUSJZ010000040.1 GCA_030647115.1 bacterium
CCGGTGCCGTGTTCGTTCACCTTAATGGCCTGTTCGGTGCGATAGAAACGCTCAAAGATGCGATCCATATTGGCCGGCTCAATGCCCATACCGTGATCGGCCACCGCAATTTGCACCTCGTTGCGTACACGGGTAATGATAACTTGGATCTCGCTACCGTGAGGTGAGTACTGAATGGCGTTATCCACCAAATTAGCGATGTCGTGTTTCAAAAAGATGCGGTCGGCTTTGATTTTAGCGCCGGCCTCGGCCTCATGTATCACTATCTTAATCTGATGTTGGTCAGCCACGGCCTGATATTCGGCCAGCATCTCTTTAACCAAGGTATTAACATCGATGGTATCGAAAGTCAGATAGCTCTGGCCATCGCCGGAAGTTAGTTTAAAGATGTGGCTCAAATCTTCGACGGTGTGGTACATCACCTGACAAGAGGCGATAATCTGTTCCAGTCTTTGCCGTTCTTTGTCAGTCAGTTCCGGATTATTTAAAATTGATTCGGCCGACCAACGAATTAAGGCTAGCGGCGTTTTGAGCTGATGCGCCACCAGTGACAAGATCTCGGTCTTGTCTCTTTCGGCCCGTTGGAGACTTTTGATGTGTTTAAGTGCTTCGAGTCGACGGTGATGATTATGTCGCAACCGAGTAGAGTAGATCATTAAAATTATCAGGGTAATCGTTACCGACACCACCGCCACTACCGTGTGGCTGACCATTGTCGGCGAAAGCACTAACAAGACCAACAGCCCAATTGCTACGGCAATTACTGTCAGGTTGAGAGTACGCAGTTTCATTAGATTTATTGTATCAGTATCGACCACCCGCACGGCAGACGAACAAAAAATGACCTTGGTAGGCCATCTATACTGACGCGGCATAGCCGCTGTAATACGTAATTGATACTGATTGCTTCATACAGTACGTATTGTGCAAATTGTTGGTTCCGGGTGTGAAATGACATTTAGTCATTTCACATGGTGGATCGCCCGGGACTTGAACCCGGAACCACTGGCTTAAAAGGCCATTGCTCTACCAATTGAGCTAGCGATCCAAATTATATAATGTTCTTTAGCTCAATTGGTACGCGGAGCGGCCACCAATTGAACTAGCGATCCTTAATGGGAAACCAAAACTTACTCTAGCTTAGCTTCAGATTGGCGTCAAGGCAATCACCAGTCAGCTAACCCAACCTTAGCAACAGCAAATAAGTTAACAGATCGACAACTATAGTGAGAACCAAAATATTTTTTATGAATGATCCTGTTGTTATTGGACGATGTGTTATCGTATACAAACCCTTAACAAATATGGCACTCGCAATGATATTTAAGAAAACAGTAATGGAAAGAACCCACAGTACTGCTTCTGTCATCGAATCCCCTACCTTCGAATCAAATGATAAAAGAAAAAGCCCAGCGGTAAAGTACAAAACAAGCAAGTAGGCCAGCAAACCAACAGCCAACATCAGTGAACCCATACAGCTAATTTTTTTATTCATTCGATATATTACCCTTACTTTTTAAACTAATACTCGTCTTTGGCGTGCAGCGAGGAGTAAAGAATCAAAATAACGGGCAACAGAATTAAGAGGTTGTGATAGCGTCCCAAATATTCGGCGATAACGGCCCGATTGCCCAACAGCTGCTTCTGTTCGTCGTTCATAAAAGTGACGACAGATGACAGCACAAAGGCGATGGTGAAAAAGGCGTGGCCCAACGTCTCAAACTCGGGTATTCGTTTGCGTTTGGATGACGGTATCAAAGCCGTCAGTAACAGCCACAAGATGACCAGCAGACACGATTTCACCGCAAATTCGGAGACCGATAGCGAGAAGGAGAAGCCAAAGACCGCCTGTTTGCCCGTTAATAAACCAAATAAATTAGGCCCCCAGGTGATGCTAACCAGATAAGCCGTGTAAGCCGCCAACAGAGCGCTCATGACCCGACTACGTAAGATCACGAAGGCGAAGGCGAGCCAGAGTACCACGAGAATTACCACAATAATATCCCAACTAGGTAGGGTCATTTACCTTATTATGAGGCCTCAAAGAGGGTTTGCGCAAGCAGCCAACTAGCGACCGATGTTTTTTAACTGCTCCCAGAGCGCCCGCTCGGTACGACTCATACGGTTACCGGTGGGCATGACAATGCGCACTACAATTTGGAGATCACCCCGGCCGCGATTATGGGCTTTACCCCGGCCGCGAAAGGTAAAAGCTTGGCCGTCTTGAGTACCGGGTGGGATAGTTAAGACAATCTTCTCTTCGCCGGTGCGTAGCTCCATCTTATCGCCCATGACGGCTTGGGCGGGTGAAATTTGGACTTCGGCCTGGATATTGGAGAAAGCGGCCCCAAAGATGTCGTCAAAGATGTCGCCTAGCCCCCCACCGGCGGTACCACCAGTGAAATCGAAACCAAAGCCACCGGCGCGACCGGCACCACCACCGAAGCCTCCAAAACCACCTGCTCCGGCCGGGCCACCATTACCGACGTGCCCGAACTGATCGAACTGGTCGCGTTTCTGCGGGTCAGACAATATTTGATAGGCTTGATTGATCTCCTGAAACTGCTTCGCATCGCCACCCTTATCGGGGTGGTGCTGGTGCGAGAGTTTACGAAAGGCGCGCTTGATTTCGTCGGTCGAAGCGTCTTTCGCTACTCCTAAAGTTTCGTAGGGGTTCGGCATCAATTACTCTTTTGGTTCGTCTTTTTTCGGTTCCTCTGGTTTGGTTGGTTCATCGGCTTTTTCACTATCAGCGCCAGCTTCAGCTGGTTTTTCGCCCGCTTGGCTCTCGCCGTCTTTGTTGTCGCCGTCTTTGCTTTCGTCAGCTTTATCGGCGTCTGCTTTATCACCCTCGGCCTGCTTCTCTTCGTAGAGGTGTTGACCGGCTTTTGATAACGCTTCGGACAGCGCTTCGGTCTTGGCTTTAATCTCATCTAGGTTATCGGAGTTCTTGGCGTTCTGCAACGCACTGACCGCATCTTCAACCGCCCGCACGTCTTCAGGCTTCAGTTTCTCTTTGTTCTCTTTGAGGGTCTTCTCGGCCGTGTGGATTAAACTCTCGGCCATATTTTTAGCTTCGACTGACTCGCGCTTGCTCTTGTCTTCATCGGCGTGTTGGGCAGCATCGGCGCGCATCCGTTCAATCTCTTCGGTTGAGAGACCACTGGAACCCTGAATAGTGATCTTCTGCTCTTTATTGGTGGCCTTGTCGGTAGCGGTGACGTGTAAGATGCCGTCGGCATCGATATCAAAAGTTACCTCTACTTGAGGGACACCGCGCGGAGCCGGCGGGATACCGTCGAGTACAAACTGGCCGAGACTGCGGTTATCGCTCGACATCTCACGCTCACCCTGTAAAACGCGAATCTCAACCTGCGGTTGATTATCAGAAGCCGTCGAGAAGATCTGGGAGTGCTTGGTCGGAATAGTAGTATTGGCTTCAATTAATTTAGCCATCACACCGCCGAGCGTTTCAATACCCAACGAGAGCGGCGTTACATCGAGCAACAGTACGTCTTTGACATCACCGGCGAGCACACCCGCTTGAATGGCGGCCCCTAAAGCGACCGCTTCATCGGGGTTGACGCTCTTATTCGGCTCTTTGCCGAAAAACTCTTTGACTTTGGCCTGTACCAGTGGCATGCGAGTCTGACCGCCGACCAGAATAATTTCGTTGATGTCTTTGGCTTCTAGTTTGGCCGCTTTGATGGCGGCGCGGCAAGGGGTAATAGTGCGTTCAACCAGAGCGTCGGTCAGTTTCTCAAATTCGGCTCGGGTTACTTTCATAACCAAGTGCTTGGGTCCTTCGGCGTCGGCCGTGATAAAGGGCAGGTTAATCTCGGTCTCGAGTGAGGAGCTTAACTCGACCTTGGCTTTTTCGGCCGCCTCTTTGATACGCTGCACGGCATCGGGCTGTTTGGTTAAATCCAAACCTTCATGTTTTTTAAATTCGGCGAGAATGTGATCCATCAAAACCTGGTCAAAGTCATCGCCACCCAAATGGGTGTCGCCGTTGGTGGATAACACCTCAAAGCTGGAGCCCTCTTCGCCGGCGCCGATATCCAAAATAGTGATGTCAAAAGTACCGCCACCTAAGTCGTAGACGGCCACTTTTTCTTCTTTTTTGCGCTCCAAACCATAGGCCAGAGCGGCCGCGGTCGGCTCGTTGATGATGCGCTTAACCTCTAAACCGGCAATCTTACCGGCATCTTTGGTACTCTGGCGCTGGCTGTCGTTGAAGTAGGCCGGCACGGTGATAACGGCTTCGGTCACCTTTTCACCGAGGTAGGCTTCGGCATCGGCCTTTAATTTACCCAAGATGAAAGCGGAGATCTCTTCGGGGCTGTAGTTTTTGTCGCCCATTTTGACCTCAATGGCCCCGTTTTTGCCTTCAGAAGTGGTGTAAGGGACGCGCTTAAAATCTTGCTGGGACTCTTCGTCTTTGAACTTACGGCCGATGAAACGCTTGACGGACGAGACGGTGTTTTGGGAGTTGGTCACGGCCTGGCGTTTGGCAATCTGACCGACGACGCGCTCACCGTTTTTATTGACCGCCACAATTGAGGGGCAGGTATTAGCCCCTTCGGCGGTGGGGATAACTTTAGCGGTGCCGCCTTCCATAACGGCGACGACGGAGTTGGTTGTTCCTAGATCGATTCCAATTATTTTGCTCATAGTTTTTTGTTTATTGTTTGTTTATTTGGTTTTGGTTTTAAACGATCTCCATTGGTATACCACCTGGATTTAAGTCTTTAGGTTGACCTCTATAAAAATACTGTGTTGTTGCTGCCGAGGTCATAGTCTGGTTGACAACAGGATTATTCATCATCGAGTACTGTCTTGTTGGTGGATCATCATTTTCGGTTGAGTACGCTGGCCAAATGATAGATGGACTTAGATAGGCCAAATCACTATTGGCACTCCAATGCGCTACAACACTACTGATTGGGATTACTGCTTGTTCTTTATAATTTCTTGGCAACGCTGATTGAATCGTGCCTGAGATAACCGGCACGAGTGCTAATATAGCTAATTTTTTGTTACATTCTTTCATTAATTCTTGCATTGTGGATTTCTTCATTTTGCATCCTTACCGGCGCTGACGATGACAGCCGCCGGTCGAATGACCGTGTCGTTCATGACGTAAGCCTGATTGATAACCTGGATAACGGTGTTTTCCGGTTGGTCGGACTGACGATGCTCGATGGCGTGTTGCGAGCCGGCATCAAACATCTCACCGACCTTGACCTCTTTAACGCTAACTCCTTGACGATTGAGCACCTCGAGCAGCTGTTTTTGGATATAGGTGACGCCGGTTAACCAGTTACTATTCTGGTCGGCTTCGGGCACGTGTTGTAGGGCGCGGTCGAAGTTGTCGAGAACAGGTAGCAGATCGATAATTAGCTCTTGGTTGGCGAACCGGGCAAATTCTCCCTTTTCGCGTTCGGTGCGCTTTTGCAGGTTAGCCAACTCGGCCTGGGCCCGTTTGAGTTGTTCAACGTGATCTGATTTCTTCTTTTTAACCATGACTCAAAGTTAGTTAACTCCTCTAATGTAAAGGACACTTTACATTATGTCAAGAGGCCAATCCAATGTTAGACCCATCCTCTTCACCTCGCCTGGCTTCGCTACGCTATGCCGGGCTCGTGAGTGTTCATCGGATAGGTCTGACATTGGACTATACCTAACATTCTCGTCATCCTGTGTTCATCTGTACACTGTTTAAATCAGTATGTGACCCGAATTCACTGGTTTGGTGTCGGCGTAGTCGCCGGCGTTATTTTAGGTTGGCCGCTGGCGGTGGTTTTTGGTTTGGCCGGTCTTATCAGCCTATTTTTTAAGTCAAAATCGCGCCTCATCTGGTCGTTACTGTTAGTCGGCTCCCTTTTAGGCCAATCAAGACTCTGGCAGTACCACCAATCACTCTCGGCGCAAAATATAGCACCCGAACTGAATAAGGCACTTGCGGTGGTCATCGCTCCGCAAGACAACCGTGACGGTTACGGTTATCTGACCCTGCGGCTGCAGCGACCATTTACCGGTCAGCTGCGGGTCACCATCACCCCCTATGAACACTATCTGCCCGGTGATCTGCTCACAATTTCGGGAGCCTCCCAGACACCGGCAATTATTGATGATGGAGCGAAAAGTTTTGATTACCCAACCTATCTGGCTCGGTTTGGCATTACCAAAGTAGTCAAACGACCGCAACTGGTTAAAACAGGTACCGTTCAGCGCCGGTGGCTGGCATTACGCTGGCTAACCGGTTTCAGACAGTTTTTGGAACGTCACATCAATCTGATGTTGCCCGAACCGGAGGCCGGTTTTCTGGCGGGGTTATTATTGGGCTCTAGGCGCGCTCTATCTGAAGGAACGCTCGCCAATCTCACCCAGACGGGTACCATCCACATCATTGCGGTCTCGGGGGCTAACGTCGTGATAGTCGCCGGTATCTGTTTACAACTCTGCCGTCTCGTTACCGGCCACCGCTGGTGGTCTTTCTGGCTCACCTGGGGTGTTATCGGTGGTTTTGTCGTTTTGACGGGAGTCTCGGCGGCGGCGGTCAGAGGTGGACTCGTGGCCAGCCTGACCCTCATCGCCAGTCACACCGCGCGGGGGAACCAGAAACTACCGTTAATAATTCTACCGGCCGCCCTGACCCTACTGGCTAACCCCTACTTCAAATACGACATCGGTTGGCAGTTCTCGTTCGCCGCCTTCACCGGCATTGTGCTGGCCGCACCCGTTATTCAACAACTACTGCAACGTTGGCCCCGTTGCCCGCCCTTAATCGCTCAACCGCTTGTCGAAACCACTTCCGCCAACATCTTCTTGACGCCGGTTTTGATCTGGCAATTGAATGCCCTCTCGTTCAGTTCTTTTCTGATTAATCCGCTGGTTTTATGGCTCGTACCACTAGCCACTATGGCCGGAGCCGGCGGGTTGTTGGCTGGCTTCGTGCTGCCAAACACCCTGGTTCGGTTGATCGTTTGGCTGCCACTGCACTTAATCTTACAAATAATCGCGTTCGGAGCGCGCCTGCCATGGTACGTCGATTGGTCATCTTAATTATATTCCTGGCGCCGTTTTTAAGCTGGCGCTTCGGGCGGCCACAACCACAGCTAACCATGTTTGATGTTGGTCAGGGGCTCTCTGTTTTGGTTGAGGATGAGACCGGCTGGCAGCTGTTATTTGACGGCGGGCCGGACAATTCGGTGTTGGCTCAACTGGGAACAACCCTCGCCCCCACCGATGATTATATTGACGTGGTGGTCATCTCGCACCAGCACCGCGATCATTATGTGGGGTTGATAGAAGTACTGCGGCGCTATCGAGTGGGGGAATTGTGGCTGACCAGAGCCGACAGTAAAGACCCGGCCTGGCAAGAATTGCTGGCCGTGGCCAAACAGAAACAGATTCCCCTGTTGGAGATTAAAGAGGGGATGCTACGTTATTTAGCTTCCGGTCGGGTTATTCGGGGCTATCATCCACCGGCCAATCCACGGGGTGATGAAGCTCACGACTACGCCGTCGTTCTGACCGTCGAACATCTCACCACTGAAGATTCACCTCTCGGCCCGTCAAAATTCAAGACTGATCTGGTATTAACCGGGGATGCCGAAGCCCGACACGAGCAGTATATCGGTCACTGTCAGATCAGCCGGGTTTTACCCTGCCCTACCACCGGTGCCATCTTACAGGCCGGCCACCACGGCTCCAAAACCTCTACCAGTGAGCCATGGCTGAAATTGTTGCAACCGAACGTGGTGCTGATAAGTGCCGGTCAAGACAATAGTTACGGGCACCCGCATCAAGAGGTCTTGGAACGGCTGGAGCGGCTCAAAATTAACTATCGGCGTACCGATCTTAACGGCACCATTAAAATACCGCTCTAATCTGATAACCTTGACCCGACCGACAGAAAAAGTTATAACTGTAACGTATGTCCGGACACTCTAAATGGCACTCCATCAAACATAAAAAGGCCGCGACCGACGCCAAACGCGGTCAGTCTTTTACCAAACTAGCTAACATTATTTCGGCTGCCGCTCGCACCGGTGGCGGAGACCCAAACGCTAACTTGCGTCTGAAAATTGCCATTGAGTCAGCCCGTAAAGATAACTTACCCAAAGAAAATATTGAACGAGCTATTAAACGCGGTACCGGTGAATTGGGCGGCGCCATTATTGAAGAATTTACGATTGAGGCCTTCGCCTCCGGTAACATTGGTTTGTTGATTGAAGTCATCACCGACAATCGTAATCGCACCCTAGCCGAAGTGCGCAATATTATTAGTAAGGCCGGCGGTCGGGTCGCCGATAACGGCTCCGTCGCTCACCTCTTCGAGCAAAAGGGGGTCATCCGCGCCGCTCTTGATACTTTAACCGCTGAACAGGAAGAGGCCGTTATTGACTCCGGGGCGCTCGATTATGATCTCACCGACGGCACCCTAACTATTACTGCCACCCGCAACGACCTCAACGTCGTGAAAACCGCCGTTGAAGCGGTCAATATCAACCCCGAAACGGCGCAGTTGGAGTTTGTTGCTAGTGTCCCACTGCCAATCGAGGCCGAGATCGAAACCAAATTGTTGAATCTTTTAGAAACGCTTGATAATAACGACGACGTCGCCAACGTCTCTACCAATGCCGAAGGAATCTAAGTCAGACGGCATCAATTCGTACCGCATTATGGGGGTCGACCCGGGTACGGCTCGAGTTGGCTGGGGTATTATTGATGTTGATCGGGGTCGTGAGACGGCCGTTAAGTACGGCTGCATTGAAACCCCCAAACATAAAGAGGCCGCCGACCGTCTGCTACAAATTCGCCGCGAGCTTTTATCGCTAATTAAAGAATTCAAACCCGATTTTGCCGTCGTGGAGCGGCTCTTCTTCAGCCGTAACCAGAAAACCGCCATCGCCGTAGCGGAGGCTCGCGGCGTCATTACTATGACCCTGGCCGAACAGACCATCGGGTATCAACAGCTGACCCCGAACGAGATTAAAAGTTCGGTAACCGGTAACGGTAAAGCCGATAAAAAACAAATTCAACACATGGTGCAACAGATTTTAAATCTAAATGAGATACCGCAACCCGATGACGCGGCCGACGGTTTGGCGCTGGCGCTCTGTTATCGTCACATCACCGAGCTACACCGCGACAACATGAAGCGGCATTAATAGAGCCTGGGTAATGAAAAGCCCCGGGGTGAACCGGGGTGCAGGTGGCTAGCGCCCATCATAGCGGCTGCGGCGCGGACTGTCGTCACTCGGTCCGCCGCGCCGCAGGGCTTCGGCCAGATTCGGGTCGCGGCTGGCTCGATCCCAGTTGATTTTCGGCGGCGGCGGCGGAGCATCAGGTTGCCGCCGTGACCACTCCAGACGCTCCTCGTGCGAGCGATCGTGTTTGTCTTGGGTGCTGGGGCCGTGCGACGAACCATTGACGCGTATGGTCGATCGTTTCTGGCGACTCATTGCTGTCTCCTTTAGACATTTTGCCTTACGGTGCCGGTTGAGCGTTGGGGTCGGTCTGACCCTCGGGCAAAGGCTGTGGTACGGCTGTGCCAACCAGATACTGCTCGGGTATCGGTCGATAAAATGATTCAAAGGTCTGCTTATCGGCGCGGCCGTCGGGGTAGGTAATAGTATAATCAAACCGGGTTTTGGCACCGGGAACGCCCTTCTCGACCAATTCCATGGTCATACTGGGTTTAGACGGGTCGGGTTGAAATTGCGGGTCGGGTGGGGCTTTGGTGTAATCGATCACCGCTTTCGAGACCGTCACCTTGCGACCGTCGTTGGTACCGTAAAGTTCAAAATTGACACTCTTATTACCAGTCACATACGCCTGTATCAAGACCGCGTGACCGGTGTCGTTCTTGAATTTGAGGTTCGGCTCCGGTATAAAAACGGTGGCGTCGTAACCGACCATGCCATTACCGATGTTGGCCAACGAGCTATCCCAGTTGACGCGCACCCCCTTTACCGGTGACGGTTTTTCGTAGTAAGCCACCCGGCGTGAGTGATTGGATCGGCTGGTAATAGGTAACCCGGCGTCAATGACCGCTCGGAACAGGGTGGTCGTCGGCTGACATAAACCGCCACCAAACTGACGCTCCAATTTATTGTTGGATATTACCAACTCGGGTAAGTAGCCGCTGCCGGCGTTGACCTCGCCCAAAACTTTGACCAGATCAAATTCTTCGTCTGGCTTTAAGATAGTACCGTTCACTTTGGCTGCCCCGAGCGCGATATTATGTTTACGATTTGCGGGGCTAGTAGAGTAGCTGGTTTCGGCCCGACCGATTAACTCTTTAATACCCAGTTCGGCCAGTTTAGCGTCGTTGATAGCCGGCTCCAGTACCTCTACCGCTAGCGCCACTTTATCCACCGCTTCACCGAAGGAACGTTTCGTTAAGCCATCGACGATAGCGGCCACACTCGCCTCTGCTTGCACTTGGTAACCCTTAGAACTGGGGGTATTCACCGTTAATTTACCGTCGACAAACTGCACCTGGGCATTAGTAGCGTCTCTGTTTATCTGGTCGGTAGCCAGCGCCCGTATATAAGCCATAATTTTATCTTCATTGACGGTAGCCAGTAACAGCTCTTTGCCTGCTTGACCGGCCGCCCGAGCCTGGGCGTAAAGCGAGTCTTCAGCCGTGACTGTAGTCGTAGTAATATAGCTGCCGAGCTGGGCCGGCTCAATACTAAAGCTCTGGCCGTCAAAAGTTAAACCCAACGGAGCCGCAATTATCTGTTCGGCCTGTTGCTTGGCAAAGGCACCGTCGGCCACGGTAAAGCGAGGTGAAAAGTCGGCCAGCTGCACGATCAGCGGTTTGTTCGAGAAATGATTGATGTTGGCCATAATAGCACTCTCCACCGCCTCGTGGTTGAGCATCTTACCGGCCACTCCAGGTACGACACTCACCGTACCGTTTTTGATGGTTAGGCTAACTTCTTTGGCGTCGGTCTCGTAAAGGGCGTAGAGCTGGCTCTGAAGAACAGCGCGCAGTTGGAGTTGATCGTAACGCAGCTGCGGGTCAAACTGTTTACGGGCTACTAAAGCCAATTTCTGTTGCCACCACTGGTGCCAGAGCGAACCGGTCTTACCGTACTGATAAACCTGTTGTACGGTAGCGACGACATTATAATCTACTCCCAACTCCGCTAAAGTTAACTCTACCGGCTGTTCACTACCGACAGTCACGGTAACGGTCTTGACCCGATTGGCTGCATCCTCAAGCTTACTCCTAGCCCGAGCGACGGTTAAACCGCCAACTTTTAGGCCACCCACCTCGGCCCGAGCCACAATTCGGTGGCGCATCGCGAACAAGTAACCCCAACTCACCAGTACCAGTAAAAGCAGGGTAGCAACCAATATTAAGACCAGACGTTGCCGCCGACTGCGCTTTAGTTTAACTAATGACATGCTGATATATTTTTAATAGCTGCTTCGCACACTTACTCCAACTATACGACCGGGCAATTTTTTTGCCAAGTGATTGCTGTTTTATTTTTGTTTTGGTGAACGCTGACTGCGGTAACATTTTAGACATGGCTTGGGTAATGGTCGTGACATTAGTCGGGTCAACCAACAGCGCGGCACCCCTCGCTAGTTCGCGCATCGAGGAACGGTTACTGGTAATTACCGGGCAACCGACAGCGTAAGCCTCTAAAATGGGCAGACCGAAACCCTCTTTGAGCGAACAGAAGACCAAGGCCGTGGCCTGATGGTAAAGCGCCCGTAAAGTCTCGTTATTGACCACGCCGGCAATGAGCACCCGATTTTTTATGGATTCGTGTTCATTGAGCCATTGTTCGGTCACTCCACTAACTCCGAAGCGCCCTACCAGCACCAATTTATGCGGCAACGATTTGGTTTTGGCCACCAACTTGGCAAAGGCCTGCAGGGTCAAAATAACGTTCTTGTGCTTAAAATCACTCGCCACCACTAAAAAGAACGGATTCACCAAATTGAGCAGGGCTAGTTCGGCGTTAAGCTCGCGCTGCCTAACCTCGGCCCAGAAATAGTCGCTGACCCCGAGCACAATAACCTGCAGCCGATGACCCAACTTGAGACCGTTTTGATGGGCGAACTGTCTGATATCGGTGGCCGAGTCTTGCGAATCGGTGATGATGGCGGCCGCCTGCCGCAAAGACCGCTTTAAGACCTGCCCGTACAGCCAGCGTTTGCCCCAGAACATGCGCCGACCGGGGTAGTTAAGCAGCGTTAAATCGTGGATGGTCGTCACCGCTCTGGTACGCAAACCGCGGGGGATGTTAAAGTTGGGAAAGTGAATCAAATCTAGCCCATAGCGGTCGAGTTCGCGGGCCCAGCCAAACTGTTCGCGCCAGGAGTAATAACCGACTTCGGTGACGTGAAACGAAATCTGCTTATTTTTAGCTAAGCTCAGTTCAATGGTTTGCCGATAATCAGGTTGCACGAACAGGTGCCACTCGATAGTCGGGTCTAGCTTTACGGCCGCCTGCAGCAATTCGTTGACGTAGCGCCCAATACCGGTCGGGCCGAGTTTTCGGGCATCCAAGCCTATTCTCATTGTTCTGTTGTTACTGTATCCACCTTGAACGGCGTCAGGGCCAGCGCCAAGAGAAACAGACCAAACGGCCAGAGTAAGCTGTTTAAAAACCAACTGTTGACCAATAAAGCGGCGATGACCGAACGACGCGCGGCTAATTGACTGCGACTGAATTTGGCTTTGGTCGATGATTGCACCCGATTGGTCGTCGGTTGCGCTTGGCTGGCTTCAGCCAGCAGCCAGCCGAGAGCGAGCACCAGACCGAACAGACCGGTAGTGGCCCAGATTGTCAGTAGTGAACTGTCGGAGGCATTAGCGGCTAGGGCTATTTTACCGAGCCGCGGTTGGTAGCGCCCCAAAATAGTGGTCGCCGCTTGATAATTGTTGTAGCCCACTCCTAAAATTGGCTGTCGGTCAATAACCATGGTAGCCGTCTGCCAACTGTCAAAACGGGCTCGACTGGTCTGGTCTAAGGCCAAGGCCCCGGTTAAGCGAGTCGAAATGGCGGGCACAAAGAGCGCCACCCCGGTTGCGAGCAAGACCACAACTAGCACGTAGCGCCAGTTAATGGCGGTGACAAAGATGACCAAACCGACCGCTAAGGCCAACAGACCCGAGCGCGAATTGGTTAATAAGAGAGCCACCAGTTGGATGGCCGCTGCCGACAGGTAATAATACCGGGCTTTGCCAGCACCCTGCCAGATTAAGGCCAGCGTCATCAGTAATGTCAACACCAAGACAATGGCCGCGTAATTGGGGTCAAAGAAGGTACTAAAGAGACGACCCGAGTGAGGATCAAAGCCGGTTAGCTCGGTCAACCGTAACGAGATGCTGGGCAACAGTTGAAGTTGGATAAACCCCAATATGGCAATACCGGTGCCGATAACACAGGCCATCAAATAAGCACGCTGTTTTAAGACGATACCGACCAATCCAAACCAAACGCCATAAATTACCAGCCGTAACAGGTAAAAGTAAGCCTCGGGTTGCCCCTGCCACCCCACCACAGTGAAGCCCCAGATGGTCGAAACAATTGCCACTAGCAGCCAACCGATCAACCACGGGTTCAGTTGCGGTCGTTGCCGACGAAAAAGAGCGACCGCGATAATAATAAAGAGCGCCAAATCCAACAAATTAACCCGACCCCAGATTGAACCGGGCCAGAAATAGCGGTTTAACTGCCCCACTAAAAAAGAGAAGATCAACAAATTCATTTTCTTCAGTATACTAGAGGTAATAAATAATTCACCTCTGATGAAAAAAACCACCCTCGTTTTAATCTTCGCCCTGCTCGGAGCCGGTCTCGCCGGTTGGTACGCCCAACGCAATCGTATCGCCGACGGTCATACCTATCAGGCCCTCTACGCCAGTATGGTTAACCCGCCCGAGACTTTGACTTCGCCCCGCACTTATAATCAGACTCTGGTCGAGACGACCGACCCGACGGTCTTGGCTAATCTGGCCCAAGCGAACGGAGTGAGCGGTATCAACGGAGTACGATACGACGTACTGCCAGACTCCTATCACATCCAGGTCACCGTCAACATCGCCGGTGCCATCACTGACGCCACTAAAACGGAACTGAAGCAGACCGTCAACGATTATCTCATTGAACGCAGCGATACCCTCGCCCAAAAGCTCTTCGCCCCCGAGACTACGATTAGACCACAGGTGGTGTTTACCAAAGAATTACCGGTTCAGACCAATTTGGGTGGAAACCCTTCGGTCGCTATGTTATACGGCTTAATTGCCGGCGCCCTCTTCGGCTGGTTCATCGGTTTGAGTTTTGACAGTAAGAGGAGGAACTAAAAAATCAGGTAGCGCGCTAACGCTGGTAGATATCTCTTCGATGTTGCACTTTTAAGATAATTAGCTTGCGTCTGTGCACGTCAAAGATAATACGGTAATCACCGATCCGAAACCGGTACTGACCGTCAAGATCTGAATCCGCCATTTTTACAGCATATTCCAGAGGGTCAGGTTGATGTACATAAAACAGCAGCTTTTTAGCAATACGCTGTTGCGTAGTCACCCCCAGCCGGTTCATCTGTTTTTGGGCCGATGGTTTAAAAACGATTTTGTATGTCGGCACTAGAGGATGTCTTTAAATACTTCCACAAATGGAACCTCTTCTGTTTCGGCGCGAGCGGTAATAATAGATTTTATATATTCTGGATTTTGCACTGCCAACCAATCCTCAAGCAAGTCTGCATCTACAACGGCAGCATCTTTTTTACCACGCCGTTGAATAATAACAATGTCGCCGCTAGAGACAGCCTCCAGTGTTGCGGAAAAATTAGCCCGGGCGTTTCTCATATTGGTTGTTTTGATTGACATGATACAAAATTAGTTGTGTACACAAACATAGTACACGAGACGCTGCTGCTAGTCAAGGTTGATAAACTAGTAAAAACGATACAGCTTGAAACTGCCACCCGGCTGCTTTTTTAGTTTTCATTTTTTTGAATTAATAGTACGCTAGCAGTGAGGTAATAATGATGGAAAAAGCGGTCTGGTGCTACCTTTTACGAGAGATAGATGGTGTGATGCAGGTCTGTCTGGCACCCAAACTCAAACTGGTCGGCAGCCAGAACTACGTCGCCGGCAAGCTGAACGCCGCCGGTGGTCACCTGGAACCTAACGAAGAACCGGTTGGGGCGGCCATCAGAGAGATCGCCGAAGAACAAGGTGTGGTGGTTCGAGGAGTGGACCTCGAGCCGAAGGGGCTGGTCGTCTTTCTCTTTCCCGGTCACGAACAGCTTGATTTGCTCTGTTATGTCTTTACCACCAAGCGGTGGCAAGGTGAGCCGCAAGCGACCACTGCCTTAGGTGAACCGGAATGGCATGTGCTCGACCAATTACCGTTTGATCGGCTACCCGATTCCGACCGTTACTGGCTACCGCTGGCACTCACCGGAGGCCTGACCAGTGTAGTCTTTCACCTTGATGGTGATTATCACGTACTCTCACACCAGCTAATTCCCCGCTCCGATACCGCCTAGCCGGCGGTATTTTTGATTCGGTTAGATAAAAGCTGGCCTAATTCAACGGCCCCAGTGAGATATTCTGGTCGCCGGCCCAGTAGTAGTAAAGTTCAGTATTAGTGACGGCGCCGACGGCATCCATGGCTTCGGGTGAGAGACCCGATACTCGGCCGGTCCAGATAGCCGGACCCGATTCTTCGACCGAAACGACTACCTGTTTACCGTTGCTGGGGTTAGTGACAATCACCCGTTTGTGACGGTGCCAACTCTTGGCAGTGCTATTAAGATTACGACAGTAAGTACCGGTACGCCCGAAACTATCGAGGTTACCGGAATCTTCATACCACTCACAGTAGTTCCAGCGCATGGTGATGTAGTAGCGCTCTTGGTCAATGGAGGCCGGTGAAGCCTCCGAACCAAAAGCCCCGTACCCACCCGCCATACCGTTACGGGAGGCCGTCGGCGTACTGGAGTCGGCGTAGTGTTTGTCAGCTCCGGCATTTGTGCGACCCAAATCGGCCTCGGCTTTATTGAGATACAAGTGTTGCTCTTTGGCGGTCTTACCTCTATCAATCGGAATGTTGTAACCTTCAAAAGTAGTCAGACCATTTGTTAGCTCCCCCCCATCACCCGAGAACTGAAAACCGGTCTCACCCATATCTTGCTGGTCGCCGTCTTTAATACCAAAAATCCTTTTTTGGATGGTCTCGTTGGTCACTTTCTTGTGTTTGCCGTCAACGATGTAATATTTAGTGTCGCCGCCGGTTTTGATGTAACGCGATAACTTGGAGCCTTCACTATATTTATAAACAATTGACCGCGGCAGATCAACAATCTGACTGGTGTTGTAACCCCAGGCGTTCATGATGGTCTCATCGGGCACCAGATGACGGGTATCGGCATCCATAAACCAGACGTCAGTCTCACCCGTCGCCCGAATCAGAGCGTTCGGCCGAATGGGATTGTCCTGCGCTAAGGTGTCGCGCGTCGAACCGTTGATATGGGTGACATTCTCCCACTTGTAGCCGTTCGTCAAAACAGCCGAGTCCGAGATGACGTGTCGTCGTTTACCGTTCTCCACCGCGTAAACATTACCGTCATTCTCCACCACATTGGCAACCTTCGGGCCAACCGGTATGGATTTAGCCGCGGCCGAGACGGCCGTTCCCTCGCGGGAGTAGCCCCAAGCCGCCATAGACGTATCGTCGGCAAAGGGTCGACGGACACCATCCTCAAGCAGATAAACCTTATTGTCATTGGGGATGCGCACCGTGCGTGGAGCCGACAGTTCAGCACCGGTAGACAGGCGATCGTGAGTAGAGGTATTAACGTCGGTCAGACTGGCGAAGGTGACCCCGTAAAAGGCGAGTGACTCGGCGTTTGGTACGTAGCGCTTCTGCCCGTTTTCGACAAAATAGACCGCTCCACCCCACTGAATAAGACGGGTGAGTCGGGGACCGTTAGGGTGGCCATTCAACTCGGCTTTAGAGATGCGTCGCACCATACCGGCGTTAAAACCCCAACCCTGCATGACGTCGGCCGTGGGAATATAACGTTTGCTGCTACCCTCAATAAGATAGACTTTGGAGTCCCCAACCGCTTGCACCAAATCGCCGTCGTTAGCCGCTTGGGCGCTTAACGGTTGCACCAACAAACTGCCGCTCAACATGAGACCGGCCAATAGGGTCAAACCAAAAAACTTCTTGGTTGCCATGTGTATAAACAGTATAACTGGGCACTGCGGGTTGCTACAATAGTTTTAATGTACGAGGTGAAAGAGGCTCCCTCAAAAATCGCCCACAATACCGTCATCCAAATTATTGGGCGGGTTCTTTTTTTGGCTTTAAGTCTCATTAATTTTAAGGTCATCTCTGTTTATCTGGGTCCGACCTTGTTTGGAGACTACGGTAACGTCTTTAACTTCGTGGCGCTGTTTACGGTTTTGGCCGACTTCGGTCTCTTTACCGTGGCGGTACGGGAGATATCCAAAAAACCAAATAGCAGACAGGTTATTTTAGAGAATGTTTTCACTTTACGGCTGGTTTTAGCGCTCGCAACTTCGGTTCTGGCCATGGGAGTAGCCTATTTACTCGCCTGGCTCTTACCGAATTCCGGTTATCCACACCTGATACCGGCGCTGTATATTGGGGTATTTAACATGGTCATCTTCTTTATGGGTTACGTGGTCGATGCCGCCTTTCACGTTGAGCTCAAAATGTACTTTATCTCTTTGGTGGAGTTAATCGGCAAGGCGGTAGCCGTAGTCGGCGCCATCTTAGCGATTGTCTTCAAAGCCGGTTTTTTGTGGATAGTGGCCGCTGTCGCTCTAGGTACCTTGGTCTCGTTTGTTGCCCGGCTGATGTATGTCAAACCTTATTTCAAGCTCAAGTTGGGCTTTGACTACAAAATGTGGCGTTGGCTGATGGCCATGGCCGTACCGCTCGGCATCGTCTTTGCCCTAAACAATCTCTATTTCAAGATCGATAGCATCATGCTGTATCTCATCTCGGGCAGTTACGCCACCGGTATTTACACCGCCGCCTACCGGGTGCTCGAGACCATTGTCTTTATCTCCGTCTTCTTTATCGCCGCTCTGACCCCTTATTTGAGCAACTATTTGGAGCAGAAGCATAATGAGGCCCGCAAACTAATTACGGTTGGAGTAGAGATTTTGTTAGCCACCGGTGCCATTATCACCGTGGCGCTCTT
This sequence comes from bacterium, assembly GCA_030647115.1. Taxonomy (GTDB): domain Bacteria; phylum Patescibacteriota; class UBA1384; order CAILIB01; family JAUSJZ01; genus JAUSJZ01. The sequence goes on from JAUSJZ010000040.1 coordinate 18,232, forward strand.
GTTCTACTCTGAAGAAGTGATTCTCTTTCTGTCAGGCAACGCTTACCTGCCGGCAGCGGTGCCCCTTACCTTATTGGCGTTTGTCGTTACTTTTCTCTACGTCAACAGCCTACTGGGTCAGGTACTCGTTTTACTCGACCGTCGCAAACTGTTGATCACCGTCTCGGGCGCCATCTTACTGCTGAACGTCGCCTTGAATTTTTATCTGATACCCAAATTCACCTTTGTCGGTACGGCCGCCTCAACCCTTATTTGTGAAACCTTACTGTTGGGGACCAACCTGATAATCATCCGTTGGAACGACCTGCTCAATTTTAGAAAGAAAAAGTTTGCCTACCTCGGTCTGTCGTTAAGTCTGGCGACCATTTTATTTGCCGCCGCCAAAAGCATTAATCTCTTTTGGATAATTCCGTTCTTTGGCATACCGGCGCTCTATTTCTGGCTCCTGTGGCGGCAGGGTGTCTTGCCCCTCAATTACATCAGCCAACAGACGGCTAAAGCGCTGTAAATGTCCAAAAAGATTCTGCTTATAAGCAACGATGTGGTGGGGGAGACGATGGCCGGCCCGGGTATTCGTTATACCGAACTGGCTCGTGAGCTGGGTAAAGAACATCAGGTCTTGTTGGCCGCTCCGGCTCCTTCTACTACCCCCGACCCCGATATAAAGCTCATCACTTACGCCCACGGCGACTGGTCTTCGTTAGTACCTCAAGTCAGCCGTTCGGAGGTCATCGTCGCTCAATCACTGCACCCGACGCTACTGAAAGCGGTGCGTGGCAGTGGAGCGCGTTACATCGCCGATTTATACGACCCCATTGTGTTAGAGAATTTGGAGGCTCAAAAAGTGCTCGATTTAAACGTGCAGTCGGCTCACAACCGGTTCTTTCTCTCTATCGCTAACGCCCAACTGGCCTTAGCCGACCATATCTTATGTGCTTCTGACCGGCAACGTGATTACTGGCTCGGTAATCTCACCGCTCTGGGTCGTCTGACACCCGACCTCTACCGCGACGACCCTTCGCTGACTTCGCTCATCTCACTGCTGCCTTTCGGTTACGCCAATCAGAACCCCAAAATCACTGCCCCCGATGCTTTAGAACTGTTTATCCCTCATTTTAACCCCAAAAAAGACCACGTCATTATCTGGGGCGGCGGCGTCTGGAACTGGTTCGACCCGCTGACTTTAATTAAGGCCATTCACCAAATTGGCAAAAAGAGAAATGACATCAAGTTGTTGTTTTTAGGTACCAAACATCCCAACCCGCATACTCCCGAGATGAAGATGATCACCAAAGCCCACGCCCTGGCCGAGGAGTTACGTCTGAAAGATAGTCTGGTGTTCTTTAACGAAGGCTGGGTACCTTACGATCAGTTGGCCAATTTTCTGGCGCCCGCTTCGATTGGGGCCTCGCTCCATTTCGATCACGCCGAAACGAGAATGTCCTTTCGAACCCGAATCTTGAGTTACATCTGGGCCGGTCTGCCCATTTTGGCGACCCGCGGTGATGCTTTAAGCGATTTTGTGGAACGGGAAGGTCTAGGTCTGACCGTCGATTATCAAGATGAAGTCGGAGTGCAGAAAGCGATCGTTCAGTTAGTGGATGATGCCGATTTACGACGCAGCATCAAAGAGAATATGGCTCGGGTCTGGCCCATCTTCACCTGGGATCGGCTCATCAAACCACTCTCGGCCCGCATTGAACAAGATGCCTTTGCCAACCAGCGGGTAAACCAGTACGATTACTGGCGCTTAGTCAGCCAGTATTATTTGGCCGGGGCCAATAAGGTACGCTCTACTAAAGGTCTGGGCGGGATAATTGGTAAGCTGAAGCGTAAGCCATGAGTAAACAGGTAGTACCGGTGGTTTCAATCATTATTGTCAACTACAAAACGGCCAAACTGACCAGTGACGCCGTTAATAGCCTATTAACCGATACCTCCCTCTCTATCCACGGCGCCGAAGGGCGAACCCCCATCGAAATTATCGTCATTGATAACGCCTCGGCCGACGGTTCAGCCGCCAAATTGGAACAAGATTTTGGTGATCGCATCACGCTACTTACGACCGAGCGAAACCTCGGTTTTGGCCCAGCCAATAATTTGGGTGCTACCCAGGCTAAGGGCCTGTATCTCTTCTTCTTGAATAGCGACACGCTGGAGCTGCACGGTGCCGTCACCACCTTGGTCGCTTTCTTAGACCGTCACCCGGGGTACGGTGTGGTCGGGCCGAAAGTACTCTTGCCAGATAAAGAGACCATTCAGCCCGCCAGCTTTGGTCGGTTCCCCACTCTCACTCGTACCCTAAGACGCACCAGCGCTGTCAAAAAACCCCAACTCGATCTGCGCTTTGTCTGCACCGACACCGACTGGGTAACCGGTGCGGCCCTCATGATCACCGCCGCCGTTTTCTGGAACACGGGCGGATTTGATCAGCGTTACTTTATGTACTTTGAAGATCAAGATGTCTGTGCCAACGTTATCAAGATGGGGGCAAAAATAGCCGTCGTACACGATGCGGCCATCGTTCATTTCGGTGGTCAGAGTTTACCCAATGGTAAGAAAAAGTATGAATATTACGATCACAGCCAAGAACAGTTCTTCCTCAAACACTACGGCTGGCTAAAGACCGGACTGATGGTCTGCTTACGTTTCCCTTGGAAAATTTGGCGCTCTCTAGCGCGTTAAGCAGTCAAGATAACCGTAAAGATACGGGTACTTATAACCTTTCTTTATTTTTATGGCGCCAGGCAAAGTGGCAGAGTACCAGCAAATAACCCAAAGCGATTAATTGCCAGCCAGTATAACGAACCTGGGGCTGAAAGACTAGATCGGCTTCAGTAGTGCCGGCGGGTAACTGCCAGGCCATACCCAGCCCATTAACCGGCACGGGTCGCAGCCGCTTACTACCGTCATTTAACACCCAGTCATCATCGTAAGCCATGCGAAAGATTAACCAGCGCGGGGCGGCCACATTGGCTTTAACACTGTAGTCACTGGCTGATTTCTTCGTAAAGACAATATAATCGGCCGCTGTTTTTACCGGCTCGACAATAGTAGCACTAATAGCCGGTACTGGCTCATGGGGCAAGACGAGTGCTTGGGCTAACCCGGTCGCTCCGTCACCTCTAATAGTTAATACCCCCTCATCAGCATTAGTTGGGGGTAAGGTTAGTTTCTGCCACCGCCACTCGCCATCAACGTCGTTGCTATCGGTTTTAATAACCTGCTCAAATTGGCCGTAATTCACGGTCACCGTTCTGGCGGTTAGTCCAAACCAGAGCTTAAGATACAGGGGTGATGCGGTCAATTTCGCCGGTAGGACAACCGATACGGTCCCAGCCGAGGCGCCATTTTGAGTAAAAAGATAAGGCTCTTTGGTGTAGGCTAAGCTCGAAGCCACCCACCAGGAGCCGCTCGGGCGGACCCAACCAGTCGCAACCGATGCCGCTGGAGTGAAGTTCAGCTGCGATAATACGTTTAACTCCTGATTGTTGGACGCCAGTCTATCATCTTGCTCACCAATATAAGGTAGAGACTCAACTTTTGCTCTATCACTTAGTGTCAAATCTTCTAAATAAAAGACGGCATCCCCGTTGGCTCGAGCTAGCGTGCGCCAGTCATAGGCCGCCGTCACCGGGTTGTCGGCCAAACTGATAAGTGACGGGGTATTTTTCACCGCGAAACGCTCGACTCCGGGTAACGTAGTGACCGACACCACCTGTGGCTGGTAACTCAATAATTCATGGTAATTAACGTTATACCAACGATCGGCCAACAGCGGTTGATTACGAGGGATAGCAAACAGGTCGGGAAATTCCGATTCTAAATCAACTCGAATAAAAATGTTATTACCGGCTACCGCCTGCATCAGACCGGCTAAATAAGGATCTTTAGCGTAGAGACTCATGACTAAAGCACTTCTGAAGGAGACACTGGGCGACGGCAGATCTAGCACCGACGCTTCGGCCGGTATCTGGGAGCGGTTGGTCGAGAGCGCGTAAACATCGGCATTGGTCGCTCCGGGCGACTGGTCGTCTTTGAATTTGATAAAACCCAAAGGTGGTAAAAAGAGCGAGCGGGTAGTGCGGTTAATTTCGGGTTCGGCTGAAGCCGTCAGCAGACGGTAGCTGTCGGGAATAGTGGCCGGCCCCATAAAGTGAGACCACCCTTTTTGCCAATAAGGTGCAGCCAACCCAATGACCAGCAGTACGCTCGCTAACACGGGTAACGACCGACGGTTGGTTTTACTCCACCAATAGTTTATGGTCACTGCAGCTAGCCAAGAGAGACTAAGGGTAATTAAAAATGACCAGTGGTAGACCTCACGGAATAGATTGGTGAATGGCAAATTGAGATAGATCCACCTAAAGATATTACCCGCCGGTTCGGCCGGACCGAGCGCCATCAACCAAGCCAATGCCAAAATGAAACTAAACAGTCGTACCTCGCGGCGACGGTTGGCTAAGGCCGGTGCCATAATTGCCAGTAAGACCACTCCAAAACTACCACCGACGAACCACTTACTCTTGAGCAAGAGGTCAAAGAAACTAAAAGTAATGTGATGGTCGGCGCCAATGAGCGTCCTAATGAGACTATGCGGTAATGAAGCTATGGTAGCGTAAGAGCTACCCAAATTATTGATGTTCGCCGCCACGATCACTCCATTGCGCAGCACCACACTCAACCACGGCAATTGAACTAGAGCGGCTGACGCGATCATGAGCAAGATGAGACCAAAACCTCGTCTGAAGTAGTTAATGTTTGGAGCCGTTACTAAATCTACCAGCAGAATAATCAAGAGCATGACGGCGAATTGGGGCTGGGCGCTGATAAGGACAAACAGTACGGGCATGAAATAGCCCCACCAGACGACCCGTCGTTGTTCAACGGTGATGAACCAAGCCCGCAAGAACCACGGTGCCAGCGCAATGGCAATTAAATAGAAGATGAATCCCACCACGACCCTAATAAAAATGAGGGGTGAGATGACATATATAATACCACCGATGACGGCCGGGAAGAGCGCCAGACCCCGGTTCTTTAAGAGCCAGGTCATACCGACTCCACCAACCACAATGGTACCCAATACAATCAGTTTTAGGGTCAGCAACACGGGCATAGTAGTCACTAGACCGAAACCGGAGATCAGCAACAGGGGTATCCAAGCCATATTGATACCGACCGCCTGACCCAGAAAGAAGTCGTTCCAGGCGGTAGTGGCATCGTGCCAGGTCTTGGTCCAATCAAATAAGGCAAACCCCCAGTCATATTTTAAATTCAAATTGGCACTGGTCAGTAAGGGCCAACAGACAACTAGGCCGATGAGCAGAAAAAGCAACCAAATTAACCAGATCTTACTCCTGTTCATAACCGAGTATCCCAATTAAAGAGGTACTGATGGTCAGCAACAGTAACAGGTTAGCAAAGGGCCACAGCCACCGCAACCCGACACTACTTTGGAAAAGGAGTATTACTAAAATAACCAGAGTGATAGCCACCAACAGCCACCGTACATAAGGGCGCGTCGCCTTAAACCAAAAAGAGAGCTGACTGATAACCGTATAACTAACCAACAAAGGAACCGAGAAGGTGAGCCCCAGCGAGACGGCGGTAATTAATAACCAGACGATTGTTTTAGGTATCACGTCGCTGCTTGATGAAAGCTACTACTAAGGCCGTCGTAATGAAGAACAGCACCCAGGTACCTAGATCTTGAGTCAGACCACTGCCCGGCCGTAACCAGGTTACTAACATGAGGGCGACTGTTCCTAAAAAGCCAGCCGCCATCGAAAATTCAAACGGTATCAGCAAACCAAGCGAGGCCACAAACCAGTAGATTAAAAACTGACGTTCGGGACTAGTCAACTGACCGGTTAACTTTGAGAAGACAACCTCACCAAAATAGACCAGAATAAAAGCTAACCCCAACCACTGCCACCGTAAGGGTCGTTGGCGCATGTCATGCTCCAGTTGTGACTTTAGTCGGCCAATCATCTTTTAAATCGTTGTCGTTTCTTTTTGAGACCAATAAATAACACCACAATTAAGCTTGACAGCGAGATTAACAGACCCCAGTGGAAAGGCGCTTTATTGCCAAATTCAATTCTAAATTGAGTGGCTTGGGTATTAGCCGGCAGCAACCAGGCATTAGCAAAACCGTTCACCTCTAAATGTTCTAACGGGGTGACCCCTTTAATACGCCAGCCTTTGTTAAAAGCTTGGTTCAGCACCAGGTAATAGGGTTGAGCAGCGGCGGCCACCGTACCTTCATACAAACCCGGTTTAAGCCGCTCAAAGTTGATGGTTGGTGGTGTACTGGTGGACTCATTGAGCGAGTTGGTGAGAGCAATATATTCGGGTACGGTGTTAAACAGTTGTTGTACCGTCAAATCGGCCAGCGCCACTTTAGATGCGACTACCTCACCATCCACCATAGTCGGGTTAGCTAACAGCAGTAACTCGCCCGGCTGTTCGGAATTAACTTCGACCAAAATGGTCAGCTCTTGCCAGGCACTGTTTTTAGGAAGACTGGCACCGGTCAATTCACCGTCATCATGCAAAAACTTGGCCTCCAGCCCAATACCGGACTCGGTTCGCGTCAGCGCTTTTACCCGATAGAGACCGGGTTTAATAAGACCTAGTTTGACACTCATACAACCAGGGGCTTCTTCACTGGAGTAGACCATTTGGACATTGGTTTTACCCCCATTTTCATCGGCCTGATAAAAACTGTCCGGAAATATCAAACGGCCGCGGGCATCTTGGCAGGGCACCCACTTGGTCTCTTCAAATTTGCCCGAATAAGCCAAATTAGGTGGATTACCAAAATTTAAGGAGAGACTATGTGACCCCACGGTCAGGTTTTGCACGTCCTTAGTGTCGATAATTTGGTTATCAATGCGCAACAAATAGGCGGCTAATTCCGGTTGAAATTGTAACGTGCCTTTAAAGTTGGCGGGGTTCTGCCACTGCCACACGGCGGTATCACCGTTTAACTGTAATTCTTTCAGATTTAGACTGATGCCCCGCAGTCGCTCTGAAGTAGAAGATTGCCGTTGAGCTCCGTCGGCCCGATTACTCAACAAGAGCAAATCTTCAGCGGTGAGAGCCGGGTTGAATTTGGCCACCAGTTCTTTGTCTAACGCCACCGTCTGTTTGGCGGTGTAGAGCTCATCTTTAGCTCCTTCGTTGGCAAAAACCCTAATGGCCGGGGCACCACTATCAACTTCTTTCAGCCAGGTTTTACCGGCCACCAGTTGTAAGAAATAATCAGCCAGGCCGTAGTGACGGTATATTTCATTCTCGGTATCAAGGGGTAAACCGACCCATTTGACGCCGGCCTGATCTAACAACCAATCGGCATAAGGGTGATTGAGCAGATTTTCCGGTAAGGCATCGGCCCCTTTAAACGGGCTCCATTCACCTTCGGCCACGTCTTTCAGACTAATGGCCGGATGCGTTTGGGTATAGGGAATATACCGTTGCATTACCGGTACCCAGAGGCTCCGGCTGAAACCGGGGTCATTCGCCAGAAATGGTTGAAAAGCCAGATATTCTGCCGGCACCTGATGTGGTACAAAGGTACCGTGTCTGGTTTGAGACCAGAACGGATAAAGCGGTAGCCACAACATCATTAAAATTAGACCAGCTCCCAATATTCGACGTTGCAACGGTAGTCTATCAACCAAGTAGAGCGCCCCCAAACCAGCCGCTGGAGCCAACCCCAGTAACAACAGAGCAAAAAATTTAGCCGGGTCACGAAATAAGATAAACCCCGGCACGTGGGTAAAGAGCCAGGCATAGGTACCGGCGAAGGGCTCGTTACCACCCTTGAGCAGAAAGACACCCATTACTATGAGCGTAAATAGCAATAAACTAAACCGGTTACGCCGCCACTGCCACAGAGATACTAAAGCCAATAAAAGAGTCAGGTAGAACAACGGTTGAATGGGGTTGAGTATCCCTTCTGACCAGGGCCACCAGACGTGGTTAGCCGCTAACCCGTGCGCAACGGTGGCGTAGCTTAGGGAACCGATCCAACCAACATCGGTGTAATTGGTGGGCACCCCTGCCGCCCCGGCCGTACCCGTCAGTATGGGCCAGAGCCAGTAGGCCGAAAGGAGAGCAGCCAACACCACTACCGCCACCAGCAATACGGCTAGCTTCCCCAGACGTCGTTCTCTCTGGACAGTAATGGTGAGTTGATAAATAAGCGTCAGCAGACCGGCTAAAAGAGTGATGGCTAACATACGCAGGTCATAGATAGCCTGAACGGCGATAGTCAGACTCAACCACGCGACGGTTGAGCGTTGGCGTTGCGCTACCAGCTTACTTACCAGATAGAGAGTGAGCGGTGCCAACGCATAACTGACCGCCAGCGTCATTTGGCCCCCCTGAACGGTGTTGAGAGAGAAAGAATTAAGGGTATAAAGTAGAGCGGTAATAAATGCCCCCAAACGTCGCTTCGTAATTAGGTAGCCCCACTGCCAGGCACCAACCCAAGCAAAGACAATAAACGGTACGAACCAGAAGAGACGCGCGGTAATGGAAGGACTAACCTGAAAATTTTGCCACAGCAGCCCGTACCACCAGTGGATGGCGTTGTGAGCAGCACTGATACTTAAGGGTGAACCGAAGTTGCGCGCCGCATCGAAGATTAACAGATGCTGATAATATTCAACCGCGCGGGAAGGTAAGATATGCCACCAGTCACCGTAACTTAAGAAGCCGGGAATAAACCAGGGCCAAAAGACCAGACCTAAAACAACAACCGACAACAAGGCCCACCACCAAGCTTTTATCTTTACCGGAAACATAATTCCATTCTAGCCCTTTGTTGCCTTTAAATCACGCCACCACGATCTGGCCAGATAGGCTAAGCTCCCTAAAATACTGATCAGTGACAACGCACTGAAGAAGTAGATCTGGTTGGCCGGTACATAGACTAGAGCAAAGTCACCATTTAAACCGGCCGGTACCCACCAACCATTCAAGCCGAAGTTAGAATCAAAATGATCGGCGATTATCTTACCGGTACCCAGATGTTGTAACCGCCAATTACTATCAAAAACGGCACTATAGTTAACTACCCCACCACTATTATTCTCGGAGACGCTAAAGGTGCGCCGCGCCTCATTGTGGCGTTGGTAATTGCCGACCTTAAAACTGACCGCATTATCATTATAGTTACTGCTTTGTAAGACCACGTTGGTTAAGTACTGATAATCATCTGACAAGTGAAAAAGCGGCAATTGTTGCACCAGCGCATTAGAGAAACCACTATCCCCTTCAACTTTCAAACTGATGCGAAAACGATCGTATTGGCGATCTGTCCGATAAACAGTGAAGACATCAGCTTGGGTAAGAGGAACCTGATCACCGTAGCGCGGTTCGTATTCACCCGTCAGAGAGACTCCGGAACCGGTCACCTTACCCTTGAAATGGGCGATGAAGAGACCCTGCGATTCACTGTCTGGCAAGGTACGTTGTAGACAGGCTCGAATGCCATACTTATCGGTTATACCGGTAACCCGGTCGAAGAGAGCGCGGTCACTCTCTAAGCGACCGACGCAGCTGAACCAAGACTTACTGTTCTTACCCAAGTCGGGTACCACCGAAGCAGACTCGTCCGCCGTAGTCAGATCAATGCTTAAGACGTGCTCTCCGGTCGTAAGCTGACTGACATCATATTGGTTGTAGGTTTTAGTACCGAATTGCTTGGTGTCGCTCACCGTTAGCTGATTTTGGTCTAAACGATAAGCCAAATTACCGTCCGGTTTCGGTAAATAAAGACGATAGTCACCGTCTTTAGGTACGGTTAACGGCCAGCTCACTACTCCTTGGGAGATCTTACTTAAATCGTGTTTGGGAGCTAATAAAATCAAACTGGCCTTATCAACGTAGTTACTGTAATTCTCTTGCACCATATTAATCATCACCACCGCATTTTGACGAACATCGGGTTTAATAAGATCGACAAACCCGTCAATATTAGTGCTCTCGGTGATTATCAACCCCGCCGAACCGTAAACCGGACCCGGGCTGTTCTGATACTCGAAGATAGTAGTCACTGTCCCCGCCTCGTCGGTTATGGTACGCTCACTGCTAAAAAGCTTGGTATTGCGCCAGTCATTCAAATATTGCGCCTGACTCTTGTTGGTATATTGATATATCTCATTGGCCGGGTCACCGGGGATAGCCACTAAAGAGACATTGTCGGAATCTAACAGAAAGGGTAATAATTTATTACTGGCCAGCTCCTCCACTCCCCGTCGCATCAGGGGAAAATTTTTCCAGTTGTTATATTGCAACGTGTTGGCATCAAGGGTTGATAGCTGGTTAGTAAAGAGAGTATTACGATAAAGGCGGGGTACCCATAGTATTCGGCTTTCAGTGGCATCATCGGCAATCTGTTCGCGGAGAACTTGACTGACAGCCGTAAACCGTTGCTGTTTTATGAAAGTACCGTCAATGCGTTGCTGCCATAAATCAAGGTGTCCAAAGATAAAGATCGCCGTAAAAAAAGCAATACTAACACTCACTGCCAGCTGCCAATGCCGACGACTGATGTATTTAAAGGCCCGTTGCCACCCGAGGGCAAAGAGCAGGCTATAACAGAAGGCAATGAGGGTAAAAAACTTGGCTGGGTCACGAAAGACCTTAAAACCCGGCAGATGATCAAACAAGTAAGCGTAAGTAATACCATAGGGTGCATTGATACCCTTGGCCAGAAAGATGCCGACTGTGGCTAAGACAATTAATGATAATACCAGGCGGCGTTCTTTTTTAACGAACAGGCTGAAGAGAATAAAGATTAAGATCAGACCATACAACATGTTCGGGTCGTATCTAGTACCGGTCACTACGGTCGGCCACCAGAGATGGTGCAAAAACAGAGCGTGTTGAAGAGTCGAATAGCTCAAGGAGTAAACCCAACCGACATTGTCGTAACCGGCCAAAGTTATACCACCGGCACTACTTTTGACCCCGAACATACCGTAAAGCCAGTAGAGATTTTGCAGTAAAAATAGGCCGATTGTTAGCAGTAAGCTCTTAATGAACTGCTTACTCGATGGCCGAGTAATCGGCCAGCGGGCCAGTAACCAGACCAACATTATAGGTACCGTCAAAATAAAAAAACGAGGGTCATACAATATCTGTAATTGGATAATCAACGTCAGGACAATCACCCGTGATAGTTTCGGTTTGGCCATCAATCGATCTTGGGCCAGAATTATCCACGGTATCAGACCGTAGCCGACAGCCCCCAACATTTGGCCGCCGGTAAAAATGATTAGAGCATAACTATTGAACAGATATAAGGTCGCGGCCAGAAAAGCAGCTAAACGTGATTGCCATAAATGTTTAGCCAAGCACCACATACCGGTGAGGGTAACAAGCAGACTGAAACCAAAATAGAAGATAATACTTAAGGAACTGAAATCTAACTTGGTCAACAGATAAACCAGACCGATGACGAACCGCAGGGGGGTGCTGTGCAGTGTCAGCCCCAAATAACTGGTAATGCCGTAACTCTCTTCTAACAGTTGCGGCCAGAAGGCATATTCGTTGACCCGTTCCGGGTTGATGTAAAACCAGTCGCCGGCCGAAATTACCCCCGGGCCAAACCACCGCCCAAAACCAACCGCTACCATTAACAGCAAAACCAACTGGTAGCGATAGGTAAACAAAAAACGACCCCACTTTTGGAGAGTTTTCATCACCTAAAAAAAGGTTTTCCTCATCTTGTCTACCGAGGCGTCAATCGAATATTTTTCCCCCTGTAGTCGCAACCGTTTCTGCCAGCCCAGAAAAACTTGATGATTTTTCTGCCAGAGATTATAGACGTCAGCCAACCTGGCGGCGATTGTCTTTGAATCAAGCGGGTCAATGAACCACCCCGTCTTACCTTCGCTAATCATCAAAACCGGACCTTCGGCTTTAGAGGCCAATACCGGCGCACCGGTCGCCATGGCTTCCACAATCACCAGACCGAAAGGCTCTTGGCGCGATGGCAGAAAAAAGACGTCACACGATTGAAAATACGGTACCGGTTGGGTGGTATAGCCGACCAAATCGATCTGTTTGGGGTATTTCTCTTTCAGCTCTTTAAGATAATGCTCCATCGAGCCGGAACCGATAAAGCGAAAACAGACGTCTTCAGCCCCACTCTTTTTCAAGAACCGGGCGATACCTTTAGCCGCTAGGTCGGGTGCTTTCTGCACCTCAAATCGCCCGGCAAAGAGAAAAGTTAATGTCTTCGGGTCGCGTTGGTCCGGTTTCGCTACGAATTTATCGACGTCGACCCCGCTCGGTATAAAATTAATATGCGGCAGTCGCCATTTTTTTAATTTCTGATATTCGCCGGGGTTAAGCGCCATAAAACCATCAAATGACGGCATGGTCAAGTAGCGCGAGATGGTAGCCACATACCAGTTATGCCAGCGATTCTCGTAAAACAAGGGGGCGTGGATACCGACGATTACCTTGGTACCAAAGCGGCGTTTAAGGCGTCTGATAAGTAAATCTTGACCGATAAAACCGAAGATAAAGTGCACCGCATCGGCCCATTCAAAGGCCTCGGCCAAGACCTGTTCCGCTTGCTTATCGGGCACGCGAGCCGCCCCACCCCAAGCCGAACGGGTATGCACTTCGGTATAGCTAATCGAGCCTAACCGCTGGCGTACTTCAACCTCGGGCAAGTCGTTGTTGCCGAAGTCGCCGGTGATAATTTTGACCTCATAACCGGCTTTTTTTAATCTGGTAGTGACATCGATATGCCAACGCTCACAGCCACCACCGTGCATGAGATGGACGGGGCTGTAAAAGAGTATTTTGTTGACTTTTCGTTCACTCATTATTTTTTTGTCGAATTAGCGACTGCCACTTTTGCTCGTACTGCGCGACGATCACAGACCAATCATACACTTTTTTAACCCGTTCCAAAGCGGAGTCTGACATCTGCTTAATCTGTTTGGGCTCACGCAGCAATTTATCTAGAGCGGTTGCTAAACGTTCGACATCATCGACCGGGAAGGTATAACCGACCTCTTTGGTCACAATATCGATGATGCCGCCGGTGGCGCTAGCGACAAGGGGCAAACCGGCCGCCATGGCCTCTAACAACGTCTGTCCAAACGGCTCCGCCCGCGTCGGTGAGACAAAGATACCGGCTTCAGCGTAGTAACGACCCACTTTTTTATTATCCACAAACCCCCAAAACCGAACCTTGGACTCCAATTGCAATTCTCTGGCCAACTTTTTCAGGTTGTCTTCTTCAGGGCCATTACCGACCACCCAGAGACGCGCCCGAGGGTGAAAGCGGACGATCCTAGACCAGGCCGACAACAAGACATCGATACCCTTTCGTTTAATGAGATAACAGACCGCCAAGACAATCTGGTTATTGTGTTTGATGCCGGCGGGCGGAGAAGCATATTTAGAGATATCGATACCGGCCGGAACCACCGACACCTTTGTTTTCGGCAGACTCTGACGGTAGTAAACCGCGGCCTCGGCCGTCACCGCAAAGAGATGATCGACGTGTTGCAGGGTGCGTCGGTACAAATTAGCCGCCGGTTGGCTAAGCAACCCAATTACGGGTCGGCTCAACTTTAAACGCCAATCGTCTGGTGTGCCGAGAGCGGTGGCCAGGTCAGCCTCTTCATCGGGTGGTTTCATGGCCGGCCCCATGGTAAAAGGGATATTTTTAAAAGACCCCTTGGCCGCCAACAGGTTCGGGGAGAGCGGGCTAATGGGAGCAAAATGGTGCACCACCTCAATGTCTTCGTCGGCAATTATTTTGGCCGCTAGTTTGGCTACCTGTCGGTAAAACTGGACCTTGCGCCAAATTTCGACCAGCGCGTTCGTCGTTCTAGCCTGACCAAAAATCGAAATGAGATGCACGTTGGGGTGGATTTGTCGGTCGTTCAGATCGGCCACGCCACAGATAGCCCAAACTTCATGGCCCCGCTCACCCAGCGCTTTTAAGGCGTAGTACGGCCAAGACGGCTCCGAACCGCGCTTATCGGAGACAAAGTAATGGGCTGGAGCAAAAAGAATTTTCATACTATTCTATAATTCCATACCTTGTCTTTTTTACCTAGAGACGGAGTTTTGCAACGGATTCTTAATAAGGTATGGTGGATATTGTGATTCACCATCATAAAGCCGGGCACAAAGCGTCAACTCACTATCAGACCGAGTCGGTCAAAGAGGGTCTCTCTTATTATCGTCTGGTCGGTGAGACCTATCATCATAATCGGCTCAAACAGAAGCTGCACCGTTTAGTGGTGCAAAAAATCAATCAACTGAAAAAAAACGGTCAGACGACAGTCAAGCTACTCGATATCGGCTGCGACACCGGCGCCGATCTGTTTATGCTCCCGAAAGTTGCGGGCGTAACCGTAGCCCGATTCGGCACCGACATCTCAAAGGGGGCTATCGAACAGGCCACCGGTTTGGCCACCAAACGGGGCGAGAAAAACATTACGTTTCAAACGGTCAACGCCAACGAGCCCCAGCCGTTCGCCGACCACTCCTTTGATATCGTCACCTCTTCGGAGTTAATTGAGCACATCGAAGACCCGGTCAAACTGCTTAATGAGATGGCCCGCCTGTTGCGCCCCCAAGGTATCGCCATCGTCACCACCCCGAATGAGCGATCGGTGCAAAAATTTATCTTAGAGAAGACTCTGCCCGCGAAAATCAGCCGTAGTTTAGAGTCGAGCCGTTCGGAAGGTTTCTACCGCCACGGGCCGACCACCCAGCTAAAACACGATGACTGGGATGAAGAGGCCCACATTAGCATTTACGGTGCCACCCAGTGGAAGAAGATCATTAAGAAATCACGTCTTAAATTAGATAAAATGCAGGGGTCTAGCTTTTACGGCGGCCTGCCCGCTTTTGAGCGCTACCCGCTCTTAATGGGCCTGATGATTATCTTTGACGGTTTTATCAACCTCTTTGGGGCACTGCAACCGCACCTGCAGACCTGCGTCATTATGCAGCTAAGTCTGCGCAATGACTCGCAGACCGTCGCCCATTAGCCACCGATCGGCCACTATTTTATTGATCGGTTTATTCAAACCGGCTTCGAGTATATCTAACACGGTGATTTTAGGTTCATGATAACCGGTTTCTCCGACGGTCTGGTTGACCGGTTGGTTCTGATGCGCTACCGGCTGCACCCAATATGACTTTTGGGCCCGCTCCCAGGCACCGGTCAGACGCAGTAGTTTGACCGCAATTGTTAACAAACCGAACATCTTGCTACGTATCAGACCCTCCCGCGATAAGATATTAAAATGCGAAGTGGTCGTCTGTTTGATCTTAAAACCATTCCCAACGAGAGCCCGACGCAAGGTTTTCGGTCGAAAAAGGTGGATATGGAACGGCATATCAAAACCGACCCAACGATCGGTCGTCAGTTTACGGTAGATACTGTCATAGTTGGGGGTATCGATTATCAACAGCCCGCCCGGTTTTAACCAGTGCTGGAAACGTTTTAGCGTTGCCTGAAAATCGGGGACGTGCTCAATGAGGTCAAAAGCCGTAATGACGTCGAATGAATGAGCCGGTAGCTCGACCGCGTCGACCGAACCAACTTTTACATCAATGTCAAAATTGTCTTTAGCATAAGCGGCCGCGTCGGCCGAATATTCGATACCGGTAACCTGATGACCGGCCTGCTTCGCAAAGTGAAGAAAGTAACCTTTAGAGCAACCGACATCAAGTAATTTCGATTGGGCCGGTATGACCCGCTGGAGCTCCTGATAAAATTGCCGCGCCTGCTTGGCAAAATGCTCACTGTAAAAGGCATCGTAGTGATAGTCTTTGGTGTAAAAAGCGGCTAATTCGGTCTCGGTTGGCCGCGGGTTCATATAAACATGACCGCAGTCTTGACATTCGTTGATAAAAAACCAAGGCGAGTCGGTCCCTTTGGTCAATTCAAACCGCACCACCGAGGCCGCCGCCCCACAGAGCGCACAATTAACTGGTTGCATGGTGGCTCTTTAACAGCTGTTCTTCTTCGGCCGGTGTCGCTGCTAATTCTACCCCCTGGGCCAGATCAAATTCTCGCTTGGCAATAGCCTCCCAAGAGAACCGCTCCACAAACTTAGCTCCCATATCGGCCAGTTCGGCCCGCTTGGCTTCAGGCAGAGTTAAGAGGTCAATGGCTGCTTTAACGGCCCCTTTTACATCACCCGTTTCGACAAAAGAGACCGCTTCACAGCTACGAATGCTCTCTTTGTAGACCGGCAGATCGTAACAGAGGGGCAAAATGTGACAGCCTAAGGCCTCCTGCGGTACAATCCCCCAACCCTCCATCGTTGATAAAAACCAGGCCGTCTTCGATTGCTTAATGAGGCGATATTTCTCGGCTTCGGTGACAATACCCTTAAACACCCAATGGTCGAGCAACCCCTTCTGGGTCAACCGGTTTTCCAGATCGAGCTTCATTTCGGGAGTACAGGCCCCAACCGAGACAAGCTTGAAATTGGGAAAGCGTCTGACCAGAGCCGGCAACATATTAACGTAATCGTAGACCCCTTTGGTTTCAACGTGCCGTCCAATAAAGATGGCATCGTATTTTTTACTCTGGTTTGGTATCTGCCGTAACATACTTAAGTCGATACCCGTATAATTGACGGGCAGTTGACCTCTAATGCCTTGTTTATTTAAATCGTGAGCCAGGTCTTTCGAGATGGTCATGACCCGATCGACGTGATTGTGGATAAAATTATTCAGCACCGCCGCCCAAACTCGACTATCGGTATTTTCGTTGCAATAGACCACCCGTTTGCCGGTCAGTAGTTTTAAAGTGGCCGCTCCAAAAGAAGTCACCAAAATTTCCGAATAGGGTAGATAGACAATGTCGTAGCGGTCGACTAAACGCCACCCGTACCAGGTAATTTTTACCATCGCTATCAGCCAGTTCAGGCTGCGCCCTAGTTTAAACGTCTTCTGCTCCAACCAAACAACGAAGCGGGGAATATGATAGGTAATTAGCTTGATTGAGTCCGACTCTACCCCTTTCATGATCGACGGGTCGCTGTCTAAGATGAGCAATTGGCCGTCAGCGACACTGAATCTCTTTAAAATCTCGTAGGCCCGTCTAAAACCGCCAGCCGAGATATCTTTCTCACCCGGGTTCCACAGTACCGCCAAGATGCGGTTGGCCGCCCGATTGACTAACTGCAGTTTCATGGCCGTAAAAGCCCGCTCGAAGATGGCCGGCCATTCATTGGCACGGTGCATCTGTTTTAAGCCGGCTTGATAGGTGTGGGCCCGGTCTAAGGCAGTGATAATTTTAACGGCTAATTCGGTCGGTTCTTTAACCACTTCACCCGCCCGGTGTTTGACTAACTCCAATGAAACCTCGGGTACATCAGAGACTATCGGCACCACCCCGGTAGCGACGTATTCGCGTACCTTCATGGGGTCACAGTAATAGGTATAAGAGTCTTGTCGATTATACAGCGCCACCCCGGCCGTGGCGCGGGCCAATAAGTTTAGCGTCTGTTGATGCGATTTCTGGCCTAAGAAAGTAACATCTGACAGGTGATGCTGACGCACAATCTGTTGCAAGGCCGTGGCGTCGGGCCCCGAACCGATTATTTCTAACTTCGCGGCCGGTCTTTGCGCCTTAATATCGGGCCAGGCTTGCAGCAGATCTTGGAGCCCTTTAGTCAAGGTCAGATGCCCGACGAAGACCACCAGATTAGGGTCTTTCTTAGTAACAGTTAAGTGCAGATTGGCCGGTACGCCGTTAGGAACGTGGATAAGTGATTCGGCGCTCGAGCCTAACTGTTGCCGAACTTTGATCGCCCGTCGGCTAACGTTCCAGACAAAGTGGGCGCGGCGCGCCGACCAATCGTCAATGGTGCGGTAGATCTTGTTTAAGATTGGGTTATGGAAACGTTTAGGCGAGTAATCGACCGAGTAGAGCACCCAGGTTTTGATGGCGCGCCGTGGTACGGCCAAACTGGCACCGAGATAGTTCAAGGGGTTAGCCGCTATCAATAGATCTAAAACACCGTGCTGACGCAACAATCGTCGTAAAAATTTTTTGGTGTACCTGATATCGGCCCAGTAACGCCCCAGCCCAAAGTTAAACCGCTTCTGACTGACGCGATTTAATTCGACCCCCCGACCGAAGGTAATCTCTTCGATAGTCGTGTTGGAGCCAATGTCGAGCGGTAATTTAAGGACGTAAACACGAGCCGTCTCCTGCCCGGCGAGCCAATGAGCCAGGGCATCGGGTGGGCCGTAGAGCTCACTGGCGTGGGTAATGACCACGGCCGTCGCCACTGGTTGCTTGTTCATCGCGGTTTGGTGGCCGTTACGATTAAGTGGACAAAACCGGCCCCTCGGTTAAACTCGCGCTGGACCAGACGCGGCATAAAGCCCGCCGTCAATTTCTCGATACGCACCAACCGCATTGGATAATAAAAAAAGACCGAGAGAGCGTGCCACATCCGCCCCTTGATGAAGATTTGAATCGGTTGATAGCCAACTTGGTGGAGCATTTTAGCCAGTGAGTCGGCTCGGTAATGTCGATGCCCCAAAAACCACCAGGCCGGGTCTAAGATAGTCGATAACCAATTGGCGTGCGGCGTCGTGAGTACCAAAGTACCTCCCGGTTTAAGAACGCGGTAGATCTCGGCCAGCGCTCGCGGTTCGGTTTTAGGTGGAATATGCTCTAGCACCTCGAACAGGGCGACTTTAGTAAAGGTATTGTCGGCGAAGGGCAGCTGGTGGCTGACATCGGCTACTTCGTATGAAATATTATGATACTTATTTATTTTGTTATTCTCGGCAATGAACGGCGCATCCATATCGACCCCCACCATTTTTTTTACCTTTTGGTGCAGTTGGTACTCCAACCAGCCACCCTTGCAACCGATATCCAAAACAATGTCATCTGGTTGAGCCTCTAACAGCTCCAACCCGGTCTTGGCATAGGCTACCGGGGCGTGGGTACGCTCTTCGGTCTCGGGTCGAGCAATCAACCCGGTTTTGCTTTTACCGGCTTTGGTTTTACGTGTGCCTTTCGTCATTTGGTCTGTTGCCAACCCTGTCGACTTTCAATCTCGACCCCCCTTACTTTGGCCAAAATCACTTCGGAGCCATAAACCCATAGCGTGACCCAACATAGTAGTGGATGGACAAACCAGGCTACATCACGTTTTTTGGCAAATCCAATAAAAGACTGCAAAATAACCGGAATAATCAAAACACTGTAGATAATAAAGATGTACAGGCCCCGGTTGCTGACGTTTGATTGGTAGGTACGCATACCCACCTTCGAATAATAGAGAAAGTCTTTAATGCGGCGGCGCTGCTTGCGGGCAAAGGTACGAACGGTAGCCGAGAACTTATGCACGATACCGATTTTCACTTTGGTAAACTTGATCGGTTTCTTCTCGGCCAATTCAGAGATGTTATCGTTATCAAATAGGTACTCACCGACTTTGGCTTTATCAAAAATAGAGGCCCGTAAGAGTGAGCCGTTGGAGCCTAAAGTCGGCACCTTACCCTTCGAGAGGGTCAGCTCCAGCCACTTCGGTTTATCAACGTAAGGTATCGGCAGTTTGGTCCAGGTATTCGAGAGCAGACACATACGGTCGTAGTTGCCGGTGAAGAAAACGGCCGGGTCCACCAACCCCATCATGGCCGTATAGCGACTGATGAGCGGATCTTGATGACGGTAGGTATACCAGAGCGGTTCGGAACCGACCACTTCTTTATCGGCTAGCATCGGCTCTAGAATGCGTTTCAACCAGTCTGGTTCTTCAATAAAGTTGTCGGAGTCTATAAAGAGGAAGTATTCACCCTTGGCCTCCTTGACGGCTACCGCTTTGCCGGCTTCAGAAGTCAGCAACGGGTTTTTAAAGACCCGGGCGTCAAAAGATTTAGCTACTTTGACCGTGTCGTCGGTCGAGTTGGCATCGGCGATGACTATTTCTAATTTTGACTGATCGTAGTCTTGGGCCCGAACGTAACCGAGACACTCTTTCAAAATTGAGGCGCAGTTGAGGGTCGGCATAATAACACTAACCACCGGCCAAATTTCTTTCATAAATATAATCTTACTTCTACACCCGACTTTACCAGATATCGTCGGGGTTGGCGAGCTTTACCCAAACGTTAAAATGTGACATTATTTTAGTGTCTAGTAGTCACTAATTGTATGCCCGACTCTTATCTCGAAGAACACATCGCCGCCCTGCCCGAAAACGAATGGCGCACCTGGAGCTTGAATTCGCTCGTTTTAACAATGCTACCGCCTCGAGGTAAGATTTTGGATTACGGCTGCGGTTCGGGCCAACTTTTGAAACGACTGGCCAAATTTACCAACCACCCGCTCGAGTTGAACGGGTTTGAAATTAGCCAACCGCTCATTAAACAGGCCATACTCAATGCCCCCGACACCATGAATATCACCAATCAGCCCAGCCTGTTAACCACCAACTATTTCGATAACATCTATTTGCTCGACGTCATCGAGCACATTGAAGACGATCAAGCCGTTCTGGCCAGCCTTTACGGTACCTTAAAACCGGGCGGTAGAATATTGATCGCCGTACCGGCCCACCAATCGCTCTTCCACGATTTTGACCGTGAGTTGGGTCACTGGCGCCGTTACGATTGGGCCGAATTGCAAGAGAAGGTCATTGCAGCCGGTTTTGAAATTGAACAACAACGGTGGTGGAACCGTTTGGGCGAGGCCGTCGTGCGCTATCAGATTAACCATCAAAAGGAGCGTCCGAAGACCCTGCGAGCCGGCAGCCGAACGGTGGCCCAAAAAATTATCAATCAAGCTCTGTTGGCCTGGTTTTGGCTCTTCGAGAACCGGTTTGCTCCGGCCAACGGCCTAACTCTAATTGTCGTCGCATGCAAGCCAAACTAAACTTGTTACAGAAGGCGGTCATCCGTTTTGGTTTAGTAGGCGTCTTGGCTACCTTAATCGATTTCTCAACCTATTTTCTGTTGTCATACTGGCAGCTGGCCAGCCCGACCGTTGCCAATATGGTGGCCTTTCTCTTCTCCCTTATCTGCACCTTCCCCATCCACCAGCGGTGGACGTTCGCCGCCGAATCACACTCCTTGCGCAAACAGCTGATCAAATATTTCGTCGCCGCTGTCGGAGGAGTCATCATTTCAACCACTTTCATTTATATCACTACTGCTTGGTATCTATGGAACGCGGTATTAGCCAAGGTAGCGGCTGTGGGTCTCACTTTCATTTGGAATTTTAACATCAACAAAAGATGGACCTTCAAGACTAAACCAATCGTCCAATTGTCGTTTAATGAAGATCTCGATTTAGCCATTGTCGTACCGGCCTACAACGAAGCGCAGCGCATCACGGCCACTATCGAGGCCTTTATTGCCTACCTCAACCGGCATCCGTGGCAATATGAGATAGTTATCGTCAACGACGGCAGCAAAGATGATACCGGCCGCGTCATTGCCGAACTGGCGCGTAAGCACCCGACTGTCCGTTCGCTGACACTGGCCAAAAATAGTGGTAAAGGTAAGGCGACCCAAACGGGTATGTTGGCGGCGTCGGCCCGGCTGATTCTACTCGCCGACGCCGATCACTCCACCCCCATCACCGAGCTCGACAAGTTGATGCCTCTTTTAGACCGCGACGGTTTTGACATCGCCATCGGCTCGCGCTACGAGGAGCCCGACCAGATGACTACCCCGCCACCACTGTTGCGCCGCATCGTTAGCCGCTTGGGTAACCTATTTATCCAAGGTATTTTGCTGCCCGGCATTAAAGATACCCAGTGCGGCTTTAAACTGTTTCGTAACCGGCCGGCCAAAGAGATCTTTTCGCGGCTGAAGATTAGACGGTTCGGGTTTGACGTTGAGGTGTTGGTGATTGCCCGCCACCACCGTTATCAAGTAGCCGTGGTGCCGGTTCAATGGGCTCACGCCGA
This sequence comes from bacterium, assembly GCA_030647115.1. Taxonomy (GTDB): domain Bacteria; phylum Patescibacteriota; class UBA1384; order CAILIB01; family JAUSJZ01; genus JAUSJZ01. Next base: position 40,185 of record JAUSJZ010000040.1, read on the forward strand.
AGGCAGCACCGTGCGCCAATTTTCCAACACCTTTAACTTTTTCAAAGAAGTTATGCTCATCACCCTTAATCTCATCACCGGTCGTTACTCGTAATTATCGTCGCTCCAATATTTGGCCACCGGTTTGACTGACACCAGCCACCGGCTGGTAACCGTAACTAAGCATATTTTCGACGGTGGCCCCGTAGCGATTATTAGGCGCCAGCCACAACCAACGTGGTTGGTACTTCTCTAGATACGCACCCAAAGTGACCGCATCGGTCACCGCCAGCAGGTCGGGTTTTAAAACCTTGTAAATCTGTTCGGTGTCTTTGACCGCAAAGTTCAAAATCGGTTTCGGGCCCATGGCCGCGTTCACCCGACAGTGGGCGTAAAAAGGATACATAATCTCGCGCACCTGATTGTAGAGATCGACCGGGCTGTTCGGATCTTCGGTGTTAGGCGGTAGGACAAAGAAGCAGCTGTCGAAGCGGGCCCGTAACCGGCGAATCTGGGCCACACTGTTAATTTCGGCCTGCGGTAACGAACGATCAACCGGCACATCGGCCAGTACTCCCAAACCGGTCGGCAGTGAAATTAAGGTCAAGACAATCAACCAGACTTTCGGGTAGGACCAACGTGAAATGACAAACGCCGTCAAAATTGAGAGCGGAATAAAGGCCGTAAAGAGAAACTGCCACTGATTACCCAACGTAAACCACAGCAGCAATGTCGCTAAAATGGCGCTGACCGAGACCGAGAATAAGAGCAAGACCAGCGAGCGCTGGGCGGCGGTGAGCGACCTGGCAAACAGGGGTGCCAAGAGACCGATTACCTTAAACGAAATGGCTACCAGCATAAACCCGAGCGAGATATACCAAAAATAATGCACCAGACTGGGCGGCAAATTATAGTCACGCCAAAACCGCAGTTGAGCGATGATACCAGGTGAGGCCTGCTCAATATATTGGTGGATGGCCGGGACATTATCTAAGGCTCCCACCGGGTGTGATAACGGGCTAAACATCACGTTTATCTCCTTCGGAATAAACAGTTGGGCGCGGTTGTGCCAGATAAGCGGTAGCCCGGTGCTTAAAACACCCACCAGTAGCCACCAGACGGCCCCCAAAGTTTTAGTGACGGTTCGTTGACGGCCAATTAAACTGACCATAATTTCTAAGATCAGATAGATAATAACCCCACCGACGAAGGCCATAAAGGCCTGGGCCTTCATCAGAATCAAGATTCCGGCCGCCGCTCCCGCCAAGACATAGGTCAGCTGCTTGGCCCTAATTTTAGGCTGCATGAGCGCCTGCCAGAATAAAACCAGGGCTAGCAGTAAAAACAGGGCAGCGAACTGGTGCGAATTACCGTTAATGTAGGCGTGTTTATGATCGGTAAAGACGGTCATCCACCACCGCGTCGGCTCGTAACGGTAGGCTACCGGAAAGAGATAACCCAACGTATCCCACCAGAAAAAGATCACCACGGCCATGAGCGAGACAAACCGGTTTTGAGTTAAACAGCGGGTTAAGACGTAAATAGCAAGGCCGACGGCGAGGCCGATAGCGGTCGGCAATAACATAAAATTTATCAGCAGCGGGTTGAGGCCGAGACTATGATAAGCCGTCTGGAGTACGGTTCCAAAATAATGGTACTGCAACCAAATATTCTGCCAGTAAGGGTGAATGGGCGGCACCTGTTCAAAGATAGTCGTGGCGTGACCGGTCATCATCAACCGCTCTCCACCCAACCACATCGACATAATGACCCCGTCATTTTTGTCTACCAGACCAGTGGCCAGAGTCGGTAGTGTCCAGTCCAGGGGCATCAAGAGAAAAAAGACGAGCAGCCATAAGTGTGAGCGGCGCCAATTTTTGATATCTTCTCTAAGAGCCGTCACGGCTCCACCCCAATAGGCCAACCCGGCTACTAGCACTGCTCCGACCAGAAAACCGACCTCACCCCAACCAAGCGCCACCGCCAAGTAACGCCAAAGAAATAGATATAGATTACCGACCATAAACGATAGGGCAACATTAAACAGACCAAGCTTAATATGCAGTTTTTGTAACACAAAGCGACCGGGCAGTATTACTAAGACAGTTGTCACCAACCCGAACCAGACCCCGTTTGTTGCCACCAACCAAACATTCGCCAGGCTCAAATTGGTCACTCTGGCCAGATGCTGTTGCAGTAAAGTCATACTGTAATTTTAGCAGCAACCCGTCTTTTACAAACTACGTTGGTCTGATTGATCTGATTGTCTTTCTTTGAAATTTTATTGGTAGAAAAACATTCTTCCTTTAAGAGTGGTTTTCGTCAGCTTTGGCATATTTTAAATGACTGACAACAGACAAATAAACTAGAATTAGGAGTGATGACAGGGTTACTATTAACCCAACATGATAAAATTTTTCTGTTCTGTAAGACCATCTTATGGTGTTGTCGGTTGCATCATTAATTGTTGCTAAACCATAGTAATTCCCGGCGATGAGTTTACCTGTAGATGGTATCCAATCTCTGTCGTATTGCATCTGCATATTAACAATCCCTTTTGATAATCCACTCATTATTACTTCAGTGTTTGAGCTGTCATTGAATTCTTTAATAAATGAAGATTGAATGTTGCTACTCTGTTTCTGGAGTTGATTGACATAACGTTCGACTTCTACTTTTGTTGTTAAGAATGCATCAGAAGGTACTAGCAGAACTTTTTCTATCGTTAGAGAACCCTTATCTGTCTCTTCTATTTTAAAACTGCTGTCGGTAGTTGTTATATTAATAGGCCCTACTATATGCCAGTTATTGATAACTGGTGAGTCTTTTTTATTAGAGTCTAATTCAATAAGAGTCTGTTCATTCATGGCTACTTTACCCTTACCCCATCTATTAAATGCTTGCACATATTTTACAAAAACGTAGTAGCTTTGATTGTCTTTTATTTTATCTTCAAGCGAATAGCTGATCGTATCGGGCACATTTGTCACTATAACCGAACCAGTCTGAGTCAGTATTCCTGATTCGCTAGTTAGGCTTTTAATACTACCTAGTGCAGACCACCCAATTTCCTCAGGCAAAATCTTTCTTTTTAATATTGGCTTAATTTCATATTGGTCACTAAATACCCTACCTAATAAATCGTCTATTGTATAATTATTTTGAATAATCAGATTGCAGGTAATACATTTTTTTAAAATATCTAGCGGATCATTCTCCTGCTGATTAAGCATTACCACCGGTTTATTTTGATATGTCTTATAGAAATTTAAATCACCTACCAACAGTATTCCGTTTTCATTGGAGACGGCTTTGAACAATTTAAGGTTTTTATAAATTTCATATCCAACTGGTGCACTGTCAATTTTAATAAAATCTTTATCATCTCTTATGGCGTCGTTTATTTTTTTTACTATGTCCTTGTCGAGAACAGAACTATCCACTATAAACAACTCTGCACCGGTGTTTTTCAACATATTTAACCCTTCGACCTGATTCGTATTTAGAACACCCATTGCGTATCGTAAATATTGACTGATGAGTCCAAAAGTACTATTTATGGTGACATTTTCACCATTCAGTCTAAGCATTGAATCATATGGTGTTTTATAGATACTGCCAGTTTTTATTTGTGGAGACCAATCGTAACCGGTAGCAATATCTTGATTTTGCGGTAAATAAATAACTCTGGTTCGACTGGAATAGTTCTCTTTTAACCAATCATTTAACTTAAAATACTTAGTTGGTACGTCTATCGCTTTGATTCTCTCATTGGCATTTCCTCGCAAAATAACCGGACATGCCCAAATAAATAATAAGATCATACTTAATGCAAAAATAAATTTCTTTGGTTTCTGCTTACAAAGAATCTCCAATATTGCCGCTAGGCCTATGGCATAGGCTAACACGACAAATATTTCATACCTGGTTACCGATCTATTGAAGTTCATTAAAGGCAGGTGTTGAAAAAAATAATAATTAATTTTGGCAAATGGTACACCAGTACCAACTGCAAATACGCCAGCTGCTAACGCCGTTATTATTAAGATTTTTTTATACCTTATTTTTCCCCAAAAAAGACCAAACCAAGCAAGTATAATTACTAAAACAAGTGGAACAATTGTTATTTCTCCAGCAGACATTGAGGGACTCCCCGTTATTATATCCTTCCACTTATTTGTCATTGGATAGCTAGTATTAATAGATTCTGTTGCTTCATTACCAATGTTGTGATTCAACTTTAAGGGGAAGAGAACATAGGCCATCAATAGCAATAACCACATAATTGTTAATGCAGTTATTTTAAACAGTTTTTTTAGTACAATTGTGTTTCCTTGTTTTTTAAATTTAATAATCGTAACAATAAAATAAATAATTGTCCCATAACTGACGATAACCAAAGTTCCAATACCGGCAGTAAAAAGTAATGAATATAATAATATTAGTTGATAGTGATAATACTTGATTGTTAATTTATTACCATCTGATAATGCTTTAGTAAAATAATACAATGTAGATATTAACAACAATATTAATCCTTGTTCTAAACTGTAAACAATGCCCACAAACATATAGGAAACAGCTTTATAGGGTACCAATACAAAATAACTGGCCGCAACGAAAGATAATAAATACAGATTTTTTCTAAAACCAAATACTGGTAATAACCTCAAAATAGCTAAATACTGGACAATGATAGTGCCTACATAAAATATTCCAAAACCATACCGACCAAATACTTGCTGTAATAGAGCTATAAAACCAAAAAATGGTAAAAATAATGGAAAACTGTAAGTAAATATATCTGGTAGACCAGGGTTGATATAAATAGAATGGGTTGAATATCCGAGTGAGGCATTAGTGGCCCACGCATGTCGCCATACTTTCAACCAAGAACCAATATCGTATGATGATTTTATTTCGCCGCCAATGACGACATCTCCTCTGAAAAGTTCGCTGACAATAATATAACCAACGATTGCTGCTGCAATCACATATAGAACTAATGACCAGCTAGGTGTCTTTCTCATTGGTTGAGTTCACTACATTGTTGATTGCCCGGTCTAAGGCAGCCTCTGTCTTATCCCAGGTTCTGGTCTGACTGACTTCCCAGGCCTGCTGACGTAATCGAGCGTATTTGGTCGGGTTTTGCCACAACTCCACCACCGACTCGGCCAGCGCCGCCGGATTATTACTTTTACTCAACAACCCCGTTTGATTGTGTAGATTACTGTCTCTAACCCCGGCGATATTATAGGTAACTCCGACCGTGCCTAGGGCATTGGCCTCCGGTACCGTCAGACCCCAACCTTCTTTGATGGAGGTAATCAAGACCAGATGGGCTCGCTGCATCAACTCCTTTTTCTGGTCGGTCGAGACAAACCCCCAGAATTTAACCTGTTTCAAAATGCCTAACCGCTCTGCCAGTCGTTGTAAGTACTGTTCATACATCTTCACACCACTTCCTAAAATCCATAATTTTGCTTCTGGTACTTCTTTAACCACCTGCTGCAAGGTCTGTAGGGCATGGTCGGGTCGCTTGAGGGGCACTAATCGGGCGGCGAAGATAAGAGTCAGCTCTTTCTCTTTGGTGGCAAGGGCTGGCAGTTTGGCGAGCGGTTTGGTGTCACAGGCCAGTGGTAGGGTGACTATTAGTGCCCGATAACCAAATTGCCGCAAATCGGCCGTCGTTGAGGAAGAGATGGAGACCGCCGGTACATCGCGATATTGTCGAATAAAACTTGGCTCTAACCACTGATAGAGATAACCGAACGGCCACGGTAGCATAAATTTGGCAATCGGGCCGGCCACTTCGTTGGCGTAGAACAAGACCGGACACTTAGCCCAACGGGGAGCAAAAAATGGCAGACCGTGAGTTTGGTCTATTATGAGGTCAATTTCGGTCGAATGTTGGCGGTACCATCGTTTGGCAGAGCCTTGCACCGTTAACGGACCCCCGGCCCGAATTACCTTGATGCCATCTAGGGTCTCTTCGGCTTTGGCACCGGTGTAGGTCATGGCAAACCAGGTAACGCTATCACCCAACTTAATTCGGTGTTTCAACAACTCACCGACAATATACTCGGCGCCGCCGCTTTTGGGGTTTTTGGGATCGCGCCAATTTAGAAGTAGGATCTGCACATTGTTATCGTAACAAATTAACCGCCTCTTTCATTGAGGCTACGTTTTTGGCGAATGAACAGACTTCATTCGCTGAAAATTCGTAATTAACTATTATTAAATTATTGATACCAGCTGCTTGTCCGGCTGCTACGTCCTTTACCCGATCACCAATCACCCAGGAATTTGAGAGGTCAAGGTTGTGTTTTTGGGCTAGCTGAAGCACTAAACCGGGCGCCGGCTTACGACAACCGCAAGCTGGGTGATAGTAGTTGTGATTGACAACTCTGGCCCGATTATCACTATGCAGACAAGTCGCAACATCGGTGATGATTACCCCGAACTGTTTCAGCTGCCGGGTCATTAAATCGTTCGTTGCCACAACAATGCCCTCATGAGCAATTTTACCGTAAGCCACACCCGGTTGATTGGTCACCACAAAGAGTGCGTAGCGTGGGTCTAATTGCTGTAATGCTTCAACTACACCATCGATAAAAACAAAATCAGCCGGTACCCGCGGGCTGTCAAAGGCCGCATCAGCGTAAGCGGGCATCGTATTGATAGTACCGTCACGATCGAGAAAGATTGCCGACTGTTTAACGGTCATTGTCACGAATTATATACGATTAGCGCCGCCCGGCTGCTTAGCCAGACTAACGTTTTTACAGTGCCAGACGGCGTTATCTTCTTCAGAATATTCAATGATACGCTGTCGCGTCTCGGGGTCGTCACACAAGATTAAGAAACAACCGCCGCCGCCCGCTCCCATAATGCGTATCAGTTTTACCGCCTCTAAATCACGAACCCGATTGTAAAACGGTTGGGCGTGGGCGGGAATAACACCCGGGTCCATGGTAATTTTCAGCTCCCAAGACTGCTTGGCCGCCGCAGCGAAACGATCAATCTGGTAATCGACCAGCGCTCGGGCGGCATCACGAGTCATTTCAGACATCTGTCGCATCAGCGCCACACTCGGTTTCTGGCCGTCAATGTGTTGCGCGGCCGTTGCCATCCGTTCGTTAATGCGAAAGATCATCAAAGAATCAGATAGCCAAGCGACCGACTCGGCCGGAAAAGTATAGGCCTCTTCGTAAACGGGTCTAGTGTAAACCCAACCGCTAACATCCACCGCCCGTCTAATGGGCATGGAGATGAGGGGTGAACCGGTGAGATTGATAGCCAACGAGCCTAGATAATCTTGTACGCCATTGCTTTTACCTAAAGATAAATTGTTTTCGGTCGGGCCGGTTTCGAGAAAAGCGGCGAGGCGCACCTCATCTTGGGGGGATAGCGGTACCGACCAGTGTTTCCAAGACCAGAGGGCGTGATTGAGCGAGAGCATGAGGGCGCAAGAACCACCGAGACCCATCTGGGCCGGTACGTCGGCGTTGACATCAATCTGGCACGGGCCGACTTTGTGGTGGAGTACGGCTGCCCGCACGTAATCGTGTTTAATGTCGTGGGGGTCAGCCACCGTATCGCGGGTGTCGCCCGCTTTGACGAAATAAGTGCGGTTATCGTAAGAATGGTAGATTCTGGTCTCGACGGCCCACTGCAGCGCCACGGCCAGCATAAAACCATCGACACCGTAATCAATAATGGCGTCACGGCGATCCATACTACCCAAACTGGCCCGCACGCTTTTGCCCGCCCGAATGCCGTTCATGTGGATTGATTCGCGATAACTCATAGCCACAGCTTAGCCGAAACGTTATTAATTTGCTACTATAAAAGCCAATCACTAATTTAATTTATGGAAAACGCCACTCCTCAAACCTTCGTCAATGAGTATTTTGATAGCTTTGCCCGTCTAGTGACCGAGGCCAAAACCCTGGCGCCCGATCTCAACACCGCTAAACACGTCTTACAAACCGCCGGTGAAAACGGCCAGACCATCTATCTTGTCGGTAACGGTGGCAGCGCCGCCATGGCTAGTCACCTCGCGGTTGATCTAACCAAAAGCGCCAAACTGCGAGCGATGACCTTTAACGACTCCTCCCTTTTTACCTGTTTAGCGAACGATCGTGGCCACGAAAACTGGATGGCCGAAGCAATCAGACACTACGGACGACCCAATGATGTTTTAATTGCCATCTCCTCTTCCGGCAACTCGGCCAACGTGCGCAATGCCTGCGTTGCCGCCAAAGAGCTAAACTTCGCTCACGTTATCACTTTCTCCGGTTTCAAGGCGGACAATCCCTTGCGTCAGCTAGGTGATCTCAATTTTTATGTCTCCGATTCGGGCTACAATCACGTCGAAAATATGCATCAGTTCCTGTTAACGTCGATTGTTGACCTCATTATCGGTAAGAGAGAGTACTCCTCGTAAAAAAAGGTCCCGCGGGGTGCGGGTACCTTGAGAACGGTCGAGCTCGAACCTACAGCTTCGACTCGAAGAGGTCGCAGTGCAGGTGCGGTCGGTGCTCGGCGACGGCTTCGGAGATAGCGGTCAGGTCGGTGCCTTTCAGCTGGTTGACCTGCTGCCAGGCCTCGACCACCACCTTGTCGGCCGCCGGCCCTTCCACGAGAGCCAGAAAGTGTTCAGCATTCACGGCGTTTTCCTCCGATTAAGCTAATATAGCCGCTTTGGCCACGCCTGACAAATAGCGTGGTTTTTGTTACTTGCCGACCAGTTTAAAGTGCGGCTGATCGTAGTAGTGCAATATATGTAAGCGATACCAGACGGCCAGCATGTCATTAAACATTTTACGGATGGCTTTCAGGTTAGCCGCCCCACCACCGGCATCGTTAAAGTGCATATTCACCGGTGCCTCAAAGAACCGCTTGTAGCCCAGTTTTTTGGCAATCACCAACAACTCCAAATCAAAGGCGTACTGCTTGACCGTAGCTCGGGGCATGACATCCTCAATTAGCTTCCGCTTGGCCACTTTCAAACCGGTCTGGGTGTCACTGACATCGAGCCGAAAGAGCAGCCGAATCAGCATGCGCCAACCCCAACTGAAGATACGGCGCGATTTGGGGTAATTTACCTTACTGGCCGGGTGCACTTTACTACCCACCACAATATCGGCATCAAAGATCTCGAGCAGTTTAACGAACCGGTCAATATGATCGGGGTGAAAGTCACCGCCGGCATCAAAGAAGGTGACAATCTCACCCTGACTGTGTTTGACTCCATAATAGATGGCGTAGCCCTTGCCGCGGTTGGGAGTGTAAGAGAGCACCCGCAGGTAAGAGCAGTTGACCGTTTTGGCTTTGGCGGCCGTCTCGTCGGGGCTGCCATCAACGACCACAATTATCTCTTTTGAATAGTCCAGTTTATCGAGCTCATCACGAAGATTGCGAATCGTTCGGGCAATGTTCGCCTCTTCTTTATAGGCCGGTATAATAACCGATAATTTCATTAGAATCGGGGGGTAGCCGCGTCAGACCAGACCGGTTGTGGGGTGAGGGTGGCTGTATCAGTTGTAGCAGAAATGGGGACATTGACGCTAGTGTTTACACCGGTATCAACCCGCGGACGACCGATGGAGGCGTAGGTAAACCCTTCGGCCGCCATCTCGTGCGGCTCGTAGACGTTACGGGTGTCAAAGATTACGGGCGCGCGCATTAACTTCTTCATCGTCACCTTGTCGAGCGAGATAAACTCATTCCACTCGGTCAAAATCATCAAGGCGTCGGCGTCAGTGATAGCCTCGTAGGGGTTTGGATGATAATTTACGTCTTTAAATAACTCCCGGGCTTTCTCTTGGGCTACCGGGTCAAAGGCGTGAATTTCGGCCCCTTTAGCCTGCAGTGCCGGAATCACCGTGGTCGAAGCGGCATCGCGCAGATCGTCGGTTTCGGGTTTGAAAGCCAGCCCCCAGATAGCCACTCTCTTACCCGCCACCGAGCCCATCAGCTCTTCCAGTCGTGGCACTAACAGTTGGCGGTGCTCGTTGTTAACAACATCAACCATGCGTAACACTTTCAAATCGACCCCGTGGTCAGCGGCGATGGAGACGATTCCTCTGATATCTTTGGGAAAACACGAACCGCCGTAACCGGGGCCGGCGGCTAAAAAGGCCTGTTTGCCGATGCGGCGGTCAAGTTTCATGCCCTCACTCACCTTTTCAATATCGGCCCCGACCTTTTCACAGAGCCACGACAAATTGTTGATAAAACTGATACTCATGGCCAAGAAAGAGTTAGAGGCGTACTTGATCATCTCGGCCGTCTGCACGTCGGTAAACAAGATGGGCGCATCAAAAGGGCGGTATAGCTCTTCCATCACGGCCCGACTACCCGGGTGACCGTCACCGATAACAATGCGGTCGGGATGCAGACAGTCACTCACCGCCTGACCTTCACGCAAAAACTCGGGGTTAGAGACGACATCAAAATCGCCCCGGTAGTTGGTACTGATAATCTCTCGGACTTGGTTGGCGGTACCGACCGGTACGGTGGATTTGTTGACGATAACCCGAAAGAACTGCTGCTCGGACGGCAACGAAGCCAGCGCTCGGCCCACATCGGTACTCGCCGCTCGCATGGAGCTCATATCAACCGAACCGTCATCGGCCGAAGGGGTATCGACCGCGTTAAAGATTACCTGGGCCTCGCGTACCGCTTCGAGATGCTCGGTGGTAAAGTGCAGGCGAGAGGCCGCAATGTTACGGGTGATCAGTTCGGCTAAACCCGGTTCGTAAATAGGGGACTTGCCTTCTCGCAACAAGGCTATCTTGGCGGCATTGATATCCACACAAATAACGTTGTTGCCGAGTTCGGCGAAGATGGTACCCGTGACCAAACCGACGTAACCGGTACCGATAATGGCGATGTTCATGCTAAATTTTTATTGCTCTTCATTGATTCAATCATACGTTGCAGCCCCACTTCAAGGTTGATAGTCGGCTCCCAGTGTAAATTATCTCGCGCCACTTTTATATCGGGCTGACGTTGCTTCGGGTCGTCGCTTGGCAACGGAGCGGTGGTTAGTTTGGATATTGAGTGGGTGAGTTCAATTACCTTTTCGGCCAACTGCTTGATGGTAAACTCACCGGGGTTGCCGATGTTCACCGGACCTTCAAAATCGCTTTCGAGCATCGCTAGCTGGCCCTTCACCTGATCATCAACGTAACAGAACGAGCGGGTCTGCGAACCGTCACCGAATAAAGTTATGGGTTCGCCGGCCAGAGCCTGTTTAATAAAATTGGTCATCACCCGGCCGTCTGACGGGCGCATGCGGGGACCGTAGGTATTGAAGATGCGAGTGACACCGGTGTTCACCTTAAACAGCTTGCGATAGCTAAAAATTAAAGCCTCGGCGAACCGTTTACCTTCGTCGTAACAGCTGCGCTCACCGTAAGAGTTAACATTGCCCCAGTAAGTCTCGCGTTGGGGGTGCTCAAGTGGGTCACCGTAGACTTCAGAGGTCGAGGTGTGGGTGAAACGAGCGCCGTCGCGACGGGCGAGTGCCAGCAGATGATCAACCCCGGCTGCACAGACCCGCATGGTCTCAAGCGGCTTCTCTTGATAATCGATAGGGGAGGCCGGACAGGCTAAATTGGCGATCTTCGTAAAGTGCTGTCCGGTGATGGCCGGCGGTAAGGGTTCAATAATATCGTGTTCGATGAAGGTAAATAGCGGGTTGCCCTCAAGCTGGGCCAGGTTTCCCCTATTACCGGTAATAAAGTTATCCACAGCCACCACTTCATAACCCTTGGCTATCAGGGCATCCGTCAGATGAGAGCCTAAAAAGCCGGCCGCGCCGGTCACTAAAACTTTACCCGGTTGATCAGTCGATGGTGTCGCCATAACTTGTTTTCATTAGTAGGCTTAACTGTTCTCGCTTCCCTATTAGATAGATGAATATTTGTAGCATCAGCAAAGTGGTCTGGGTGACAATGACCATCTGGATGACCTGCACCAAACTACCGTGGAAGAGGGTGATTAAGACAATCTCCATTACCGACATTACCCCCAGGGGAATTAAGAAGGAGTAGTCTTTCAGAGCCAAGAAGTAATTGGTCATAACGTTGACTAAACCGTAGACCAAGAAGATGACGGTCATGGGGACTAAATACTGGGAGACGTGCACGTAGTCGGGTGTCAAGAGACCGACAATTGCCGCCGGCGCCGCCGCAAAGATACCTAAGATAACTACCGACGATAGCATGACAGCTACTAAAGTTGTCAACAGCAATTTATAGTGTTTTACCCCCTGTTTTAACCGCTCGGCAATCATGGGGAACATTACCGTCACCACCGGCCCGGTGACGTAGAAGACCAACTTGGCCAGGGTTGAGAGGGTGGCGTATTCACCGGCATTGTCGGGCGTTAACCCGGTACCCATCATTGAGAATTTCTTCACTAGAATTATATCGACATTCATCAACAGCGACATAAAGATAAACATGACCATGGTCGGCCAGGCGTATTTGATAATCGCCGCTCCGTCTAATTTGACCGCCTCAAACTTAGCCCGCGCCAAATCGCGCAACGGCCAAAACGATAGTAGATAAGCGACCAATGTGCCGGCCACAATGGCTCCCAAAGCGGCCGCCACCGTACCCGGATGCGATATTTTTAGGGTATGGCCCAAAACACCGGCGATCGCTTGGTTAATTCCTAAACCGGTCAGGGGAACCAGTAATACCAACCCGAACAAAATACGAGCAAACGAATCGGCCACCATATTGAAAGAGAGACCGGCGAACTGCTGCCGCCCCTGTAAAATACCGCGATTGATTGGTACCAATAACTGATACAAGAACATGGAACCGATGACGACCACCGCCCCTTTCAGAGCCGGGTCATCAGCCGCATTAAAAAAAGCACCGATGGCGTGCGGGAATAACAGAAACAGGGCAAAGATGAGCAGCCCGATGGGGGCCAACCGCCGGGTGAGGGTGGATAACAGCGCTTTGAGGTGGGGATGACTACCTTCGGCCTGATAATCGGCACTGTAGCGGGCCGCGACAGTCTGAACGGTACCGACCGGCACGTTCAAAATAGCCACCGCTCCGAGCAGCGCCGTATAGGTGGCGAAGTCGGCCGGCGTGAGCGCCCGGTTGATAAAAAGATTGTAGACGTAGTTCAAGGCGCTCATCAGCAGGGTGCCGAGAATGAGTATCAGACTGCCAGACAAAAATTTCTTCATGGTTTTAATTGTAAGCTACAATAGAGTCGTATGCAAAGGAGGTCATTAGACGGAGTGCGGCCCCCTTCTTCTTTGGGTGTTAAGACACCCCCTGTTGCTGTTGCTCAAAAACCGTCTGCGACGGCCCAGGCGACTCCGCCCAGTCCGTCGGGACAGCAACGACCGGTTGGCTGGGAGTTCGGCTCCGGCCGAACCGGTACTCCAATCTGGCGCTGGCGGCCCCAACCACACCACCGCGCCTGGTTTCGTTTTGGAGCATCAGGCTTATTATTATCAATGGCCCTACTCTTGGTACTCTTCTTACATAACGACCAGAACCTTAAAGTAGCGCTCACCGGCGCGGGCACCGGGGTAGAATCGCTCTTAGCCGGCTCGCAGTACGCTCTCTTCGAACCCGATAAAGCCCGCGCCGCCTTTGACGTCTCGGCCAGTAGTTTTGACTCCTCGGCTGACGCTATCAAAGACTTAGACAGCCTCTCCAAATCGCTCTTCATCGCCCCCTACGCCCGCGATTCGATCCAACTATTACGCATTGGGCGGCACGCCTCGAAAGCCGGTCAGGCTTTTACCCGCGCCCTGGCCGACCGGCCACCGACGGCCACCCCCACCACCATGAACGAAGCCATCAGCCAGAAAACCACTTATATCAGTGGCTGGCAGGCCAAACACCAGGACGACCTCAACGAAGCGCTGGCCAATTTAGCGGCCATGCAACAGCTCTTAGGTAAAGTGAATCTAGATCATCTACCGAGGGCCCTGCGGGAGCAGTTAGGCACTTGGCAAGATCGTATCCCGACCCTGACCAAAAGGGCCCAGGCGACGGTCAACTTGCTTCAAGCCACCCCCGAACTCTTCGGTAGTTTGGGCCCACGGCGCTACGTCGTCTTATTTCAGAACAACACCGAACTGCGCCCAACGGGCGGTTTCATTGGCAGCTACGCCACTTTAGAATTTGACCAACAACAGGTTACTAACTTCTACGTCCAAACGAATATCTGGAAGTCGGACACCGCTTTCTCGGCCAAATATCCCATTAAACCGCCGTACCCCATTGATCAGGCAACCACCGTCTGGGCGATGCGCGACGCCAACTGGGATATAGACTTTCCCGGCACGGCCAAACAGGTATTAGACTTCTACCACAAAATGTACGGCCAGCCGGCTCACGGCGTCATCGGCATTGACACCAGTATTATTTTGCAGCTGCTCAATGTCACCGGCCCCATCGATTTTCCCGAATATCAGACCCAACTCGACAGCTCCAATTTTCTGTCAGTCGTCCAATACAAGGTCGAGATCGAATATTTCAAGAACAAGGCCAACAAGGTGGATAACGAGCCGAAACAGATTATCTCTGATTTTATGCCTAAGTTCTTCGCCAAGTTAAGTACCCTGAAGGGTGAACAGGCAGCCGCCGTGAACAAGATTTTAGTAGAGGCGTTGGCCCGTAAGAGTATCCAAATATATACTATTCAACCGGATGCCGAACAGGCGTTGGTGACCTTAGATGTCGCCGGTCAGGTGAAAACCACCAGTAGCGATTATTTATATCTGAACAACGCTAATATGGGCGGGGGTAAATCGAGTCTGAACGTCACCCAAGAGGTCAATTTGAAACAGAATAGTGCCGGGCGGCCGCTCGAAAATACGCTCGAAATTACCCGCACCCACCACGGTAACGGGGTCTGGCCCGACGCCGACAACGTCAACTACCTGCGCATCATGGTACCGCGCGGTTCGACCCTGGTGAAAACCGATGGGGCTTTTGAACTCCACGCCACCACCGAAGAAGATGGCAAAACGGTCTTTGCCGGCTGGTTTAACACTCCCGTCGCCAGTAAACGGTTCGCGACCATTACTTATCGTCTGCCCGATACCATCGGCAAAGACAATTATTCGCTCTTGCTGCAACGCCAGCCGGGCGATAACGCCACCACCTATCATTTTGAATCATCTTTGTTACCCAACCAGTCGGTGGTTCTGAACACCGATACTTTGTTAAAAAAGAAATAGGCGCCGCGGGGCGCCCTAAGGTTAGAGTTGGATCGGGAAAGGCAAGTTACGGACCCGTCCGGGCGAAACCGTAACCTTGTGAACCAAAGTTGTATCGACCACCGCGTAGATCCTCGATCCCCTTTCTCTCCCTCTCCGCTGTTCGACAATAGGCCTTGGAAATCAGCAGTTCCTGCAAGGTTGCGCACAGTTTTGGCTCGTAATGCATCAAGACCATCTCGGAAGCCACAAACTCTACTCGGCAACAGGCCAGACTGGGCTCGGCCGCCAGAGCAGACTGTAAGAACTCGCGACAGCGGGGTAAATGGACCGTTACCGAAACGATAGTAACGTTGTGCAGCTTATTGTCACGAGCGAGAAATAGGGTCTGAACGAGATCATCCCGAGTATTCTTGTTTTGGTCTTGGATAACGACTCGAGTGGAATCGGACAAGACCACCTGCTGGGTGAAGCGGCCAAGCATGATCTTTCCCTCGCTCAAAGTGGGATCCGGATCGCTAAGCAGATAGTTGGGCCGGCCGGCCGCAAATACCAGTACGGCGGGAGGTTGTCCTTGATCGTGGAGCCAAACCGCCGCCCGAACATTGTACTCACCACCGGCGATAACCACCCGACCATCGTCGCTGTTGCACTCGATTCCCGGTATACGCTCACCCGGGTGTCCGCCCTGCTCGGACAACTGCTCAATCGCCTGGGTCGGCTCCCATACTCCCTCAACCTTCTCGATGCCTCGGCCAAATACACACAGCACACTGGGTGACATGGACAAATCCTCTCTGCTCTATGAGCAACTAAATACTACTACACTAGCCGGCAATTGTCAATCTGGTGGTTACCTGACATACTCTAAAAGATCAGTCGGATGGTCACACCGGGAGAGGTGCTGGAGTGGTTGATCAGGATAGTCTCGAAAACTATTGGGGGCGTAAGCCCCTCGTGGGTTCAAATCCCACCCTCTCCGCCAAACGTGACGATGGGTTTTTGTAAGTCCAATATTGCGCTATAGAAAGGGCTTATTGGGGTGTTCGAATAACCATTTCGGCCATACGGCATACCAGAGGGGAATATCGAACACAACAAGACTCTAATCTGGTGGAGGGTGGACGTGGCAAAGGTCTCCGCCACGTTGTTAAGTTTTTCCTGGATGAAGTCTGTGATCTTCTCCAGATTGTATTTTGTTAACAGCTCATCATCTTTAGCAATCTGAACCACTTTGATCTTATCTTCCAACAGTTTGTTCTGCTCCTTAAACATCTCATCGGTATATACTCCCGTGAGATTTTTCTCAATCAGTGCCTGTCGCAGCTCGTATAGGCTCTTTAACTCCTCATCGGCCTCCTCCCGTCTCTTCTGCAAATCAGCCACTCGCTGGTAGTACTTCCGGCGCAACCAGGTGACGAGCAGCTCCACGGTTTTTTCTGTAAAAGCGATACTGTGCAGAAGTTCGGTTGTCTCCACTGTTAAGTCCTTTCTCCC